>NZ_BAAHXT010000007.1:0-216331 GCF_054657935.1 Spirochaeta dissipatitropha | reverse complement strand
TGAACCGGAAGCCCTTGATGAACCGGAAGCCCTTGATGAACCGGAAGCCCTTGATGAACCGGATGCCGATTATGCTTCTTCCTTTGATCCGAACGAGCTTGATATTGAAGTAGTAGAAGAACCCTATATTAACCCTCCAATTGAAGAAGCTGATGAAGATTATCTGAAGGAATCAGAGGAAGAAACAACCGGTGATAATCAAATGGTGTCAAAAGCTGCCTTTTCCGGAATCGAAAAAGAATTGCACAGCATCCGCGAGGAACTTGCTGCGCTGAAATTCGAACTCTCTCATTTGAGATCGCCACAACCGCAGATAGCGCTGCAGCAGGATCCGGATGAGTCGGAAAAAGAAAACGCCTCTGAAACCTCGATCGAGGACCCGATCGAAGAACAGCAACAGCAACAGATACAGATACAGATACAGGAAGATATAGATTACCCTGCAGAAGAAGAATCAGAGGATAGCCTTGAACAGGAAGAATCAGAATTTGTTTCGGAGCCTGTGCTTGATACCGAATCCATTGATACCGAATCCATTGATACCGAATCCATTGATACTGAAGAGAGTGAAGAAATTGCCAGAGGATTCTTTGAGGACGATGATGATGATACGATTGCTCTGACAGGAGATGAACTGGAAAACATCCTCAATACTGCAGAGTTTACAGAGCAAGCAGGTACCTCGGTTGATCCGGATTATGATCTGGAAGGCACAGAGATCATAGAAGATACCCCGGATGATGATGAGATAATTGAAATACCTACTGAGTCTGAACAGTTTAATACCGAAACTGAAGTCATAAATGATCAATCAGATAGTGAAACTATTCAGGAAGATGATGAAGAAGAAATCAGTGATTACGAAGATACTCTACCCGATGTTGAGGATGAAGATATTGTCGAAGGCATAGTACTTGAAGAGTTCACAGAAAGCCCTGAAGATAGTGAAGATAGTGAAGAAGCTCTGAATAATGCAGACGCAGAAATCGACGCATTATCTGATGAATCAGTAGACGACGATCTTTCAATGGCTAGTGCAGAAATGGATTTTTCTGATGAAGATGACTCGATACAGAGTATGGCAAGCCTGGATATCGACGATGAACTTGAAGATATCGACAACTATAAAGCAGAATATGAAGATGAGAGCATTACTGAAGAACTGGACGAACTTGAAATAGACAGTGACTTCGATATTGCCGAGCCTGAACAGGAAGGACCAGAGGTAGAAGCTCCTGTACAGGATACAGTATCAGATAGTCTTGAAGCAGAGATACCTGTTGAGGAGCTTGCTGATTCCGGTACGGCCCTCCCCGAATCCTCAATCACTGCAGAGGAGCAGGAAGAACATGAGATCTCTGAGCATTCTGATGATCTACCAAGTGGCCTCCGGGAAGAAATCAGATCAATTCTCAGTTATATGGATCAGTTGCTGGAAAGCCTGCCTGAGGAAAAAATTCAGGAGTTTGCACGAAGTGAACATTTTATCGTTTATAAAAAGCTCTTTGATGAATTAGGGCTTTGATTCCGTCAATACGGGCGAGCTTCTTATGGGATTAATGCAAAGAGTTCTCCAGGACAACGATCTTCTACCCCATCGCTCTATAGACAGCCCTTCGCTGATGCAGAGAGCAATGGGAGCAGCAGATCTCCATAGATCTGTCAGTGAACTTCTCCAGGAGAGTAGCACAGAGCTTGAGCCAGAACAGATTGTTCTGGCTATCAGCGAAGAAATAAATGCAGTTCCATCCGGTTTCTTTTCTGCAAATTATATCCTGAATATTTTATGTAGATGTCTTGAATGGAGAGTTGGTATTTTCCTGCTTGAAGATCCCTTTTCAAGTTCTTACAGTCCCGCTGCAGGTCAAAATATTGACCCTACTTCGCTCAGAAGACTGCATTTGACCGGTGATTTTCTTGAAGATACAGTCGGCAGGGATCTACTTCAAGGCAAAACCGTCAGAATTAGAGCTGATGAGCATGAGCCAAACAACCTGTGTGCTATGTTGAGTACAGGCCTCAGAGATGACACCAGCTGCCTTCTGATATTTCCCATCCAACGAAAAACTCAGACTAAATCAGTTTCTGATACTATTACCTCTCGATTATCTGGTTTAATAATGTTTGCACTTCCGTCAGCTGCAGAAACAGAACACCTGTTCGATACAAGGATTCTTATCTGCAATCTACTCCTGCCGATACTAAGCGATAAACTAATTCTTTCCAGGCCAATCAGTAGCAATGGCTTCAAGAAACCAGTACTCACCTTTCTTAGCAAAACTAAAATGAATAGCCGCAATGCTGTGAAATTCTCACTCAATGCAGTACTCGACTCTGCTGAATCAGTGATACCGTGTACGAACAGAAGCCTGCTCTTTCATCAATTTTCATACATAATCTCGGAAGCAGTAATTCAGTTTGCACTTTGTGCTATTGATTCAGAGACCGAAACAATTCAGATAAGCATACAACAAAAAGGGATTTCGCCCGATTGTGTGTCTGCAGGACTAAGAATCAAGCTTATGGAAATTCTGCCTGATGAGCTTGGATCGATCATAAATGACACAATTTCAGCGGATCATGGCTGACAGAAATTCGTTCAAAATCGACACAGTCAGTTTACACTCAGCATATAATCCCGAGATACAGGCTGAACGCTTTATTACTAACGAAATACATAACAGACCAGCATGTATACTTATAGTTGGAGAAGGCTATGGGTATATCAGCAGATCCGCTGAAAAACATTTTCCGGGGAGCAGAATCATATCAATACTGGCGTCTCCCAGGCTTCCAACGCTGGAGTCAGGTGAATACTGCCAACCTGATAATGATCTGGAACTATCGGTATATCTGACTCAGAAATTGAATTATAGAGATCTTGCTTCATTCTCAATTCTCTTCTGGCCACCAGGATGCAGGCTCCTGCAAACTATCTGTCCTGATTACATGCAGATTATCCATCAGGTAATAGAGAATGTTCAGATGGAATTGATTACTCTTGGATCTTATGGAAGAAAGTTCATTGGAAACAGCATAAGAAACCTCACAGCTATCAAGGAGCACCAGTTCGAGCTACCGGACAAACAGGCATTGGTAATTGCCCCGGGAAGCAGTCTGGATGAGCATATTGAGGAAATCCGCAGGTATTCCGATAACCTCTTTATACTAAGCTGTTCTTCATCTCTGCATCCAGTTTTATCAAGAGGAATTATTCCCGACGCTATAATTACAAGTGATGCTGGATTTCATGCCGGCGGATTGTTCCATTCATTAACAAGACGCGGCCATTCAAGCATCCCCGTATTTTCGACCATACAGGCTAATCTTCCTTCAAATCTGAATAATCCAGTATTTTTCTTCGGCACTGCTGGTAGTTTAGAAAATGATCTTTTTTCATCCTGTTCAGATTTCATTTCAGACATTTCTTCTACCGGTACTGTTACCGCCGCTGCTGTGCATTTATTACGGGCTTTGGGGTTCAGATCCATACTCTTTGCCGGTCTGGATTTATCTACATATCATGGCAAAACACATGCTGCGAATCACAGTTCGACCTTATATCTGTTGAAAACCTGTTCGAGAATACAACCAATTAGCAGCAGCATTTTCCATCGCTCAATTCAATCGTCCAGAGCTATGGCATATTACAAAGGCTGGTTTTGCGCGCAGTCAGAAAAAAACAATGATATATATGTTTTATCAGGATCCGCAACCTGTTTTCCCCGTAAGACAGTGAAGGAATACAGCAGTATAAGACCAGCAGGAGTCAGGAGGATGCCGGTTATACGTAGTAAACAGTTAATAGACCGGAATACCAGAGAGCAGATTCATAATTTTCTTCTTACTCTCGATTCAGAGGTAGAAGAATTTCTGGATCAGTGGATAAGTACTGATACTCTTCCAGTTTATATGCATAGGGCGACAGATGCCTTGATTTATACTGCACTACCGGCGCTGACTCAAGAATCGAACCAATCAGCAGATACGGCACGTCAGATGTGGAATGCTTCGCTTGATAGGTTCAAGGATCTGATTAATGCGTGACTTCCCGAATGAAATGCTTTCCAAAAACCTGTTGGCCCTTTCAGGTTTCAATGCTGCTTCAGCAACTTTTATTGGCGAAGCCTCAATCACTGATGAATGCTATGTGGAAAAGGCAAAATCAGGATTATCCGTTCCATATATCAGAATCGGAGGGAAGTTCCGCCCGCTACATTCACAATTTGATCCCGAAAAGGAAGGTACTCGCCTTGCTGCTACCGCAGAGACAGGTGGATTTATAATAGTACTGGGTTTCGGAGGTGGATATCATATCAGGGAACTACTAAAAAACCCAAAGGTAGAATCTGTAATCGTAATTGATTTCAACTTCACCTATTTCAGGACTGTGCTCTCTGAAATGGATGTTACAGATATTTTCCTGGACTCTCGTGTGCGACTATTTATCAATCCCTCAGATTCAGAACTTAAGACTTTCCTGCTTGAACGGTATATTCCAGCAATTATGGGTGATATCCGAAGCATTCCTCTGAGATCGCGAACTTCTATGCTTAATTTAGAATTCGAATCTGTCATGAACACAATACAGCAAACCATTGAGGCTGTATCTGATGACTATGCAGTACAAACCAGATTCGGTCGTAGATGGATGACAAACACTATGGCAAATCTTGCAATAGCAGGAGATGCAACAGGCACTCTGAGTCCACAGAAGAACTGTATGATAATTGCCGCGGGACCAAGTCTGGATATGTACCGTGAGGAGATTCGTGCGGCAGCCGAAAAGTCCTACTGCATTGCCACTGACACCGCAGTGCCATGGCTGGTAGCACACAATATCCGGCCGGATATAATTCTATCTATTGATTGCCAACTCGTGACCTACCACCATTTTTTTCAGGCTATCTTTGCAGACATTCCGGTAATGTTTGATCTGGCATCACCGCCTACACTCACTCGTCAGGTAAGGAACCCCCTTTTCTTCTCATCCGGGCATCCTTTTTCCCAATATGTAAACAGCCATTTCAAGTATTTCCCGAGCATAGATACATCTGGTGGAAATGTAACACATGCAGCTGTTTCACTTGCGGCCTCTATTGGTGCATACAAGATTACAATCTATGGAGCAGATTACGGATATCCAGATGGAAAAACATATGCCAAAGGAACTTATCTGTATAACTATTTTCAGTCACATGAAAATCGGTTAAATAATGCTGAATCACTGCTGAGCAAATTTATCTTCGATAGTCATAAGATAGAAAAACGAAAATGTGAAAAAGGAATATTTTACTCTACACCTACTTTAAGAAGTTATCAGCAGCGCCTGTATGGATTAATTGAGAGTATTCCAGCCGAAGTATGCGCTGTATCACCTTATTCTGCCCTGACAGGAAATACAGAAAGAGTTTCATCTATACATGAACTGCCGTTACTCAGGTGGCATAAGGGAAAACATAATTCATGGAGAAATTTTCTTGAGGCTTACTCAGCAGCGCTGCTGCGTCTGAATGTTCCCAAAAGAAATATAACACAATTTTTTACTGAACAAGATCAGGAGGATTTATACGTCTGGATGACTATTTTCCCTTCGGTATCCTATTTCCGTAATGTCGGAATGGCTGATGTAGAAAATCTACTAAAACACTCAATCGACTGGACACTCAAAGAAATTCGTAAAACACTGCAGGCACATCCGTAAATATTCTTTTTTTATTGGAAATACCCGCTGGAGCATATATACTTGGCCTATGAAGAATGCTTCGACCTTTATATTTTATACAATGACTGTATTGGCAGTGCTTGCATCTATTTCAGTAAGCGTTTACCTGTTGTATCAGGAACGGTCACTTCGCAGCAATCAGGGACAGGAAGTACTGCAGGAGTTTGTTCATACCTGGAATGGCCTTGCAAGGGAGATACAGTTGCCGGATGATGAAACCGGGTACCAGAACCTGTTTCCTCGCTGGATTCGGGATTTCATATCTTCATATCCTGCAATACATTCACTTGCCGTTGATGATGATGCAGGAAACGGTATGTTTATCTGGACTGTACATACAGACCGGGTGAATGAAATTACTTACGAGAATCTGGAATCAAGCATTCAATCACTGGATGATAGCCCATCGTGGAGAATTCAAATGACATATCGAGTCATAACTTCCGATGTCCTGCTGCAGATTTTCCGCTATATTGCATATATATGTATCATCTATACTTTGTATCTGCTTATTTCATTTCTTATCCAGTTATTCACAGCTGCGGGGACATCAGACTTATACGGTGAAACAGATCAGTACACGGAAACATTTACGGAAAACGAGCAAGTGCGGGAGACATCTACAGAACCTGCAGAAAACCTGAACGGAAGCCTGACGACAATCGACCGCTATTTGAGTGAATCAGCCATGCAGGAAACCGAACTGAGTCTGATGCTGCTGTTTTTATTTGATCAGGATGAAATGCCATCGGCTCAAAACTGGCTGATAAAGAGGTACACTGACTCCGATAGGGTTATCAGCATTGAGTCAGGAAACTATGCTATTCTTCTTCCGGGTATCAATGTCCATGCAGCAGTTCAGGAGGCAAGAACCGTACTGGAGTACTGGCCAGAACGTGGGTTTGCCGGCATAAGCGCGCGCAATGGACGCCTTCTGGATGGAAAGACACTGCTTAAGGAAGCCAGGGCGGCTCTGGACAGGGCGCGTCAAAATGATGAAACAGTTGTCGGATTTGAACCTGATCCACAGAAATACAGGAATTACATAGCATCACTTACAGAAAACAAGCCAAAATAGTCATAAAAGCACAGACCTTACTCAGCCTGTAGTATCCGCTGGTCCTGCCAGTAATCCAGCCCCTGGTGAAGATAAAAAGATATAGTAGTATCGATTGCCAGAATCTCCTCGGAATCCTCGAATCTGAAGTATTTCTCCCGGGAATTCGAGCTCACAAACCCGAACAGACCTGAAAGTAAAACGGAATCCTCGCGGCTGTAGACATCAAGTCTTATGGGCTGACCAAATCCGAGGCGGTCAGAGTCCGAGGATGATAGAGATACCTTCCGGCGTTTTCTCAATTCCTGCAGAACGTCAAGAAAAGCTTCCACCCTGTCATTACGAGCAGGTAGCCGGATTGAATCATCCTCGATAGAAATTAACCAGTCTCCATTATTCATGCTAAGTATTAAAGATGGCTGGTTATAATGTGTTAAATGTATTTCTTCTGCATTCAGTAGAAGTCCGTCATCAATAAGAGCAGAAAGTTTGGTGTTGTCGGAATCAACCGATCTGTTACCAAATATCACAATCAGCACCAACAGGAGAACACAAAAAGCATATGAGATATTTCTGACACCGAAATAATCTATATATCGGTTCACAAGAAATCTCCGGTAAATTTTTTCCGCCGGTACAGGAGAAACAGAAAACCGGCAACTGCGATACTAATAGGAATTAAAACGGTATGCAGCATAGTGACAAATCTGGCCCTCGCCTGAAAAAGTTTCTCATCCTGAATCAGATTTAATCGGAATGTTCGCTGACTTCTACTGCGTATCTCCATGAGATCAGAGTCATTTGTTATCCAGTCAGCGATCATGGAAATGAACTGTGTATTATGCCAGCTTTCAGCAAACTGTATGAGATCACTGGTGAAATCAGAGTCTGCGATTACCAGTAATCGTCCACCTTTATCGACAGGATTCTCCATAATATGCTGGTTTGATCCGAAAAAGGACAGAAAAGAGCCGGATATTTCACCTGCAACTATATAGTTGCCATCTCTTTCAACAGCTGTGTTGATTGAGGAATCCGCCTCATCGGGGTTTATATAAAAAGGATATCCGACAATCCAGGAATTACGACTGGCATGCATTAATACTTCAGTATTCCTGAATGGTCCGGGTACAAGTCTCAGTAAACCCGGCCAGAACAGGTCAAGGCCGATAAAATCAGCCGTGAGGATATGGTCAGGATTCACATTTGCAGAAGAGATGTCAATCCAATGAGGATAATCCTGATATAACTGATACTGGATACCGCCACTACTGTGCTCTACTGGAATCCTAAGATTCCTTTGGTCAAGAACCAGATTCTGTTCAAGCATAGCGCCATGATGTGAAAGCCATTCCAGAGCTATTGAGTCCCCCAAGGGAACAGGATGCATTCCTGCATCCAGGTCAATTTCAACTGGTGAAACTGCAGCGATAATTTTCCCTCCGTTCACAAGATATTCGTCAAGGTAACGAATTGAATCAGTGTCAAGATCAGCGGCCCCGATCAGGAAAACAGAAGATGTATCTGGTGGTATCTGCTGACCTCTTTCGAGTTCAAATAGATTATAATCCCGGATCAAGTGTTCATGAAAGAGCCTATGCGTTCCTTCAAGACTCAAGCCGTCTGTGCCAAAGAGCACAGCAATCCGGGGAACATTATTCAAAACCAGCCGTCGTAAGGCACTGCTTATCTGATACTCGATTATGTCTGCATTAAATACAGTAGGAAAGGTAAAAATCTCGTCACCGTAGGATAGAACCAGTCCTGAATACACTGTAGCAATACTCGACTGATTATCCTCAACGATCTGGATCTGTTGAGGCTGAACACCACTATTCTGAGCTTCACGTGCGACTTCAGATGAGGAAGGATCAATAATATGAAGTTCAATTCTGCCCTTTGAAAACTGAACATACTCCTGAAGTAAATCAATAATATCCTGTGGAACCGGGCTCAAGTTCTTCAGCTTCGGAGAAATATAGAAATCAATTCTGAGATAATCAGATATATCAGAGGCGATTCGACGAGAAACCGTACTGATCGAATTATGTTTACCTGAACTGGCATCAATCCGGAGTGGATAACGACCAACAATTACCGAGATAAACACAAAAATAAGGAAAATCAGAATGAATGAAATGAGTGAATACCGTTGACTCTTATACATGATTCACCGCCATTTTCTTAAAAATAAAATCTGCACATTCAGATACAGAAAAGCCGTAGTTGAAGTGAGAAAAAAAGCAACATCCCGACTGTCGATAACTCCTTTATTGAAGTCTGCAAATCGATGACTCAGTGAAACACTGCGTATTAATGAACGAAAAAAATCCGGCATATTACTAAATATCAATGCATGATCGATGAAATTCAGGCTAAGCAGAACAGCTGCTGAAATGAGGAAAGAGCTGACCTGGTTTTTGCTCAGGGAACTGACCAAACAAGCAAATGCTGTATACATGGCTGTAAAAAGGATAACCCCAAAATACGCAGTGCGGATCTGACCATGATCAAAATTACCAAAAGTAACGAGGCTGACAGGTACACTTACACTTATCAGTACAGCCAGTAGTATTACAGAATACGCTGCCAGGAATTTGCCGATGACAAGCTCAGACTCGTAAGCCGGAAAGGAAAAGAGGATTTCAGCGGTACCTAGTCTGAATTCTTCAGCCCAACAACGCATAGTGGCAGCAGGAATCAACACAGCAAACAGCACGGGAAATATATCGAAATAGATCCGCAATGAAGCTGTATCCCTCGCAAAAAAGTTCTGAAGAAAAAAAAGCCAAGCAGCTGAAAAAACCAGAAACGAGATCAGAACCAGATATGCAACAGGAGAATAGAGGCTGCTGGTGAAATCTTTCCTGAATACAAGCAAGATATTCCTGAGAGAAACTATCAGTCTCATTGCATATCCTCCTCAGCCATCAAGGCAGTAAATATTTCTTCCAGACCATACTGCACAGGAGTCAGCTCAGATAAAACATAGCCTTTTCCGGCTGCAAATCTGAATAGCGCAGCTCCAGCCTCGTCCTGATTATCAATCGAAAGAGATATTCTGATTCTATGTCTCTGTGCTGAAGTACTTCTGATCAGCTCTGCCCGGATACAGCTCTTGTCTGTTTCAAGTGAACGGAGGATGGTATTACTGTCAGCACCGCTTAGCGATACTTCATAAACCGTATCGGCTTTAAGTCTGGAAGCTATCTCATCACTCGTTCCTTCAGCAATAATCTTACCTAAGTGAAGAATGATTATTCGGGTACATACAGCCTCGACTTCCTGCATGATATGAGAAGAAAACAACACCGTTTTGTTTTTTCCTGATTCGATTATCAGCCGGCGTATTTCCTGCACTTGCAGAGGATCGAGACCACTCGTAGGTTCATCAAGTATGAGGATTGGAGGATCATGAATAATTGCTTGTGCGATCCCGACTCTCTGTCGGTAGCCCTTGGACAAGGTATCAATTCTCTGCCTGCTGACGCGTTGTATACCGCATTTCGATAAAGTCCGTGCCAGAGCATCATCAATCTCACCGCTCTTCATACCTCGCATACCTGCTGCAAAGCGAAGAAATTCGCTTACCTGTAGGTCTCCGTACAGCGGAGCGTTTTCCGGCAGATATCCTATAATTTTTTTTGCAGAATTTGCATGACTTGTAATGGGAAAACCACCAACATGGACCTCCCCTGAACAGGGGTAATGATATCCAGTCAGCATTTTCATTATGGTAGTCTTCCCGGCTCCATTCGGCCCGAGGATACCAAGCACCTCACCTGGCTTCGCTTCAAACGAAACCTTATTGACCGCTGCGATCTCCCCGAAATTCTTTGAGATTTCCGATACTGAAATCATATTCCGCTCCTCTAATCAAGGTACGGCATATCCAGTTGCATCCCGTCCCTGGCTGAAAAAGTATTTGGAAATACTTCCTGGGCTTCTTTTTCAATAGCCAGAATATCTTTTTTGGTATATCTGGCGCTAAAATGAACCAGTCCCATTCTGCCGATATCTCCTGCGGCTCGTGCGAGCTCGGCAGCCTGTACCCCGGTCATATGCTTTTTCTCAGCTGCTGCGGCCGCTTCTTCATTCAGATACATACCTTCACAGATTACAAGGTCAGAATTACGCATCTCTTCTGACAATCGCGGTACCGGCAAACTGTCTGTGATAAAAGTGAACTTTCTTCCTCGTCTGGTTTCACCCATAACATCACTGCTTTTTATAATCCGGCCATCCTCAAGTTCTACTTCCTGGCCGCTCTGAAGTCTTCCCCAAAGATGCCCAACAGGTACGCCTAGTTCAACAGCACGCTCAGGATGAAAAACTCCTGCTCTGGGATCCTCAATAAATGAATATCCATAGCATGTGCGTGAATGCTGCACAGGAAATGATCTGACTGAAAAACCGTCACCGCTGTAAACAACTTCAGGCAGCTCAGGTTTCATGATTTCCCTGATAACTATCTCATAGTTGATATACATATCCAGAGCTTTTCTGCTGCTCTCAATGTATTCACGTATTTTTGGCGGGCCATAAATATATAAAGGAGTATCACGATCCACCTGCGAGCTCAGCATCAGAATACCCGGCAAGCCGGTGACATGATCTGCATGAGTGTGAGAAATAAATATTGCACTGATCTTCTTCCAGCGTAATCCCAGACGTCGAAGTGCAACCTGGGTTCCTTCCCCGCAGTCAAATAAAAAAAGCTCACCCTCCCTGCGAAGCAGCACGGATGTGAGATGACGTCCAGGCAGCGGCATCGAACCACCGCTGCCTAGAACATAAGCTTCCATATTCATAAATTTACATCCTTGAATCTGCAGGGAAAATCAACTCAGTCAATGAACCCAAAGATCATCAAAACCTAGTTCAAATGGAACATCCTCGGAATAATCAAGTATATCATAACCAAAACCGTGAAGCTGAAGAAACTCGCGTTCATAAGCATCAAGGTCAGCACTTGTTTCCAGTGACTCAGGTGACAGGTTATGCCACAGTTCCATGACTTCTTTCTGAACATCTTCACGAAGTTCATAATCATCGAGTCTGATGCGCATTTCATTATCAAGCTCAGGTTCACCAGCTATTTTATCTGCAAACAATCTATACATCTGCTGTATGCAATTCTCATCAAGACCTCTTTTCTGAAGAACCGTTGTAAGAACTCCAATGTACAGCGGGACAACTGGAATAACAGCACTCGATCTGGTGATCAAGGCCTTATTAACTGATACAAATGCACGTCCCTTCACATCTTCCATGATTTTGTTCAATTCATGTGCGCTAGCCTCTAGATGTTTTTTTGCCTGACCGATGGTACCGTCACGATATACAGCCCGGGTAATCTCCGGTCCAATGTATGATAACGCAAGGGTCACACAGCCCTCTGCGAGGACAGATTTACTTCGCAGCACATTTATCCAATCCTGCCAGTCTTCTCCGCCCATAACCTTGACTGTTTCAAAAGCCTCTTCCTCTGTAGCCGGCTCAATACTGACTTTCGAGAGACTTCGTGTCTTCAAATCGATAGAAGTTGCTGTATACGTTTCATTAAGTGGTTTAAGCACTGACTTATAAAGATCACCTGTCTCCGGATTAGGTCGAACCGGACTTGCGATACTGTACAGAACAAGATCAACCTGACCTAAATCAGCTGCAATCCGCGCTGCTGTCGCAGTTTTCACCTCATTACTGAATGCATCACCATAGATTGATTCTGCATACAGGCCGTCTGATTTTGCTGCCTTTTCGAAGGCCTTTGTATTGTACAAACCGACACTGGCAGGCCGCTTCCCGCTTGACTCCTTCTCGAAGGATACATTCAAGGTGTCCGCCTTCCATCCATAGGCCAGAGAAATGCGCCCGGCCAAACCATATCCAGCGGATCCTCCGATAATCAGGACCCTGCGGAACCCATTTGTCTGCGCACCCTGACTTTTCACATATTCTATCTGCTGCCTCACCAGCTCCTCACAACCTTTCGGATGCGCGTTCAGGCAGACGTTATTTCTTATCATTGGTGTAATCACCATAGAAGTCCCTCCATATCTGTAAAAAAGAAAAAATAGTCGTCCTACATTAAAACAGTGCACCAAAAAAAACAAGGTGATTTTAAAGTGCTCGAAGCTAGCAGAACCGATTATATCAGGGCTTGCGATTTTCCTGATCCATGAATATAGTGCAATATCAAGGAGTAATTCAATGCAGATGCAGGTCCGTCGATGGAAAGATCTCGGCAAAGATGAAAAACAACGCTATCTATACCGTTCTGAGTTCGATATCAGTGAAATTCAATCCTCAATACGAGAAATTCTTGAAAAAGTTCATGCTGATGGCGATGCAGCACTTCGTGCCTATACTCATAAACTGGATAAAGTTGATTTGTCCTCAGTGTCCCTTATGATCTCCGAAGAAGAATACATTGAAGCAGAAAAAAAACTCCCCCGGAATATAAAAGAAGCTCTTGATCTCGCAATACATAACGTTAAAGTATTTCACGAATCACAGGTTCCATCTGCAGGGACTATGATGCAGATACAGCCGGGGGTTCTCATAGGAGAGCGGCATAACCCAATTGATGCCGTAGGACTCTATGTTCCTCACGGCAGGGGCAGTTTCCCTTCAATGGTTTACATGCAGAGCATTCCGGCAATGCTGGCTGGTGTCCCTCGAATAGTGATGGTGACACCTCCTGAGGCAGATGGAACAGTAGATCCGGCAGTATTATATGCGGCAAGGAAAACCGGGGTACATGAGGTGTATCGAGTCGGAGGGCCGCACGCAATTGCTGCTCTTGCATACGGCACTGAGACAATCCAGAAGGTTCACAAAATCCAGGGGCCAGGGAGTATGTATGTAAGTGCCGCAAAGCGCTTGCTCCATGGAACAGTTGATATAGGAATGCCTGCAGGCCCATCAGAGTCAATGATACTCGCTGACAGGACTGCAGATCCCTACACAGTTGCTCTTGACTTGATTATCGAAGCGGAGCATGGCTCTGATTCATCGGCAATCCTGATTTCGACAAGTGAGCCTGTTGCTGAAGCAGTAGCAGAAATTATTCCTGAATTGATCGAAGAGATCGAGGAACCTCGAAAAAGTTTCCTTCTTGATGTATTTGAGAACTATGGAGGAATTTTCCTGGCGAGTGATCTGAAAGAAGGAGCCGAGATAATCAATAGCTTTGCACCGGAACACCTGCAGATCAGAACCTCAGATCCCTGGGCAGTAAGTGCTCTGATCCGCAATGCCTCGGAAATCCTGATTGGTGAGCATATTCCTTTTTCTATAGCAAACTATATCACTGGTCCGAATGCAATACTTCCCACGGGAGGAAACGCCCGAACCTACTCACCATTGTCCGTACGGGATTTTCTCAAGTATTCATCGATAATTTATCTGGAAAAAAGCGGGTATGATGCACTCAGCAAACCTGTCGTAGCGCTTGCAGAATACGAGGGATTTCAAACCCATGCCAAAGCTATTGCCGACCGTGAAAGAAGTCTATAACAGTCTGTCCCGGGAGTCATCTGATTTCCGGGGCTTAAGCCTGGATGAAGGTTTTCTCTGGATTGAATCACTTACCAATTTCGAATCAAGAAAAATAGACAGCCGTGAATACCGCCTGGATAGAATGCGGCACATTCTTTCTGTTCTGGGCAACCCGGAAAATGATCTTCAGTTCATTCATATCGCGGGATCCAAGGGAAAAGGCTCTACAGCTGCAATGACCGCTTATATCCTTGATGCAGCTGGGTACAAAACCGCCTTATATACATCCCCTCATGTAGTCGATTACAGGGAACGCTTCAGGATTATCAACAATCCCTGCCCGGAGACAATACTTGAGGCTGCTGTGAACAGACTCTACCGAGAGACTGTGATTGAATCCGGCTCATTGTTTAACAGTAACCCGACTACCTTCGAGCTGCTGACAGCTGTTTTTCTCCTTATGTCGCGCGATACCGGCTGTGACTATGCTGTTCTGGAAACAGGGCTAGGTGGCAGACTGGATGCCACCAATGTAATACAGAGTCCGCAGGCTGCGATCTGTACAAGTATAGAACTCGAGCATACTGAAATACTGGGAAATACACTTGAACTGATTGCATCCGAGAAAGCGGGAATAGTGAAAAAATCCTGCCCGGTTTTTACGGGCAACCTACCACCACAGGCGGATGAAGTATTTGCAGCAAAAGCTATCGAAACTGGAAGCACACTGTATAGAATCAGAGATGAAGTCCGGATAACAGAGTCAACAGAAATAAACACAGCCGATCTGTGTTTTAAGGATGGATTTACGATTCATGTCCGGCTGCAGCTGCTCGGCTCTGTACAGTTCGAGAATGCAGCTCTGGCATGTCTGACTCTCCGAACTCTTTTTCCGGACATGAAGAGCACAATATACGAGAAAGGACTCGGATCTGCCCGTATACCAGGGAGAATGCAGCTTCTGGATTCATCACCACCAATAATTATTGACGGAGGACATACTCCAAGTTCGATAGAACGTAACCTCAGTGCAGTCAAGGCGGTTATGCCAGAAGGAGGTGCAGTAATTTTCGGAGCTGTTGAAGGTAAAAATATTGAAGCAATGGCTGAGCTGCTCTGCAGGCTCTTCAAAACTGCAATTATCTGCAGACCAGGCACCTTCCGACCAAGCGACCCTGAAAAGACAGCGGAAATATTTTCCCGCTTCCTGCCCCCTGAAAATATTGATATAATAGAAGATGGCTTCGAAGCTTTACAGAAAGCTCGAAAGATCGCATCCGGAATAAATCAAGGTGTTTGTGTAATCGGGTCGTTCTTTCTGGCCGGGAAAATTCTCAAAGCCTACAAGGAAAACAGTCACCATGTCTCTTAACTGGCAGGAAATTGACCTCATTCTCAAAGAATTACAACTACCCGGCTGCTTTATACAGAAGATAAAACAGCCTGATTTCAGGACCTTGGTACTGGATTTATATCGTCCTGGTGAAGCTTTTCCTCTGATTTTTTCACTGGCAGACAGAGCCATTCGCCTGCACCGCACGAGACATGTGCCGCCTAACGAAAAAGGCTCTCAAAGATTTGCGCAATTACTTCGATCACATATCCAGGGGGGCCGCATTACTGCTGCAGAGCAGATAAACTCTGACCGCCTTGTACGAATCTCCATATTACATGGGGAGCAGGATTATTCACTATTTTTCAGACTCTGGGGTGGCAATGCCAATATATTCCTGACCGACGAGCAGAACATTATTCTTGATGCTTTTATGCGCAGACCGCAGCATGAAGAAGCAAGCGGCAGTCAATTCAGTATTCCTGTCAAATTCAAGACGCCTGATCCTCATGCATTCCCGCTGAGGAATTTTCCGGAAAGCAGCGATTATAACGATGGAATTGATAAGCACTATCACGAACAATACATTAAAATTCGAACTGAACAGTTACAACGCGAACGACTCAAACAGCTTCAGCTGCAGCTGGCAAAGATGCAGAAACAGAGAAAAGATCTTGAGAAAGCAGTCCATGAAAAAGACCGGGCTGAAGACTACAGAACCTGGGGGAATCTACTACTCACACATGCACATGGTCTGACTATTTCCGGTGCAGACCATGTGCAGCTGAATGACTTCGATCAGAACATCATAAGCATAAAGATTCAGCCGGATATATCGGCAGCACAGAATGCCGACAGGTACTTTCAGAAGGCAAAGAAGGCTGAAGCTTCTGCCCTGCGGACACGGGAACTGCTGCAGCAGGTTGAGGACCAGATCAGCCATATTGAAAGTGAAATCCGCTCCGTTAATGAACATCCGGAAATTCTGCTTGAAGAAATCCGATCCGTGAAAAACGGCACGAAAAGTAAAATTCCTCTAAACACACCAGGGCTGCACTTCAGATCCGGAGATTGCAGTATAATTGTTGGAAGAACAGCCAAAGAGAATGACAGCCTGCTTCGTAGATATGTAAAAGGAAATGACTGGTGGCTTCATACACGCGACTACCCGGGAGCCTACGTTTTTATTAAGCCTCCTCCAGGCAAATCAGTTCCCCTCGATGTACTGCTGGATGCAGGAAACCTTGCGATCTGGTATTCTAAAGCAAAGAGCGGACGCAAGGCAGATCTATTTTATACACAGGCGAAGTATCTTAAACGTGTTGGAGGATCAAAAATCGGGCTGGTTATTCCTACCCAGGAAAAGAACCTGAATGTTGAGATAGATGATAACCGTATAAAAAGACTACTTGATCATAACAGACAATCGTAAACAGGAGTGGATAACCACATGAAATACTTTCAGAATATTAATCACAAATCCAGGGAATTTCTTGCGGTGCGTACAGGCATGCCTGCAGGAGCAAAAGGTGTTCAGACCTTATATCAGGACGGACTCCCCGAAGGTACAATCGTTAAAGGTGGAGAAATCCTTCAATGGAAAACAAACGGCTGGAAAACAATAGAAAATGAACTCTATCTTTATGGTGATAATTTTAAAGGCACAGAACTCTCGGAAATTGATAACATGTCTTCACGCAGTGTATTCACCTTTCTTCAAAGACTGCAGGCGGCATTATCTACAGTAGAAGAACACGGTGTGATACTTCCACCGATTTCGATGAGATCTGTACTGTTTCTGGAAGATGGAGGAGTTTTATTTATTCCCAGAAGACTGGCTGAAATAATGCATACCTACATGGATCCGGAACAAGCAAGCAGGGAGGTAGATATACTTTCACATCCCGCTGCAGATGAGAACTATATGCGTTACAGTTTCGCGATCTGCAGCCTGCTGTACAGGTTTTTATGCGGACGAGAACCTTTCCCGGTTCATGAATCTGTAGAGCGTACCAACGCACTCAGTTATACTCCATTAATTCCCATCAAGCTTTTCCAGCCCCAGATCTCCAGCAGTATTGACAGTAGTATTATACAGGCACTGAAAAAACCTCGGGAATTTTCAGTGAGACGAGAGCAACTTTCAGAACTAATGCAGGAAATCGGCAGGCAGATTACTGATTCCCAACTCCATTTCCCACCTGACACAAATGAAAAAATCGAGCGGCTGCAAAAACGAAACCTGGGGATTCAACGCAGCAGATCGTTTCTCTATGTACACAAAGCAAAATTTACAGTTGTCTCGGTTGCCCTCGCAATCATACTTCTGCTTTCCACCCTGGGAGACGGGGCTTCTGACGAACAACATGACTATTCACAATTGGAAGCTGTTGAGGTTGTTGAACTTTTTTATGATAGCTTCAACACACTTGATCACATGGCTATGGAAGAGATCACTGCCAGGAATGTTGGCCGGGCTGATATACGTGCGGTAATGTTTCTCTACATAACATCCAGAGTACAAACCGCATACTCACACTCGGAGAACATAATAAACCCGGCGCAGTACCAGCAGGGACTGATTCCTGATGCTTCACAGACTATCTATGGAATCTCAGACCTGAAAATCGAGATTATTGAGTCAAATCCTGACTCACATTTATATAGCGTCAGCTACATTCTGTGGGCTCCTCACACTGGATCTGATTTGGATGAAGATTTTGAAGCAAGCCTACTGTCGCCACCTGAAATTGAGAGGCTTGCCCGCAAGGACACCGTACGGCTCGAATTCAGCCAGGACCGATGGCTGATTACAGAAATTCTCAGAATCTCTGAGGAGGAGTTACCAATTCTCAAAATAGAACCTGCGGTGAGGCAATAATGCCAGAAGAATGCAAGCAGTCAGAATCCGATAAAATAAAGGCCGGTGCCTATACCCATGGTTATACCTCCGGCAATCAATAATCGGCTTCCCCATACATAGCGTTCTTCCTGGCTGATTACATCCGCAGCGTAAGCTTCACCGAACAGCATGAGTCCTACAGCTGCCAGTTCTACAATGGCTCCGGCAGTAAAAAAACCAACTCCGGTGTTCTGTAATGCTCTGTTGGGAGCAAAAAAACGCTGTCTGGGCTCAACTTCAATATTCGTTCTTTGTGCAGCCGGTAATGCCGCAATTGAAGCCATACCTGGATTATACTCCAGGCGATTAAGACGGCCTAACGGGACCGCTGCGGGATTGCTTTGAGCAAGGGGGTGATAATCCAGAAGCGAGTATGTTCCTATGGCTGTAGACATTGCAGCAATCGAGAACCCGTTTCCCTCTGCATGTACAGGCAGCCCCTCATGCGTGGTTTGATTTAGTATAGTCAGGTTTTCACCTGACACACTCAAAGTGTATGTATATGCATTCTCAAGCAGAATCGAATCACTGACCTCCTGAGGATCTGCATCTTCCAGAAGAGAAGCTTCAATAGATGCTGTACCGCTGAATACAGATATATCAGCCACCACATCTATACCGCCTCCTATATTCCTTGGTCCGTAAGAAAGCTGAACAAGAGCATCAGACAATACCAGTAGACTGCTTCCGATCAGGATCTCGAGCTTTTCTACCTCTTCTGATCGAAGCAGGAGACTTCCAAACGACAGGTGTATTAGCTGGCTGCCTGTTGCAGTCTTCTCCTGAAGCTCCATGGTGCTGTTATTATTAATTCGCAGTAAACCGGATGAATCATGATTCATCTGAATCTCTGCACTGGAATCACCATCAGTCTGAATAATATCCCCGATGTAAAGAGGATATCCCCTCAAATTCTGTGTCTGAGGCTGAAGGCGGTACTGAGCACCGTCACGGTAAACAATAATAATCCCGGCTCCGTCTGCGGAACGAATAAAAGCCGGTGGAACCGCAGCTGAGATGCCCGCGATCACCACAAAAAATAAAAAATATATAAGGGCAGTTCTTCTTGTTCTCATAATTCCTCAAACACTAGCATAACCTCTTTCCTGCGTGCTTGCAATTGCAGACAAGCAAAGTTTTTACAGATATATTAGTGGACATGGATGCATCTACAGGTATTTTGCCAATAGGAAACAGTCTGCTGTCAATTCAGACGCAGCTCCAGAATCTCTCGTCTGAATTACCTGATTTTACAGCACATTTTTCCCAGACAGAAGAATTTTTCATTCAGCTTGAAGATGAGATTCAGATCCCTCGCTTACCTATCCACCACGATGTACGGGAAATGCGCCCAGCTCCGGAAATGGACGATGCGCTATCGGACGCTATCGGAACAGCCATTTCTGCAGTTCCAGGCCTGTTCCGTGGAATGAACTGTTTTTTTCTACCGCAGGATCCAATTAAACCTGGCTTCTATTCGCTCTCGAGATTTCAGGGGAAGCTTTATATGACTCTGATCAGGCTTGATCTATCTTTCAGGCCGAACCAGTTCGCCGTTATCCGGCAGGGGACAAACGATATTTCATCGGCATATAGCTGCAGGAGATTGTACATTGAAGCAGATATACTTCCTGTCAACGAGTTAATTAAGGGTGATGACAGGTTCCATGATCAGGCTGTTATATCGCGCAGTATTTCTGACACATGGATAGGTGAATCCGGCAGGGGATATCTGATCCAGGGAATCTGGATTGACCGGGACATCACAAAATTTCTCAGTAAAGCGATCAGTCCTCCAGATACCCGTATGTATCCCTACTTCCCTCTGAATTGCAAATACCAGGCAATCTGCCATAATCTGGTACAGATTTTACCTGAAAGCAGAAAACAAATTGTTCCGAAACTTCATAATTTTCAGGGCCTTCTGCAGGACTACATTGGATCAATACAGAAAGTTCTGAAAACCGATACATTCAGAAGCGATTTGCCACTACTCAAGGAAATTCAGCAGAAAATTCCACGGTCCTGGAATGAATATCTTGAAAATGTTAGATTAGAGCCATATCTGAACGAGAACAGTCAAAAGGAGTTCCGAATCCATTATGAACCTCAAGAATAAACGCATTACCATTATGGGTCTCGGTCTCCATGGAGGTGGAATCGCCTCCGCCAGATTCTGTGCAGAAAAAGGAGCTGTAGTTACAGTTACCGATCTGCAGTCTGAAGAAAAATTGATGGATTCAATTGCCAGCCTCAATGATTTATCAATTCGATTTGTACTCGGGCGCCATGAAGAACAGGATTTTTCGGACGCTGATATCATTATCAAAAACCCGGCTGTACCCCGCAGCAGCCGCTACCTCAGGCTCGCAAAACGAATAGAAACAGACATAAGTCTCTTCCTGCATTATCTGAAAGGACCATTAATTGCAGTTACTGGCTCAAAGGGTAAATCAAGCACGGCCTCAGCCCTGCATTTTGGACTCCAGCATAATTATCCAGGAGCACGGCTTGGCGGTAACATCACCACCAGCCCACTCTGTTTCGTCGATGAACTTGGAAGTGACGATCCGGTAGTACTTGAGCTTTCATCATTTCAGCTTGGCGACCTACCTCTTACAGGCAGCTGGAAGGAAGGACTCAGGCTCAATCCAGATATATCTGTATTGACCAATATTATGCGTGATCACCAGGACTATTATGAAAACATGGATGATTATGTGAAAGACAAACTGTTAATCTGCTCCGGACAGCAGTCCAGTAAATTCTGCATTCTGCCGGCTGACGACGAGAGATGCCAGGATTTTTCTTCTGTTACCTCAGCTCGATGTTTCTATTTCTCAGCAGAAGATCATGAAGTACTTGGTGGATATTTATTTGATAACAGCGGCTACACTAACGTCACGGCAAAATGTGAACATATTATTCCGCATACAAGCCTGTACAAAGGACCGAGATTGAACTTGCTGGCAGCAGGAATCAGTCTACGTGTGTTCGGACTGCCTGCGTCAATCATAAGAAACCGCATGCAGCAGTTCCCGGGTATTGCACATCGCATGGAAATCGTCTCGGAAATCAATGGTCTACAGTATATTAATGATACAGCAGCAACCATACCCGCAGCTGTATTAAATACGGTCAGCAGCCTTAAAGAGAAGGTAATTCTGATTACAGGGGGAGCTGATAAAAATCTGGACATTTCACCATTTCATGAAATCCATACACACTGCGCAGCCGTAATTCTTCTTGCAGGAAGTGCTAGTGACAGAATAGCGGCAGACTACAATGAACGGGAACTTGCTTTCCAGGGGCCCTTCAACAGTCTCCAGGAAGCATTTTCAGCGGCAAATGATGTCGCGAAAAAAACGGCTGAAAAAACCGGCACAGGTGCAAGCCTGGTGTTATCACCTGGAGCGGCTTCATTCAATATGTTTGCCAACGAATTTGATAGAGGTGATCAATTCAGATCACTGGTACAGGGCTTACTTGCTGACCCCGGTATCAGTTCCTAAAAACGTTTTCTCAGACTGCTGAAATACCAGCTGCGCAATGATTCTGCCAGCCGAAAACAACGGTACAGAGGTTTTCTGCAGGCCTTATCAACAAGGCCGATCCGCCGGATATGCGTACCGCCGAATCCGGTTTTAAATCGATACAAACCGTGCATTGGATGATCAGGATGAGAGGTAGATGGAATACCAAGGAAGTCATAACTGTGACATCCTGCCTCCATAGCATTCTGGATTGCTCTTGCCTGAAGCAGATAAGCCGGCATGAGATTCCGCTTCAGATTGTTGCTTGCACCGTACATGTACGTAGCAACTCCATCATAACGAGCTACAAAAATACCTGCCAGTAAGTCATTTTCATGGTATGCAAGCAGGAAATCTACTGTCGGGCCCTGTGCATCTTCAGCAAGACGGAAAAATGCTTCATAATAATCCTGACTGTGGATAACAATTCCATCACGCTCAGCTGTTTCCTGATACATGGCATACCATGCCCCGAGATCACTGCTGTTTCCGTTGCAGATACGAACCGCTTTTTTTTCGGCCAGTCTAATATTATACCTTGTCTTCTTCTTCATTCCAGCCAACAGTTCTTCCCAGGACTTTCGGAGATCAAGAATAACGGTTGCCGGCACCTGGATTTCTACCGAGGGATGCCGTAACCCTGGAACTGAAGATATGCAGGATTCACGGCTGATTTCATCAAAAGTACAATCCTTGCTGCCGAAAGGGAGATCAAAGCGGAGCGCGATAGGAGGCTGAAAATCAAAATCTTTCTGCATAATAGCATCATATAGACTTTCAGCTACAAGCGCGGTAGAAGACGTAGCAGCTGATACGTCTTCTACAGACATCTCAGGCATGATTTTTTCGGTGGGTCTGGAATTACTGACCCATGCCGGTCCCCAGGGAATATACCAGATTTCACGGCCCAGCATTACCTCACGCCTTAATATCAGCAAGGGCATACCGTCAATCAGGGAATACAATGGTTTCCAGCCGAATAAAGCCTTGAAACGACCCCACCAGGGACTTTGAAGCAATGGCAGACTTATGGTGCTGCTCTGCATATATGAAGAAACCGCCTCTTGATAGGCGGCTTCTGAACAGAAATAAACGTGCATCTCAGCCAACGGAGCCGTTCCTTACAATTCTGGGGTGGATTTCCTTACCACCGCAGAGCAGATCGGAGTCTCCTACCATCAATTTTCCATCTTCAACACGAATCGGCATTTCAAAGAATTTATCTATTTTAAGCTGGGTTTCCGGAACACTAATATCTTCGAAACCCTTGACGAGAATGCGGTCACCAGGTTGTGCGTCCGGACACACAACAACATCTACGATCTCACTTCCATCTGCCTGCTTAGCGTCAGCAGCAAGAAGCATGCCATGACTTTTTACTCCACGCAGTTTGGCTGCCTTGAGATTGTTCACAAGAATTATATTTTGCCCGATTAGTTCCTCGGGTTTGTAATGAGGAACAAGACCGCTCACAATCGTTCTGGGCTCACCGCTTCCATCGTCCAACTCTTCAATGTACAGTTTGTCAGCTTCAGGATGCTGCTCAACCTTCGTAATCCGGGCTACACGCAGATCTACGCAGCGGGCAAATAGCTCAGCTACCGGGGTTTTATCCCCACTGTCTTTCTGTTCCTCACGTTCACGTGCTTCCTGAGCTGCTGCTCGTTCTTTCTGGCTTCCTGAAAAGCGTACACGTAGTTCTTCGATCACTTTTGCATCGAGGGTATGAAACAGAATTTCCGGTTGATTGATCTGCGAAATTTCTATTTCTGATCCGAGATCGTTCCAGCATGGTTTTTCCAGACCAAGCATTGAGAGAATTCGTTTTGAAGCCTCGGGTGTAAAAGGTTCAGCCAATATTGCAAGGTCGCGAACAAGCTGCACCAGATCCCTCATGAGGCGTTCTGCAGAAGCTGGATCTGTTTTTCTGGTCTTCCACGGCTCATTAGCCTGAAAGGTCTTGTTTCCAAGATCACAGAGCTGGAAAAACAAACGGTACGCAGAACGTATTTCTGCCCATTCAAGTTTTTCACTCATTTCACTCTGGATTCGTGCAGATTCATATCTGAAAGCAGCGCTTTTCTCTTTGGTGTATCCTTCAGGGTCGTTACTGTCTTCTTCGGCTGCTGGCACTTTTCCATCGTAATTCTTGTACAGAAAAGTCAGTGTCCGATTAACCAGGTTGGAAAAATTTCCGATCAGCTCACCATTTACCTTTCCGAGGAAATCATCCCAGGTAAACATATAGTCCGAACTTTCCGGTCTATTGTAGTAGAGATAGAAACGCCAGATATCTGCTGGAATTCCAGTGTCCTGTACATCGTTACCAAAGACACCAATGCCGAGGCTTTTGGAAAATTTACCATCCTCATAATTCAGATACTCTGAACTGCTCATATGATGCAGCATCGTCCAGTTATCACCACTGGCCAGCAAAGAGCTCGGGAAAATAACTGTATGAAAAGGAATGTTATCCTTGCCGATGAACTGGAACAGTTCCACCTCTTCAGGATTTTTCCACCACTTTTCCCATTCGTCAGTCAAAGTAGCAGTGATAGAAATATATCCGATTGGAGCGTCAAACCAGACATAGAAAACCTTGTTTTCAAAGCCCTTGAGGGGTACCGGAATTCCCCATTTCAGATCTCTGGTAATTGCACGTTCCTTGAGTCCGTCGCGTATCCAGGCTTGGGTCATTTTCATTGCGTTATGTGCCCATTTTCCCTGTACTGCTGCACTATCCATCCATGTCTGCAGTTTGGGTAGAATCCGGGGCAGATTCAGATACAGGTGCCTGGTGTCTTTCAGAACAGGCACGCTGTTGTCCAGCATAGATCTTGGGTTGATCAGATCGGTTGGTTCAAGCAGTTTTCCACAGTTCTCGCATTGATCCCCGCGGGCAGATTCATAGGAACAGTGAGGGCAGGTTCCAACCACATAGCGGTCAGCAAGGAACATATCACTTTTTTCACTGTAGAGCTGACTTATGGTATGCTCAGTAATATAGCCGTTAGTGTGAACTTTTTTGAAAATATCCTGGGTAATTTCAGCCTGTTTCGGATCAGAAGTCCGTCCGTATTTATCGAAAGAAATCTGAAACCATTCGTAGATGTCAGTATGGATCGCATGATAACGGTCACATAATTCTTTAGGACTGATTCCCTCTTCGCGGGCACGTGTTTCAGTAGCAGTACCGTTTTCATCACTCCCACAGACATACATGGTTTCATAGCCTCTTGAACGGCAGAAACGGGCAAAGACGTCAGCACTAAGGACCTGTACAAGGTTCCCTAGATGCGGAATATTGTTTACATACGGCAAAGCCGAGGTTATCAATCGTTTTTTCATAGATGCCTATCATAGAAATACTTCAACGGCCTGTCAACTAAGTTGATATTGGTGTCTCCGGATCGTTTCCCCATTCAAGCCAGGAACCTGCATAGTTCCTGACGTTTGTGAAACCGAGCATTTTCAGGGTAAAGAAGGTGTGCGTTGAGCGGGATCCGCTCCGGCAGTACACAATAACATGTTTTTCAGGAACAACGCCCCTTTGCCTGTACATTTCACGGAGTTCCTCATGACTTCGGAATCTCGGGTCAAAAAGGTCTCTTATGTTATTTTCCCAGTTAATGTGCACAGCGCCCGGGATATGGCCGTTTCTGTCGGCAGTTATCTGTTGACCGCTATACTCCAGCTCTGTTCGGGTATCAATAATTACAGTGTCCTGATCATCGATAGCTGCATAGACATCTGCTTGTTCAGCAAGCACTGATTTCACGGTCTCCGGATCGATTCTCATGCGCTCTGTTTCCGATAGTTCAGATTCATTGACGGAAGCCGATTCCTCGGGATGACTGGTGTCAAACTTTTTGCCGGACTGGATCCAGGATAATCCGCCTCCATCAAGCAGCAGCGCATCTGTTTTACCAAGCATGCCAAGCACCCAGAATAGACGGCTTGAGGGTACCAGACCACTGTCATCATATAACACCAATCTGGAATCTGCTCTGATTCCTGCTGATGCAATCTTTTCTGCTAATTCAGAGAGGGGCAATAATGCCCCTCTCTCCGAGTCAGGATCCTGCAGTTCATTGGCAGGTAGATTCACCGCGCCGGGAATTCTGCCGCGTTTAAAATCGGCCTTCCCTCTGCAATCAATCAAAAGAAATGCATCCACTTGTTCAGCGAGTTCTTCTACCTGAATCAATGCATGTCCATGTATCATCTGCAGCTCCTTCATAACATATAGGTGATTACGCTCGTTTGATACGAACTACCCAATGAGCCTTTTCAGGCTTCTCCACACTGATCACCTCATGACCTTCAAGATCAAGTGATCTCGGTACATTCGCAGCGGACTCGCTGTTGCCGAGATGAATCTCGATAACCTTACCGCTTTCAAGCTGCTCGAGAGCCAGCTTTGATTTAACGAATGTATATGGACACACCTCACCTTGCAGATCGATTACATCAGCAACTTCGATTTCAGACATTACGCCCTCCTCAGGCTTACAGGTCTACAGGAACAGTCGGGTCGTTACCCCACTCGGCCCACGAACCATCATAGACACGGACATTCTCATGTCCAAGAAGTCTCAAGGCCACATAGGTATGAGCCCCGCGGACTCCTGTCTGGCAGAGTGTAATTGCAGTCTGACCGGATTTCAAGGCATCAGCATATAACAGATCAAGCTCCGGAAGATCCCGAAAACTTCTACCTTCACCTACATTTTTGGTCCATTCAATGTTCAGTGAACCCGGGATATGCCCGCCACGCTCAGCCTGTACATTTACTCCGGTGTATTCAGCCTCACTTCTGGTATCAAAGATAGCTGTTTCCAGGCTTCCAAGATTATCCAGAACATACGCCTTGTCGGCTATCAGTTCAGGCTGTAGAGCTGCTGTAAAATCACCCCTCGCTGGAACCTGCGGATCTGTGGAAACATCAAGTCCAGCTGCTGTCCAGGCTGCGTAGCCGCCGTCGAGAATATGCACCTTGCTATGGCCAAGATATTCCAGTGCCCAGAATAGCCGAGATGCCCACAAGCCGTTTCCACCATCATAAATTACAACCGGGGTGTCATTTGAAACACCAGCATCGGCCAGCTCAGCCGCTACGACCTCATGATCCGGGAGCATACCGGAAATTCCGCCTACCGTGTCCCAGCTTACTTCCCGTACCACCCAGGCTGCGCCCGGTATATGACCTTCGAGAAATGCATCGAAAGACCTGGCAGAATCAAGTATTGTTACAGAGTCCTTGTTTTCCTGAAGCCATTCAGGTGTAACAAGAATCTGATCAGCAGGTGTCCGCTTCGGCGCTGACTCCCTGCTGCCCTGAGAAAATATGAGCACTGCAGTGCCGAGAAACAGCAGGCCAAGGCCTGCAACAAGAAATTTACGCAATGTAGACATAGTGTCCTCCTTTTATTTTTGCGCCACAGCAGCTTTCTGGCTGTGAATAATAAATGCCGTCATAATCCATCCTCCAGACATAATGCTGAAGGTTCCTAATATCGAACCAAGTCCCAGGCCAGCGATTCCAGTAACCGCGTGTCCTATGTTACAGCCTCCTGCAAGCGAGGCTCCGAGACCCATAACCAGGCCGCCTCCAGCCTGTCTGACCAGGCTGCGGGCATCGGGAATACGCCAGTCTGCTTCGCCCTGAATATAGGCAGAGAGATATGAGCCGAGCAGAACCCCGATAATGATATATACCGGCAGAGCAATTCCGGAACCGTCACCCGCTATCAGTAATCTCATGAAGGCAGAACTGGGCTGGGTAAATGACAGCCCAAAGTCCCTGCCGAAATACGCAGATACCAGCCACGTCGCCAGAGCCAGTATTCCCACCAGGCTTCCGGTTTTCTTCCAGCCCCAGCCAATGACAAACTTCTGCTTTGGTGCCCGCAGAACATATACAGCCAATGGAGCCATCAACAGAATTACCAGAATCCAGCGGCCAATTGTGCTTTCAAGTCCTGTCAGATTGAACAGGGTCGCCTCTCGGCCCTGAATGTCAATTACCGGAGCGCGCAGAAATCTCTGGACAGGAAATAAAACTCCACCATCCATAACCGCAGTCCCGATCATAAAAGACACCAGTGCTGCCCAGGATCCCAGCATGCCTCTGCCAGCCCGGTAATATGTACCGCTGGCACAACCGCCTGCCATCACCATACCGAGGCCAAAGGTTAACCCGCCTACAATCAGTGCCGGCCAGAATAAAGGAGCGGTCTGCGGATACAGAATGCCGAGATCCTGCAGCAAAGTCACAGCTGGAATATTAATCAAAAGAACGATTATCCAGGCCCGCAGCAAACTTTTATCCTTCTCGAACAGAATGCTTCTGAAGGCGGTATTCATGCAGAACCCACCCCTTTGCAGAACCCAGCCAAGCAGAACACCCAGTACAAGTCCGATTATTACTTCAAACATATTCCCTCCGAATTATCTTCTTCATTCCCAACATAAGCTCTTTAAAAACAGGCGAAGCTGCCGTCTCTTCGTATAACTGCTGTTGCCACAAGGCTAATTTCCTGGAGCAAGCCATGATTCTCCGGCCTGTGCACGCTGCTGACTCTGCCGTTATCAACCGTAATGATTTCGCCATCGCTGCTTATAGCCCAGACTGATTGCCCGGGGCCTCTGGTAATATGCTGTATTTCATGTTCCAGATCGATTTCCTGAACATTCGCTGAGCGAGGCACATACTGCAGCAAAGAAGACCTATTCTCATCCAGATAGCTGATGCGGTTACTCACCACTGGCACTCCAGGGCTTACTCCTTGAGTTCCATGCACCCTGACATTTCCCGTTCGTTCATCTACAGAAAACGCAACCAAAGTATTCTGTTCTGCTTTAACACCCCATATTTCACTGTATCCTGGCTCGAAAACCGGATACAGAACGGGAGTATCTATCAACTCGATTTCCTGCAGGGTCTGTGCAAACAGAACCGAGATTCCGCGCTCACCCCCGCGGTACAACCTGGTTCCCCTGCGATTCAGGATCGGAGCACCCTGCCCAGACCCAAGTTCAGAAGAACGGGGATCACTAAGTTCAAGCATGCTGTGCCGGTATTCAATCAGATTATCACCGCTGTCAATATAAACCCTATCTCCATTCGGGCTGAAGGATAATGCCCCGATAGAATCAGCTGAGGTCTGTATGACCGTCTGCAGTTCGAAGGTTTCCGCACTGTAAACCTGGATTTTGCCGCTATTCTCAAAAAAGACAAAAACCGACACCCCACCAGGTGTAGATACAATACCCCTTGCTGCAGCCGGAAGCTCAATAACAGCAGCTATCTCCGAGCTTGCAATGTCGATTGCAATGAGTTCGGTGCTGTTCTGCCGCGCCAGAAAAACAGCTCCTTCAGATGCAAACGCGGCTTCCTCTAGTTCCTGGGCAGCCGCAGCCATTGGTGCGTTTGCAGATCCAGAAGCGCTTGATTGGAATCCTGCACTGTTAACAAATGCAAGCAGACTTATTCCGAAGGCTGCTACAACTGCAATTAACGGCTTTATAACGGGCTTTAACGACATATTTTCCCCTTGAAATTCATAGTCAATTGCTAATCTATACAAGGCAATTGATATAGTCAAGTAACTTGACTGACTTACTTTGGTAAAAAAGTAATTTTTTTCTGAATATTACGCCCCTTGACCGGTATAGACAGGGAGAGTACCCTTACAGGGAATTAACAGGAGGTGTTATGTCAGAACGAAACGTCTCCCAGCCGAATACGCCATTTTATCTGAAACCCGGAATAATCGTCCTGATTATTGTGGTTCTTATAGGAGCAGTCGGACTGGGCACAAGTTTTTTTGTTGTTGACCAGACAGAGGAAGCAGTAATTACAAGGTTCGGGAAATACCATCGTATGGTAGGTCCAGGACTACAGACAAAACTGCCCTTTGGAATTGAACAGAATCATAATGTACAGACCCAGGTAATCCAGAATATGTCATTTGGATTCAGAACTGAGGCAGCAGGAGTCCAGACCCGCTACGATTCCCGGGATTATACCCATGAATCGATAATGTTGACCGGAGATCTGAATATTGTGGATGTAGAATGGATTATCCAGTACCGCATCAGCGATGCATTCAACTGGCTGTTCAAGGTAGAGAACAGAGAAACAACAATCCGGGATATCAGTCAGTCGGTAATGAATGAGCTGGTAGGCGACCGTGCGATACTCGACGTAATCAGTACCGCCCGGAGAGACATCGAATTTCAGTCAGAAGAAATGCTCAACAATATTTTCAATGAATATGACCTTGGCATACGCGTTACCAGCGTCCGCCTGCAGAACATTGTTCCCCCGAGGGGACGGGTTCAGGATTCGTTTGAAGACGTAAACCGCGCAATCCAGGACATGAACCGGACGATCAACGAGGGTCGGCGGGCGTTCAACGAAGAAATACCGAGAGCTCGGGGTGAGGCTGACCGTATGCTGCAGACAGCAGAAGGTTATGCGGCTCGTCGCGTGAACACAGCCATTGGTGATGTCGCACGCTTCAGCGCAATACTACAGGAATACCGCGTTCAACCGCAAATTACACGGACACGACTGTACAATGAGCTCATGGAAGGTATTTTTACCGATGTGGACAACCTGAATATGATTGACCGGAACTTTACCAATCTACTGCCATTGCTGAATCTTGACGGCGGTACAGTCCAGGGAGGCCAGTAATGAAAAATAATAAATTAGCTGCTGTACTGATAGTAATTGCAGTACTTATCGTAGGATTCATAGCACTCGGCCCTATCTACATTCTCAATGAAGGAGAACAGGCTGCCCTGATCCGCTTCGGACAAATTGTCAGTGTAGAGTCAGATGCCGGCCTCAAGTTCAAGACTCCAGTTATTGATAATGTTCACCGCTATCCCAAGAAGATCCTCTCATGGGACGGTGAAGCCCAACGCATACCAACCGCCGAGAATCAGTTTATCTGGGTTGATACCACAGCCCGCTGGAGAATCTCCGATCCATCACTCTTCTATGAGCGTGTAACCACCCTGAATGGTGCCTTTGCCAGACTGGATGATGTGATTGATTCAGCCGTACGAGCGGTAATTGCAGAAAACAGCATCGCCGAGGCAGTACGCTCCACCAACAGAATCAATGAACGAGCTGCAGAAGATATAATCGGGGCCGATACCAGTCAGATCGAGAGTGAAATGGAAGAAGACAGCTTCCGTGAGCTCCTGAATATGATTGCATTTGATGTCCGTCACGACCGTATAAACAAGGGCAGAAGGCAATTGAGTCAGGAAGTTCTGAACAACTCCAAAGAAGATATGTCACGATTGGGTATTGAACTGATTGACATCGTTATCCGCCAGATCCGTTATTCGGACGACCTGACCGAGGCAGTGTTCAACCGCATGATTTCAGAACGGAATCAGATTGCGGAGGCATACCGATCCTATGGTGAAGGCCGCAGAGAAGAACTGCTCGGACAGCTGGAACGCGAACGTGAAACAATCCTTTCTTCAGCTGAAGCACGCGCTCAGCAAATCAGGGCGACCGCTGACGGTGAAGCGGCAAGAATCTACAATGAGGCTTATGGCCAGGATGAGAATTTCTTCGAGTTCTGGAGAGCACTGGAATCCTACCGGACAACCATGCCGAACATGAGAAAAACCCTGTCGACTGACATGGACTATTTCAGATTCCTCTATAATCCAGAGGGCTGATTGCCGAAACGCTTAAAAATTACGATCGTATCAACAAGGCAACCGGGCATTTTGTCTGGTTGCCTTTTTTCAGTACCTTGTACAGAAGGACAATCAGCCAGCAAAGCGCAGAGCGGCTATCTCACGGATGTGAGCTACCTCTTTATCCAGAAGAGAAAACTCGTACCCGGTATTACAGAGCAGCTGAACTCGCTCAACCGCCTGCATATACTGATGGTAATACTTTCTGTGAGTGAATTTCTTCAGGGCTTTGATTACTTCGCGCTCAAGCAATTTGCGCTCTGTGCCTGCAAGCCCGTTAACAGAGACCGGTCCACCGGTCGATTCCAGGATGTCCAGTGCAATAGTAAAACGCTCAAACTGATCCTGACAAAGAGATTTTTCCAGACGCTCAATTATGTTCTCGACAATATCCAGGCTCAGGCTATTCTCTTCAATATGCCAGGTAACCGGCATAAAACCACCGATCAGGCTGCACTCAAACAGTTTACAGTCATCTTTTCTGAAAAAGAATGTTCCTGACTCTTCTTCAAGGTTTTCAGATAGAATTCCAGGATTATAGCGCTGAGATACGAGGCTTTGCAGATACTGCAGCCTACGCTGCCGTTCGATTCTCATATAATCAGCTGATTTCATCTTCCGACTGCTGTCTATCATAAGCACATATTCAGTGGTCGCAGTTCGCCGTGTCATACTCTGCCTACCTCCTCTGAAGGAGGTGTATTCGGTTGCGAAATATTTCACCTTGCCACGCCGGGAAAAAATTTCCAGTTGCTCATCAAAACCCAGGACACCGTCGGTATTATAACTCATTAGCAGATATCTGCTGTCAACCTCATCCAAAAGCTTCGTGAGGGCATCTGCCGCTCCGTTTTTAGAGCAGTATGGTGACCTGGTATCCTTCCAGTCATCCCTGATTCCTGCTTTCCGTGTTAAGGTACCGTCAGAGCTGAATGAGTCATCGACGGCCGGACGATCCCAGCGTGCTATGGTATTCAGCATAAAATAGTTGCTGCCGTACTGATGACAGTTGTACGGTGGATCAAGATAAGCCAGATCATAACTGCCACATGCAGCGGCTGCAGCATCCTGACAAGTGACAAGATGTTGTATTCTGCTCTCAGGACGATTAATGAGATGAGGAAGCTCAAGGACCATCGGTGACATGATCCGACTCAATGCATCGCCACCATGTCCTCCAAATCCTTTGTGAAAAGCCTTGAAAACACCTGAGGTATTGGCATGGGTAGCAGCCTCCAGAAGCAAGGCAGAAACAAGTATATTTTTAGCCTGCTGCTGTCTGTAATCGATTTTCCCCTCAGGATACCACTGCTCGATTTTGTCACGAACAACATCGACAAATTCAGCGTTCTCTCTCGTATAAAAGAGACGTTCACGCCGGTAATCAGCTGTTGCTGTCCGCTTCGGGGCATAGTGTCTGGATATATATGGATTCTCAGGCATACCTCGCTCACCAGCAGACTGAAGTTCAGCGAACACCTCTTCTGCACGGCCGAAGGGAGAAAACAGATCATCAATTCCAACTGCATCCTGAAGGATATAAGTGGAGTTGATTACTGCGGAATATGACTCCCAGTCATTGGAATGCACACTGAAACCCAGGTATTTAGCAAGTCTGGATACAGCCCCTGCCCCGGCAAATGGATCATAGAAGCGAGGAAGCCCGGAACCGGTAAATAAATCCAGTTGGCCTATTATACGTTCAAGAAATGGAAGAAGACTCCGCTTGTTCCCTATATATGCAATAAACTGATCCTGAAGATAACTCATATCAATTCTATCGGCTGCAGTGGACGAAGCCTGAAGGAATCGATAGGATATGCCTCATGCTGAAGATTCATGATATCAGAAACATCAGTCCCGGAACCGAAGTTCTGAACACTGCCGGGCCGGAAAGTACAGAATTCCATACAATTACGCAGGATTCCCGTCTCTGTTCAAGCAGCAGCTGTTTTGTCGCCATCGAAGGACTGCATTCTGACGGCCATAGTTTTATTACCGATGCCTGCGCGGCAGGAGCGACTTTAATTGTACATGAAAAACCACTGCCGGGTGAACTAAGCGACAGCTTTCCTGCTGTCTGCTTTATACAGGTTGCTGACAGCCGAAGAGCCTTTTCATGGTTTTCAGCCAGCCTCTACAAACATCCAAGCAGGGATCTGCCCGTAATCGGTATAACCGGTACAGACGGAAAGAGCACTACGGTAAGCCTTCTGCACCAGTTACTGAATCTCAGTAAATGCCGTACCGGATATATCTCTACGGTCTCCATGCACGACGGAATTCAGGAAGGGAAAAACCACCTGCGTCAATCGACGCCGGAAGCCGATGAGATCCACAGTCGGCTGATGCAGATGAAACAGAATGCCTGCTCCTATGCAATCATCGAATCCACTTCACACGGACTGTCTCCAAAGACTTCACGTCTTGCAGACATCCATTTTGATACCGCTATATATACCAATATCACCCATGAACACCTGGAATTCCACGGCAGTTTCGAACAATACCGCAGCGATAAAGCAGAGCTCTTCCGCAGAGTAAACAGAATTGCAATCCTGAATTCAGACGATCCGAGCTGTGAATATCTCGCATCACAAATATCTGAAAAAGTATCCGTTTACCGCTATTCCTGCTCAACTCCTGACTCCATATCAAATACAGCGCATCCGCTGCCTGACTTCTGGGCAGACGAAATCAAGAGTAGTTCCGAGGGAAGCAGCTTCAATCTCTGCAGCAGAAATGAATCATTTCCCACCAGCACAGCGCTCGCCGGAGAGGTCAATATAGCCAATATTCTGGCTGCTGCAGCATGCGCACATACCAGCTGCGGTCTGAGCCTGAAAGAAATTGCTGCTCTAATACCACAGCTCAGGGGTCCGGAAGGACGCATGACCAGAATTTCTGCAGGGCAGAATTACAGCTATTTTGTAGATTACGCCCATACACCGGGCTCGTTTGAAAAGCTGTTTCCTATGCTCAGAGAACTTAGCAGAAAAAAACTAATTTGCGTGTTTGGATCAGCAGGAATGCGTGATACAGCCAAACGGAAAATGCAGGGATCAATTGCAGACCGCTATGCCGATATAATAATCCTGACAGATGAGGATCCAAGAGAAGAAGATTCAATGAAAATTCTAGAGGAAATTGCTGACGGTATACACAACAAGAAAGTAGGCGAAGACCTGTTTCTTATTCCTGATCGATACAAGGCTATTGAGAAGGCCTGCTCACTGGCAAGTTCAGGTGATCTGGTAATCAGTCTTGGCAAAGGTCATGAAGGAAACATCCAGTATGCGGATCATAGTCTTGACTGGAATGAAACACAGACAGCATTTGAGATTATTAAAGCCCAATCAGGGCAAAAAGGACTTGATAAATGAGAATTGCAATCCTCTTTGGTGGGAAAAGCGGCGAGCACGAAGTTTCATGCATCTCGGCAGCCAGTATTCTGAAAGCTATTGACAGACAGCTTCATGAGCCGGTGCTTATCGGAATAGATCATAGCGGCATCTGGCACCTTCAGGATACCCCCGGGCAGAAAGCAGTTTTACAGAGGGACTTTTCTCTTAAAGTCGAAAAGCAGGAAAGCTTCCGGCAGATACAGTTCCAGCCCGGACCAGGCCTGATTTCGGAAAACCGCAGTCTGGAAATCGATATGTGTTTTCCGGTTCTTCACGGAACCTTCGGTGAAGATGGCACAGTCCAGGGTCTGCTCGAGCTGCTGGATATTCCTTATGTCGGATCAGGGGTACCCGGAAGTTCAATCAGCATGGATAAGGAGCTCTCAAAGCTGCTCTGGCAGGAAAAGGGACTGCCTGTGGTTCCCTGGCTCACCTTGCACAAGCACACATATATCAACAATCCGGATGAAGTAATGGATGAAATTGTGGAGACAATCGGCCTGCCGGCTTTCATCAAGCCAGCTCGGGGCGGGTCTTCCGTAGGCGTATACAAGGCTCACAACAGGGAAGAACTTGCATCCTGCATTTTGGAAGCATTTTCTTACGACATCAAACTTCTGGCTGAAATGCATATTGATGCAATCGAAATCGAGTGTTCTGTTTTAGGAAACTCACGTGTTGAGACCTTTCCACCAGCCTCAATTCAACCAACCCATGAATACTATGATTACGAAGCTAAGTACCAGGATCCTGATGGTGCACGTTTTACAATTCCCGCCAATGTTCCCGAATCGGTATGCAACAGGATACGCGATTACGCTGCAACAGCCTTCAAGGCAGTAGAGGCTAGAGGACTTGCTCGAGTAGATTTCTTCTATCACCAGGCAGACAACAAGTTCTACATCAATGAAATAAACACAATGCCTGGTTTTACTGAAATCAGCCTCTTCCCGAGAATGTGTGCACATGGCGGATTGTCTTATGGCGAGCTTATCCAGAAATTGCTTGTACTGGCAGAAGAGGAACACAATATCCGATCCGGACTCAGGTATGACCGCTGAAATACAGAGGTATAATTGACCAAGCCCTGACCATAAGCTACCCTACATACATGCTGCATAAAGCATTCGTGTATTCAGTCTTCATTCTCACCTGTATCCTGGCTTCAATTGGACTGCCTGAACATATATTAGCGCAGTCAGCAGCCCGTCCACAATCAATCACAGAAATTGAGCTACCGAAGCTCCGCAGCGCCGGATCAAACACCGAGCGCGATACAGCTGACCGCATAGCAGAATTGCTGATAAGCAGTGGAACAAGCTATCAAATCCTTGGATATGACTCTGTAGAGGGTTTTGATCAGGACATTCCGTTTTCTGACTCAAGAGTTATTTATATCCCTCCCGCAGTCTCGGCACATGCTGATATAGTACTGGCAGTCCCTCTGGATCAACCCGCTGATACGTACTACCCGGGCCTGGATACTGGAATTTTAACTGCTCTGAGATGGGCAACAGAACTTCCTGACAGAAGATTCGCAATAGCCCTGCTTGGCGGTGAGTTCAATCCTGATCTCCAATGGGGAAGCGCAATCCTATCCGCGAGCGGACTTGTCGACAGTAGTTCTATCCTGTATCTGGCAGCATTTGATGCCAACAGCCCTCCAGAAATTATTACCGGTTCCCGCGGTCGCATGAGTCCTCGCCTGCTTGTAACAACACTTGTAGACAGTCTTGATCATGAGCAGATACTCAGTAAATTCCCCGGGCTGAAAACCACCAGTTATAGACTGAACCGCAATACATCCGCCAACCTTCTTGGACAGTTTATGTACAGCGGTATTCCCTCCATAGGCCTGGAACTTGGTACTCCGGATACTGCGCGGAGCGGTCAGGCAAGCATCCCGGCAGCAGTCGGAGAACGGGGCTATGCAATCCAGCCGGTGCCCTGGGCTGAGAAACAGGATTTCAGCATTGAATTCGAATCAGTGGTTCTCGCCTTCCTTAACTCTGTTACGGAATTACAGGACTGGGAGGAACTCTACGGGGTGATACCTCTGCCCGGTGGTGCCACTGTAATCATTCCGGAAGGAGTCTACATTCGCAGCATTCTTGCTGTCATGCTACTAGGATTTCTTCTTGTGGGAAGCCGCCGTAAGGTCCTGAGGAGGTACACACGCACCGTACTACGACACTTCTGGATATTTCTGTTCGTATTGCTCTTACTCTTTACCGCTTTGACACTTTCCAGTTTGATTATCAACATGATTCTGAGAGTCAGGAGCTTTTCCGGACTTTGGGAACACTACACAAGTTTGTTCATGATCACTAAAGCTCTGAGTGCCATGCTGTTCGGACTGCTCTTTATGAGATTATTCCACAAAATAATCACTATACCGCATGGACGTTTTTTTTCTGCAGCAGCAGTAGTCAGCAGTTTCCTTTGCTTGCTGATTTTCTCGAGCATAACCCTTGCATATACCTACTCATTCCTCCTGATCTTTTTTACAAGCATCGCATTCTCTATCGGAAGAAAGGCAGGTACAAAAGGAATCTTCCTGCTCCTGACTCCCATCGGACTGATTTTGCCGATCGCTGGAGCTGTTCAGGCGCAGGATCTCCAATTGATCGACCTCGCATTATTTTCGCCCATAAGTGGTAACCTGCTACTTGCTATCCTGTTTTTGCCATTCTTTCTGATGGGAATCAGGATGCATGTACTGCTACATAGACATCGTGAACATACAAATCTGATCCTCAGATTTTCTGCTTTGCTGCTGGCCTTTACAAATGCCGCTCTAATCATAATTCTATTCCAGGTATGGCCCTTCAGTGCAGATAATCCACAAATGGTATCTGTCAATATTTCAGTAGAAAGAGATTTCCTCACCGAACAAGACGAGTATTCTGCTATTATCGAAATTCTTTCAGACGCACCGGTACAAAATACAGATTTATATGTGTTTGGCCGTCAGCTCGAAGATGAAACCGGGCTGGTAATCAGACCGATTGCGGCATCTTCATTACCTCGAATTTACGCCGAGATTCAATCTACAAGGATTCTTCAGCGGCAGGAGTTCATCCTGATGATAGATGGGGATATTTCAGGGGATACTTCAATTGAAAGAATGAATCAGTCAATTATTTCGCAGAATCCTCTGTTCATCTATTACAGTGATATTCCTGTCCAGCTTTCGATGGGAAGAACACGAGCTGACTATGAAACACGCTATAATATAGAACTACCTGATGAGCAGATACAGGTTCTTTCCGGCAACCGGAATGCGAAACTGGAAATCGAAATCTATATGAACCCCGGAAGCCGCGAGTTGTTTAGTTTTGACCCAGCTGTCCATTTACATGGAAATCTCCGCTATTATGGAAGCATTCCGCTGGAAGACCTCAGATGAGCAGTGTTTTTTTTCATCTTGATTTCGATGCTTTTTTTGCATCGGTTGAACAGACTGATAAACCTGAACTCAAAGGTAAACCAGTAATTGTAGGTGCCGCTCCCGGTGGACGCGGTGTTGTCGCAGCTTGTTCCTATGAAGCCAGGGAGTATGGTATTCATTCTGCTATGCCAATCAGTATTGCCGCAAGAAAATGTCCGCACGGTGTATTTTTACCCATAAGAATGGAGCGCTATCAGGAAATCTCGCATGAAGTTATGAATTATCTTCGTAAAACTGCGCCGTCTATGCATCAGATTTCTATTGATGAAGCTTTCCTGGATTATTCAGGAACAGAACGGCTATTAGGTCAGCCTCAGGATCTTGCCGGTAGTCTGAAAGATTATATTCTGGATAATTGGCAGCTCCCCGTTTCGATAGGGATAGGTACAAATCCTTATATTGCCAAACTGGCATCGGGTAGATCAAAGCCAAACGGCATCCTGCATGTTCAAGCGATTGAGGAATTGAATTTTATTGACAGTTTTCAGCTGAATAAACTTTGGGGAATCGGCCCGAAGATCTGCGAACAACTGGAAACCTTCAATATTCGGGATACGAAACAGATTCGTGACCTGGACATGAGTGAACTCTGCGCGGTCGCCGGGAAATCAACGGGACAAAACCTGTGGAACATTTCAAGAGGCCTGGATCCCGGCATAATCAATGAACAACCCATGTCTAAATCCATCAGCACTGAACATACATTCCCGGTTGATATCTCTGCCAATAATCCAGCAATAGAAGAAAAAGTACTGGAACTCTGTCATTCATTGATGTTCAGATTACTGCAGGAGTCTCTACGCTCTGCGACCGTCATGGTAAGGGTTAGATCAGAACAATTTGAAACACATTCCTGCCAAAAAACGCTCATGAACAGCATACAGTCCAGTACTGAGCTCTACGAAGAATCCTTGAAGATAATGCGGCCCCTGCTTAAACAGGCAGGAATGGTGCGACTCATAGGTGTCGGTCTCTCGAATGTCAGCAGCAGCGACAGTCATAGCCAGAACGAATTCTTCCTGACAGGGAATAAAAAGCAATATACTGTTGAATCTGCGATCTCACAAATGCAGAAAAAATATGGAAGAAAAATGATAACAAGAGCTAGTTTTCTGAAAAAACCTGAAGATGATGAGCTATAACAGATACTGATATCTGCAGGAAATTATTCCTCAGCCGATCCGAGTAGTTCGCGGGCCCTTTGGGTATAAAATGCATGTAATTCATGATCTGTCGGAATTCTTTGAAGCAGCCCCAGCACATCAGTGAGTATCATTACTTTCTCAGCTTCGTCAGACATTAAAGGAATACCATATACAGATTCAAAGCCTTTGCTTCGATCAAGCTGGGACTGAGTATCAGAGCTTTGCTCAAGCCTCTTCTCTGCAGCCGCCAGCCTTTTATCCCTGGACCAGTTCCTGCTCTGCAGACTTTCTGCAAGAAGCAGAACAAAATCCACGGGATACATATCAAGCTCTCCCCTGCGAAACGCCTGTTCAGCATAATGGAGCCCCATGCGTGCAGAATTAACAGCGAACTCGGCACTGCCGAAAGATAGAAAAGTCGGCTGTCCAAGATACATTCTGGCAATCTCATAATAAGCGGGAACAAATGAATTATCAGTTTCTATGGCGGCTGCGAGCAGCTGCAGTCTTTCAGATGCATGCCGGAATCTGAACAGGCTTCCTCTCAGATCAATCAAGCCACCAAGATTCATTGCCTGCCAGTAAAAATTTTCAGCCAGAAGTGATTCTTCTGAAATTCCACTATCTGCATGGTCAAAACCTTTCTGAAACTCTTCAACAGCATCAACTCTGGTTACGTCATTGCCGGATAGTTTCACTCCTGAATGATACAGTACTCTGGAGATACGCCAGGCTACTGACGACAGTTGTTCTACCGGGAGCTCATCAGAATACAGAAGCTCGAGCTCGGAAAGTGCCTCTCCATAATTACCGTCTAAAAAAAGTATATCGGATCTGGTCAAAATTTCTGCGAGTTCACCGCCGACAGCCACTCCAGTTTGCAGAAAGAGTACAGCAATTATCAATGACAATATTCTCTGAAGCTTCATATACCTCCCTTCCTGCACGCATAATAGCATAAGCTGCACGGAAACGGTCTGACATAACAACGAAGTTGAAAAAAAAGCTGCCAGCGAGACGGGCTCTTTGGCAGCTTTCGATGAAGATAATTTACAGTGTTGTATTACTTTGCGTAGTACTCAACCACCAGCTGTTCATCAGCGATAGTCGGTATAGCATCGCGTGAAGGCAGTATATTAACCTTCGCAACCATCTGATCTTTATCTATTGCAAGCCATGCAGGAACCGGGCGACTGTTGTTTTCAGCAAGCAGACCGCGAATAAAATCCTGGGTTGACTTCTTGTCTTTAACAGAAATGGTATCACCTTCACTAACAAGAGCTGAAGCAATGGTCACTTTTCTTCCATTCTGATGAATATGACCATGACTTACAAGCTGACGTGCCTGTGAACGACTTGTAGCCATACCGAGACGGTATACCACATTATCCAGACGGCGCTCGAGAAGAATGAGCATATTTGCACCGGTAACACCCTTCATACGCTTTGCAGACTCAAACAGGTTTCGGAACTGTCGCTCACTCAAACCATATGCAAACTTAAGCTTCTGCTTTTCCACCAGCTGCTTGCCGTATTCAGTCTGACGAATACGTCCACGCTTAGGATTACCAGGTCCAGCCGGTTTGCGCTTCAGAAGTCTATCATACTTCTGGTTTCCATAAATATTGATTCCGAGTCTGCGAACAATCTTTCCTTTGGCTTTTGTATTTCGCGCCATTAACGTAACTCCTTATCAGCTTAGGCCCCGCATACTACCGAATAGATGCTCCGATTGTCAAGAGGCCAGTAATCTGTTGTATACAACTGTCAGCGTTTTCCCTTAAACAGGTTTTTCAACGCTTTCAGCAAACCGCGGGTCTCATTCTGAACATCCTCAGTCTGTTCAGTTTTTCCTCCCTGTTTCCCCCTGTCGGAATGCTTTGCAGCATTGACAGTTTCCTTCAAGACAAAATCCTCACCATATTTCCGACGGTAATAGTCAAGCCGTTCTTCACGTGTATTATCTGTTCCAGGAACAGATTCCCGTGATTTCTTCTGCCTGGCCGGAACAGGTCGACGCGAGTCGGTCTGACTGCCTCTTCCCGTTTTGGCGGCGGCAGCCCTACCAGCTGCCGGCTTCGCTCCACTCCGTTTGTCAGGACTTGCTGCAGGTCCGCCAGTACGGGATTTCCCGCTGCCGCTTTTACCGATCCTGCTGCTCGATTCCTGTGTTCTGGGTCCCCGGCTGTCACGATGCGAGCCGCGTACGCTATCATGCCGCGGCCGGGTGTCGGAAGCAATATTTTTCGCAAACATTTCTTCAGTTACCGGTTCAACCGGCAATTTCTGCTGAATATAGTCTTCCACAGCAGGAAGACCGAATACAAAACGCTCGCAGGCCAGTGTATAAGCGCGACCGCTCTTGCCTGCCCTGGCCGTACGTCCAATTCTATGTACATAGTTTTCCGGATCTTCCGGAACATCGTAATTAATAACCATCTCAAGATCATCAACGTGAAGCCCACGGGCAGCAACATCTGTTGCTACAAGTATAGGTAACTCACCGTTTTTTACACGCTTGATAATTGCAGATCTTTTACTCTGAGGCAAGTCACCCATAATAAACTCGGATAAGTAGCCATGCTTTCGCAAGCGTCGTGAAAGATCTTCTGCTGCTCTTTTGGTATTGGTAAAAATAATACAGCTTTTCGGCTTCTCAAGTTCCAGCAAACCAAAAAGAAGTGGTACTTTTTCTGTCTTGCTGACATGAAATACCTTCTGCTGAATGGTATCTACCGTGACCTGTTCTGCGTCCACAGTAATTTCTACGGGCTCTCTCATATAGTCCCATGCAAGATTCATAACCTTAACACTCAAAGTAGCGCTGAACAGCATAGTCTGCCGTGTTTCCGAAGAAGGCATGCGCTGAGTCATCCAGCGGATATCCGGGTAAAAGCCCATATCAAACATTCTGTCAGCTTCATCAATTACAAGTATGCCAATAGAACTGAAATCAAGCCTGTTCTGTTTGGCATGATCCATCAGTCGACCAGGCGTGCCAATTATAATATGCGGATCTGAAGATAGATCCTGTTCCTGCTGATTGTAGCCAACCCCTCCATAGCACAAGGCAAAGCGGAGCTCGCTATGAGAAGCCAGTAGCATGGCTTCCTGATGTATCTGATCTGCAAGCTCCCTGGTCGGAGCAATAACAAGTGTCTTTTTTTCAGGAGATATACTTCCGGAAATATATCTGTGCAATGCAGGCAAAATGAATGCAGCCGTCTTTCCCGAACCCGTCTGGCTCTGCACCTTAAGATCACGCCCCATCATTGCAGGCGGTATAGCACGTTCCTGTACTTCTGTACAAATCTCAAATCCAGCGGATTCAACTCCGCGAAGTACCTCCTCATGGAGGTCTAATTCTTTAAATAACATATTCATGGTAATACTACCTGATTTTTCAATGCCCGCCAAGTCGGAAAACAGACAACTGACAATTCGTTTTGATCTAATTCCGATAATCGTATAATATGCTCGTATGTTTACCTACGCACAACCTGTTTTCCATGCCATGCTCCAGATTTTTACCTTTCTCTTCATTGGGTTTGTTCTTAAAAAAAGCTCTATGTTCCCTACGGTTTTTTTTACCGAATTAGGAAGATTTGTTGTCAGGGTAGCACTGCCCTCTTATTTCTTTGTACGGATGTCACAAACAGATCTGGAAAGCATTTTGAGAGCAGTTCGTTTTCCGGTACTTGCTATAGTAGTATCATTAATAGCCACAAGTATCGGCTTCCTGGTTTTCAGGCTGCAGAGGATGGAGTCATCCGACAAAAAAGCCGGTATCGCACTCTCTGGCTTCGGTAATGCCAGCTATCTCCCTTTGTCAATTACTGAACTGGTACCCTTGAGCCTCCCACTGATTGCAGAAATTATCTCCATTGAATCTGCTATATTCTATATTGCTGCATTCGTTTTTATGTTCAGCCCACTGTTGTGGAGTTTTGGCATGCTCTTTATTTCAGGAGGGAGTTTAAAACAGCTGCATCGAGGATTTATCTCCCCTCCCATGATCGGGATAGCGGCAGGATTACTTGCCATGCTCCTGGGGATCGGACAGTACATTGATAGTCCGGGAAATGTTATTTCAGCAATTTTCCCTGCACTGAGCAGAATTGGCGACATGACCATTCCAGCTATTCTGATAGTACTTGGCTCAATGGCTGGCGGGCTGAGAATTCACGCAGAAAACCGACGGGAACTGCTCAGGCTCAGCCTTAATGTCTCAGGAGTAAGATTCATCGCCTTACCAGCTGTCTTTTTCCTGATTATTCACCCTCTGCTGACAGGCTGGGGCTGGTCAATCACAGAAATATGGGTTGTTTTTCTGCAGTTCACGACGGCTCCGGCAACCAACCTCTCTGTCATGGCTGCACACCATGGAGTTAATGAGGAACATACCACCTTCACACTGTTATTTACGTATATGTTATACCTGCTCGTATTCCCCATATACCTGCTTATTTTTCTGCAGCTCTATGGTTACGCCTGATCATACTTGTACTTGACTGGATGCTGCGCTAATATATGCCTATTATGATTAAAATAAATTCTCACTATCGAAAACTACAGTCGTCATATCTGTTTGTAGAAATAGCAAAACGGGTCAAGAGCTTTCAGGAAACAAATCCTGACAAGAATATTATCAAGCTGGGAATTGGTGATGTCACCCGTGCCTTGAGCCCAAGCATTATCAAGGCTTTCCAGGAAGCTGTAAACGAGATGGGCCAGGACAGCAGTTTCCGCGGCTACGGACCGGAACAGGGTTATGCATTTCTGAGGGAAGCAATTGCCGAGCATGACTATCTGAGCCGCGGAGCTCATATTTCTGCAGATGAAATCTTTATTTCTGATGGTGCAAAATGTGACACCGGAAATATTCTGGAAATTCTTGATCAGGATATACGGATCGCAGTACCCGATCCCGTGTATCCAGTCTATGTCGACAGCACTGTCATGAGTGGCCGAACCGGAGCAATTGACAACAAGCGTTACAGCGGCTTGACCTATCTTGAAGGAAATCTGGAGAATGGGTACGTACCAATGCCCGGAACTGACCTCAAGGCTGATGTTATTTTTCTCTGTTTCCCGAACAACCCTACAGGAGCAGTTGCCAGCCGGGAGCAGCTGACAGCATGGGTTGAATATGCTCATCAGAATGGAGCTCTCATTTTATTTGATGCAGCATATGAGGCATTTATTCAGAATCCTGATATACCTCACTCTATATATGAAATCCCGGGAGCCAGAGATGTAGCTATTGAATTCCGGAGTTTCTCCAAGACAGCTGGCTTTACAGGTACACGCTGTGCATTCACCGTAGTACCAAGCTCACTGCAGGGCCAGGATTCCGAAGGAAACCAGATTTCACTATGGGAACTGTGGAACCGAAGACAATCAACCAAATTCAACGGAGTTTCATACCCTGTACAGAAAGCGGCTGCTGCAATTTACAGTGAGCAGGGAAAGAAAGAAACCACTGAACAGATCAAATACTATCTGGAAAATGCAGCGATAATCAGAGAAACCATGGAGGCGGCCGGCTATACGGTTACCGGCGGAACTGATTCACCATATATCTGGATTTCAGTCGCGGGTGACAGTTGGGATTTTTTTGACAAACTGCTGAATGAAGCTGCAGTCGTATGTACTCCGGGTACCGGCTTTGGACGCGCCGGTGAAGGCTGCATCCGGATCAGTGCCTTTAACCACAGAGATAAAGTAATCGAGGCGATGGAGAGAATCCGCCCGATCTTATCGAGGTAGTCAGCACGCACCAGACAGCAGCAGTCAGATATGTTTTTCCAGCTCCAGTTCAGCCTCTTCCAGAAAGCGGCTGAACTGATGGTGCAACTGTTTGAAATAATGCAGGGCAGCGCCTTTCTGCCGCTCTGCACAGCTCTCCTCTACCATATGCGCAGCTTTCGCAAGGGGAATTGCCTCCAGGTGCCCAGCGCCGCCTTTCAGGCCGTGTGCCATTATTCTGGCATTATCAAACTGGCCAGCCCGTATGTCGCTTTCAATTGTTGACACCTGCTCACGTCCCCGCTCACAGAATGATTTAAGCACCCTGTGAAGCACATCTGTTTTACCCATGAACGTATCAAGAGCCTCATCGTAAGAGAAAACCAGTCCATCAGTCTCATCATTTATGTCAACAGCATTAGCACCATCAGATATATTGTCCGGATCTTTCTCCAGATATTCCCGAAGTAATGGATAAACATCCTTAGCCTTGAAAGGCTTCGGTAAATATCCGTTCATACCGGCTTTCAGGCATTTTTCGCGTTCTCCCTGCAAGGCATTAGCAGTCACTCCGATAATCGGCATACTCCGCCCGATGTTCCGGATTCTGGCACTTGCGTCATAACCATTCATTACCGGCATTTGCACGTCCATAAATACTATGTCGTAATCCTTACCGATGCATTTTTCTACAGCATCCAGACCATTCACCGCTGTCTCAACCTTCAAGCCGCAGTACTCCAGAATAGTGACGAAAAGACTTCTATTGACTTCATGATCCTCTACAATCAGCGCAGATGAACTCAAACGAGGTGCAGATCCCGAAAGATCCCGGACTGGTTCATCTGCACTTTCCTCGGTTGATTCAAGCGATGGTAGATCCAGTTCCTCCAGCAGTACGGACTGGGTTTTCTGCAGCAATTCACTTACACGCAATGGCTTGGTAATATAGTTATCAAACCAGCCTAGTCGCTTCATTTTGGCATCGGCACCAAGCTGACCGTTCGGCACCATAAGAATCAGACGTGTCGCATTTATCTCTGTGTCTGAATTAATATCACCAGCGATCTGCCAGCCATCCATTCCATCGAGCAGAAGATCGATTATTGCGAGATCATACGGCGCTCCGTCTGAAGCTGCCCTTTTCAGGCTTTCAAGCGCTGCAGTTCCAGTAGCAACTGAATCAGCATGCAAACCCCAGGAATTCATATACCTGGAAATAACACGTGATGATTCTCTACGGTCGTCAACGATCAGAACACGTTTACCAACCAGATCCGGTATATTCTGAAGGGGAAATGTCCGGATTTCAGCCGGGTTCATTGGAATTTCTACCCAGAAGACCGATCCGGTGTCAATTTTGCTCCGAACACCAATTCTCCCCTTCATAAGTTCCACGAGATTGCGGCAGATAGAAAGTCCGAGGCCTGTCCCTCCGAATTTTCGCGTTGTAGAACTATCTACCTGCTGGAATGCACGAAACAACTTATTGATCTGGTTTTCCGGAATTCCGATACCTGTATCTGCAACCTCAATCCTCAGCCAGTTGTTACCTTGCCCGGTTTGTCTGGCAGTTCTCACCCTGACTGATATTGTGCCGCTGGAAGTAAATTTAAGAGCGTTGCTGAGGAAATTGACTATTACCTGTCTGAGTCTCAGCGGATCACCATAAAAACGGCTCGGGATATCAGGTCCAAAGTCAACAACAAGCTCAATACCTTTCCTGTGAACATCCTGACTTACCATATCTGCAGCATCCTCTATGGTCTCATGCAGATTAAAATCAATTATCTCGAGATGAAGCTTCCCGGCTTCAATTTTGGAAAGATCGAGTACATCGTTTACAAGCGCTAATAATATATCAGCCGAGAATTGAATCTGGCCAGCATATTCACGTTGTTCTACATCAAGGCTGGTATCCAGCAACAGCTCAGACATTCCCATGATTGTGTGAATAGGAGTCCTGATCTCATGGCTGACATTAGCAAGAAAATCAGATTTTGATCTGGTTGCCTGTAGTGCCCGTTCGCGTTCCTGAATAAGCTTCTGTTCGCTCAGCTTCTGATGCGTGGTATCTCCAACAACAGCAAATACAAAAGGTGTAAGACTATCTGACTTGATACTGCTGATATTCAGGCTCCACCAGCCGCATCGCTCACCAATTTTATAGGAAACATCACTGGTAAAATTACAGGTACTGCTGCTCTGCATTGCGGACTTGAAAATATCCCTGAAAACAGGTCTGGAATCCGGATGAAGAAAATCCTCAAACACTGCCTGCTTGACTTCAGAGCTCGAGCAGGCAAGCAGCTCCAGCGCGCTTCGATTGGAATACAACACCCTGGTGTCGGATCCAAGCACAAGAACTCCTTGCGGCAGATAGTCAAAAATAAGCTGAAATTGCTCTCCGTACGCGCTCACCTATCCTCCATATGAATAATTACTGTCAGGAAAAATCAATCTGAAGAACTTCTACAGCTTTAGTCCTGAGCTGCTGAGGTTTCAATGGTTTGATCAGATAACTTTTCACACCATTCTGCAAGGCAGTAATTACCGCATCCTTGCGGGAGACTGCAGAAAAAACAATAACAGGGGGCAGCTCATCTGAACTGTAATTTTTGCGGAGATGCTGAAGAACCTTGAAACCGTCCATTTCGGGCATCATAAGATCCAGAAATACCAGATCGAAATTACTGAAATCAGCGTCCTCAATAAACCGCTTTCCATTATTGAACACCTCAACAAGGCACTTTGCGTCTTCAAAAGTTGACCGTGTCAGCTCCTGAATAACTGGATCATCATCTACGATTGCTACCCTGGCTCCGGATAGAATAGATTCGTTTATTTCAACCTCTGCCTTTTCCGTGGAGAAACGCATATTTATTGCTTCGGTTTTTCCACTGCGGCTACGGTTAATAAATGTTTCACTGTCCTGCTGCCCTGCCTGCAGAATTGGCATAGCTTCCGCCAGTGATCTTACAAGCTTCATTCCGGAAAAATCGGAGTTGTTATGCAGCATTTTTTCCACTACCGGGGACTGGGTCAGCATAACCACATTTCTGATTTTTGCACCGGAGCTTTCGATTACTGTTTCAAGCAGACTGCGAAGCTTGATTGAATCAGCAGAGCTTATATCAACACCGCTCAACATTATGAGTATGCGAGGACTGTTAATATTATAAAGATCCACGAGTTCACTGATCTTGAACTGAAGCAGATCAATTTTATCTACATTCAATCCCAATGCAACCTCCAGAAAAAGCATTCCGTCATTTACATGAGCTTCTATCAGAGACGGTGTATCATCAACACTGATATTCATTTTCAGATACAAACCAACGGCAGCAATAAATTCATCAAGTTTTATTGGTTTGAAGAAAAATTTCTTGACTCCATAACTGCCGATTTTCACAATATCCTCACGGCCTATCTTGGATGAAACCATAATCACCGGCACTTTGGCCGTATTAGGATCGGACATTTTTGCCTTAAGTACTTCTTCAGCGCTTATACGGCTCAGATGAAAATCCATAATAATCAGATCGGGATGAACCGAACGCATTTTCGAGATTGCATCTACTCCGTTTATGGCGAGTGATACAGAAATATCCAGTCGTTCCAGTTTTTGAGTTACAAATCGCCTGAATGGCTTGGACTCATCTATTAAGAGTACTTTCCTCATATAATTATTTGTACTTGTTCGCGAGCAGGATTTCAAGCTAATATGCCTTATGAGGCGATTTTATTTATTTCTCTTCCTGATTATAACAGGAATGATTTCTCCACAGCTGATTGCCGCCGAGCAGATAATGCCTCCTGCCGTCAGTTTTGACCTTGATCCAAGAATATTCGGTGCAAATCTTAATATCAACTTCGGGTTTCTATCAGAGTATACAGACAGCTGGACCCAGCTTCATACCAGAATTGGCGCTGCCTGGGAAAAAGAGGAATACCATCGCACAAGTGACGGCAGTCTCTACTTCGCGGAATCAGAAGCGGACATAGCCAGAACACAGCACAATAGATTCGAGGCAAACACCGGAATAGGTATTTTACAGGGAATAGGATGGAACACAGTTGCGAATCGTCCGGATATAATTCTCTATCTGTATGTTAACAGCAGTTATGATTACCATATTCAGGATGAAAACCTGGATCAACTGGTTTTTGAATCAGGATACCCGGACAGCGAATCAAGCCTGACCAACAGTATACGGGCAGGTCTGTATCAGGACAATATCAGAAAGCAAAACAGGGTATCCCAGGGGTTCTACAGAGAAATCGCAATAGAATATGGTCCTCGATGGCTGGCAAACACACTGTTTGGAGATGCAGAATATCTCAGACTGCATGGCCGATACAGTATTCATCAACCACTGTTTACACCAGGCTTGTATCTGGTGAATACAGTGTTTGCTGATGTACTCTGGGGCACAGAACTGAATGGCTCTACCGTCCCACTGAATCAGCGTGCACGCCTCGGTGGATTCAAGGGCAGACGGGGATTAGGAGGCACTGTAAGAGGTTTCGGAAAAGGTCGATTTGATGCAGATATCAAACTGGCAAACGGCCTGGATATTCGATACAGTTTCCCTGAGATCCAGGCTATACAAACCCGGATCAGTCTCATAGGATATTGGGATACAGGATACTACAGAGGCCTGAGAGGGATGCCAATTGCCGACGAGAGTGAAGAAAGTCTGGATAAACCGGCTGCTGGATGGCTGACATCCAATGGCATCGGTGCGGCGGTCACTATTCTCGATCAGGCAACTATTGCTGTATATCTCGACTATGCATGGTTCGGCCCGGTTGTGCATGAAAGCACAAGAATCCACCCCTTCTCGATAGGCTTCGGTTTCCATCTCTGAAGTTTTTATGCTATATTTCATTCATGAATGACCACACTGACAACAACTCCAGTCCGATTGAGGGACTGTCTGCAGGCCACAGTTTTATAAAGCTTCCGGATCTTGATTCGGTCGATTTTTCAGAACTGCTGAACACAGCAATAATATCTTCCTCTGGCTGGCGATTTATTGCTGCGCCAGACGGGGAAGAAGATGACTCCGAAGAACTTTCGGAAGCAGGTGCTGCTCTTGTCTGGCTGATGTCAAATGCTATCGCAGAATATTTTATTGAGAATCATGGTAAATCCTGCCGTTTGCTGCTAGCCTGCGACTCAAGACCTACAGGGGCATCAGCAGCAAGCATAGTCATGAGGGTATGTACAGCTCACTCTATTGATATCAGGTATGCATTTATCTGTGCATCCCCTGAATTGATGGCTTATGCATCTGCCGATCCGGAAGCGAACGGTTTCATCTATATTTCTGCAAGCCATAATCCAGTCGGTTATAACGGCTTCAAACTTGGAGGTTCGGGAGGAGGAGTATTTTCCGGTACCGAGTCAGAGATTCTCTCATCAAAGCTTTTCAGACTGGCTCAAGACCGACAGAGCCAGGTGAGCTACCTGGATGCGTATAATCAGGTATCTGCACAAAAAATCAGCGAATTACTCGAACAGTCACCAATATGGAAAAAAGCTGCCATGTCGGCTTATCACAACTGGACTAATATCATCGCGTTTGACAACAATGACAACCTGTCAAACCAGCTGCGGGAACAAATCTCCCGGCAACCCATTGGAATAGTACAGGACATGAACGGTAGTGCCCGCTGCTGCAGCATAGATGATGAGTATTTTTCCGGATTAGGCTGTAAAATACACGGACTCAATCCCGGTGTCAGAAATTTCACCCATGCAATAGTTCCTGAAGGTGATTCTCTTATTCCCTGCCAGAAAGAGCTGGAACGGGTACATGAGTCCGAACCTGAATACATAATCGGTTACGTACCTGACAATGACGGCGATCGGGGCAATCTGGTAATCCACGATGGAAAGAAAGCGCGAACCGTCGGAGGTCAGGAGGTATTTGCACTAGGCATGCTGGCAGAACTTACCTGGCTGGTGTACAGCGGACAGATCAGCTATGACAATCAAGGCAAACTGACTACACGCGCTGCAGTTGTCGTGAATTGCGCCACCAGCCTGAGAATAGATACTCTGTGTGCCATATTCGGAGTAGAAATTTTCCGTGCTGAGGTAGGTGAAGCAAATGTAGTAGAATTAGCAGAGAAGCTCAGAGCAAAAGGCTACATAGTCAGAATATTAGGAGAAGGATCCAATGGTGGTACAATTCTACACCCTGCCAGAATAAGGGATCCACTGAATACTCTGACCTCATTAATTAAATTCCTGCGCCTGCCGCCTAACCCTGTTGGAAAAACACCCTGGCTTATCTGGCGGGAGTTAAGAATGAGCTATGCTCAGCAGCAGTATGAAAATGACTACAACATGCCTGAAGAAGGCGACCTGAATGATGCGCTGAATAGTATACCGGTATTTCAGACGACCGGGGCATACGAGGATCGGGCTGTCATCCGTGGAACCAGTAAAAACCACGGCCGTCTGAAAGAAGAATATGAAAAGCTGCTTCTGGAATACTGGGAAAGAAATCACCAGAAGCTCCTCGAAAGATATGGATTTTTTACGTTCAGAGTCTTTAATACTGAGGGCACAGAGCTACGCGGTGGAATGGGTAAAGAATATCGCAGGGGAAATCAATCTGGTGGGTTTACGGTCTTATTCAAGGACTCGCAAGGTAAACCACTGGCTTTTTTCTGGATGAGAGGGTCAAAAACCGAACCTGTTTTCAGAATCATGACGGATATAGAATCCCGAGACCCCCGGGATGAAATTGATCTATTCAACGATCATCGAGAGATGGTCATGGCGGCTAATAAAGCAGCTATACAGGACGAGCAGGAGCAGACATGAGTTTACAGCCAAGATTTCCACTACATATCTATAATTCCAGAACCAGGAGCCGAGAAGAGTTTACTCCGCTCCATGATGATCACGTAGGGATGTATGTTTGTGGCCCAACGGTTTATGGTGATACTCATCTCGGTAATGCCAGACCGGCTATCACATTTGATGTCATTTTCAGATTTTTCACACTTTATGGGTACAAGGTGCGCTACATCCGCAACATAACAGATGTAGGACATCTTGAGGATGAACAGCGGGAAAGCGGAGAAGACAAGATTGCCAAAAAAGCAAGAATTGCCAAGCTTGAGCCAATGGAAATTGCACAGACATATACAAATCAATACCGGAGTCTGCTCTCACGCATGTCTGTTCTGCCTCCAAGCATTGAACCGACAGCAAGTGGGCATATTATCGAACAGCAGGATATTATCCAGCGAATAATCGATGCAGGATATGCCTATGAGAGTCATGGCTCTATCTATTTTGATTTGCATAAGTTCGCGAAGGATCACCCATACGGCGGTCTTTCAGGCAAAAACATGGAAGAACTCCTGTCAGGCACAAGAAATACCCAGGGCTTGCAGGAAAAAAAGAGCCCGCTGGATTTTGCACTCTGGAAATCCGCTGACACAGCCCACATCATGCGCTGGAAATCTCCATGGGGCATTGGATTCCCCGGCTGGCACCTGGAATGTACAGCAATGAGCACAAAATATCTCGGCGAAAGTTTCGATATACACGGCGGAGGACTGGATCTTCAGTTCCCTCATCACGAAGCAGAAATCGCACAGAACCGGGCTGCCTTTGGAAGCGATCCTGCCCGCTTCTGGATACATAACAACATGTTGACTATTGATGGTCAGAAAATGAGTAAGAGCCTTGGAAACTTCGTAACGCTGCATGAGCTCTACTCCGGGACGCACAAGCTGTTCCCCCGTAGATTCAGCCCGGTCAGCATCCGTTTTTTCATGCTGCAGGCGCATTACCGCAGTCCGATTGACCTCTCAGCAGATGCCCTGCAGGCTGCTGAAAAAGGCCTACATCGTCTGGCTGAAGGAAATCGTCTTGTTGCGGAAATCTGCGGTGAAAGAGCACTTGAAAAACTCTGTCCTGGTGATAATTACGGATTTATCAGCCTCAGCAGCAGCGGAAAGCTAGAATTCGAACTGGATGAACAGCTTCACGCGGCAGTATGGGATTCGGTTTTGAATGCTGAGAGCGAGGATACAGCTGCAGAAAAGAATGCAACGCCGGAAAGCAGCAGAAAGCACATAATTCTACGTATTGCAAGGTTCTACAAGCACATGGCTGAAGACTTCAATACTGCCAAAGCAATAGCCGATCTCTTCGAACTTGTACATATGGCAGGCAGAATATCAGCCGGTCAGATTCCTGCTCCGGATCAAGAATGTCTCAGACTATTATATGAGAGTTTCACAGTATTTTACCTGGGTGTGTTAGGCCTCGGCGGTGAACAGAATACCGAGAACGATAGAGTAGAACAGCTTGTCAGTATTCTGATTGACTTCCGCAATCAGGCAAGGGCCGATAAGGACTGGGCTGCCGCAGATAAGATCAGAGACACTCTCAAGGATCTTGGGATAACTATTCTGGACAGCAAGGAAGGAACCAGCTTCCGCTTGTAGGCAGGCCGGCTCATACGGAATTAAGACCGTCAGGTTTCATTCAAACGGATATGCTCATTCTCTGCTACTATGAAGCCCTCAGCAGTGAGGGCTTCGGCAGCTGCCTCGACACGGTATAATGGGAATCCGGTCTGCTCGGCAGCAATGCGAATGGTACTTACTCCTTCACGCTGCAGTAGCCGAAGAATTCGACCTCTCAGCTGACGCTGGGAGTTTTCGAAAGGGGCCTGTTTAATGTAGTGCCTGCTCCTTCTGTTGGGATTATCAGGCATCATCTTCATAGCTGCTCCCAGATCCATCAAGGCATAATACCATTCCCTGGGATTCTCCTTATCAAGCGAGGCTTCGATCAACGGTAAAAGCTGCTTGTCAGAAACATCAGAAACATCAGGATAATAGTAGTGCAGGAAGACCCTGCGGATATTCGTCTCAATAAATACGATCGGAAGATTATGAGCAAATGCAGTCAGGCTGCCTGCTGTATTCGGGCCGATTCCAGGCAGTTGAAGAAGCTCATTATATTCCAGTGGGAGCAAGCCCGAATAATCACTGACAATGATCCGAGCTGATTCAAGAAGAAATTTGGCACGGCGGTTATACCCGAGACCTGTCCAGAGCGCCAGCACCTCCGGCAAATGCGTCTGTGACAGAGAAAAGAAATCAGGAAACTGCTCAAGAAATGCTTCGTATTTGGGTAAAACACGAGCTGTCTGTGTTTGCTGAAGCATGATTTCGCTCAGGAAAACAGAGTAATGGTCCCGGGTCTCCCGCCAGGGGAACTTCCGTCCGTTCTCACTATAATAATCCCAGACCATAGAGCGGAAGTCAGAGAGGGAGAAGTTTCCATTCAGCTCAGGAATTACCATTTGATGATTTTCTTCGCTTCTCTGCTTTTCGCTGAATCCTGTTCCAGACTCCGGTAAGGCCCATTGCTTTTTTGGCCTCGATCAGCGTGTCTCTGGCTACTTCCCGCATTCTCTGGGTGCCTTCAAAAATCACCTCATCTACAAGGCCGGAATCAGCCTCAATCTTTACCCGTCTCTCCCTTATGGGATCGAGAAAATTATTGATTGCTGCTGCCAGTTTATCTTTTACTTCGACATCTCCAACTTTACCCTTGCGATAGCGGTCTTTTAGATCCTCAACTTCTTTCACATCCGGATTGAAGATATCATGGTACATGAATACCGGATTCCCCTCGACAGTACCAGGGACATCAGCACTCACACGATTCGGATCTGTATACATGGAACGGACCCTCTTCTCGACTGTTCTGGAGTCATCGGACAGCATAATTGTATTACCAAGAGACTTCGACATTTTAGCATTTCCATCGGTACCCACAAGGGTTGGAACCTCTCCAACCAATACATCCGGAACCGGAAAAACTTCACCATAGAGGTTATTAAAACGACGTGCAATTTCTCTGGTTAATTCGACATGAGCTACATTGTCCTTACCTACCGGTACGATATGGGCTCTTGGAAGAAGAATGTCTGCAGACTGCAGGACAGGATATCCAAGCAGCCCAAATGGCATTTCAGATAAATCTGCAGCTCTGGCCATATCCTTGAGACTGGGAAGCCGCTGCAGTCTTGGTACAGTGACCAGCATTTCAAAAAAAAGATTTAATTCATATACCTCATGAACAGCAGACTGAAGATATATGGTTGTAGATTCGGGATCGATACCGCAAGCCAGATAATCAGTCACCATTTCACGGGCGTTCTCACTAATTGCTTCAATATCTTTTTTATCAGATTTGGTTGTTAGAAGATGAAGATCCGCTATGAGGAAAAATGATTCATATTGACTCTGCAACTTGACCCTGTTTTTGATTGAACCTACATAATGACCCAAATGCAGCCGACCAGTAGGTCGATCTCCTGTCAGTAGACGCTTACTCATGATAGCCTCACTTATCTGCCTGTTGATTGTTGTGTTTATTGTTCATTCAGAGAAGCAGTTACAGCTGACTTCTCCTCATTATCATCCTGCAATTCCATCGTTTTGGCAACCGTTTTACCTGTTTCCATCAGTATGCTGATTCCCTGCAGGCTGGGGATATTGCCGCATATAATCTTGATAACCATTGTAAGTGGAACAGCCAGAAACATTCCGACTATACCCCAGAGCCATCCCCAGAACAACAGAGAAAAGATGATTACCACCGGACTGAGGTTCAGTCGATCACCCTGCAGCTTTGGATCAACGATATTTCCAATGATCAGCTGGGAAAGCCACATGATCGATAAAGCAATGATAATCGCCTGGGGCTCAGGATAAAACTGAACAACAATAAAAAGAAAACTGACAGCACTGATAATGATCGATCCGATATTTGGTATAAAATTGAATAAAAAGGTCAGAATCCCCCAGATTATCGCAAAATCAACACCGACAAGTCCAAACCCGACAGCAACTATTCCGCCAGTAAATCCACTGGTCAGAATTTTCAGACCGATATAGTGACCTACCTGCTGATTAATATGAATTGTCAGATCGAGTATTTTCTTTGAACGATTACCTTTTAATGCAGCTTCCATTTTGTCCCCTATATATGGAGCCTCCACAAGAATGAAAAGCAGAAACAGCATTACCATGACAAAACCGGAAAGAAAACTTATAAATCCCCCGGACAAGGAGAAAAGATAAGCACTGACTGTGCGTAGAATATTAAGCTCGGCCACTATTTCCTGGGGTATATCAAAATTCGCTGCAAGGGCTTCAATAATCTCGATAAATCTGCGCTGATAGCCGGGGAACTGTCTTAGAAGCTGCTGACCACTGGTATAAAGTATAAAACCCACGAGGAAACCAACACCAAGTATCAGTAAAAGAACAACACTAATTGCCAGGATCCTGGGGACATGAAAAGATGTAAGTTTGCGAATTATCGGATATACGGCAAAGGCCAGCAAGCCGGCAATTACCAGTGGAAGAACAAAAGAACCAATCATGTGCAGCACTGTACCGACAAGCACCAGGGCAATAATAGATAAAAGAGCAGTTTGCAAACGATGATTTTCCATATAAGTAAAATACCATGTTCAGCTTATAAACGTCTATGCATCTCTGTCTGAGACTTTTTCCACTGCATAACTTGACAATAGATGTCTGGAGAAGCTTAATATGATCATGAATGCAGACAACTTTGATGTTATAGTTATTGGTGGAGGCCCGGCTGGATTAATGGCTGCCGGCAGAGCAGCAGAAAATGGCGCACGGACTCTGCTGCTGGAAAAAAATCCGGCCCCCGGCAAGAAACTGCTGCTGACAGGCGGGGGGCGCTGTAATTTCACTAATGCTGAAACTGATCTCCATCGTCTTGCTGCCCGATATACCGGTGGTGAAAAAGCATTACTGAGCCCCTTTCATAAATTCAGTCCTTCTGAAGTGCTGCGCTTCTTTCAGGATCGCGGCATGGACTACAAGATCGAGGATAACCTAAGGGCCTTCCCTGTTTCAGATGACAGCCGTAGTGTACTTCGGGTATTACGCGAATATGCAGTCGAATCGGGTGTCACAATCCGCTGTAAACACCCGGTTGATTCACTCTTGATCTCAGAAAATAAATATCAAGGGGTCGTCAGTGGTGGAAAGCAGATTCATTCTGCAACCTGTATTCTGGCAACGGGAGGTCTTGCCCGCCCGGAGACGGGTTCGAGTGGTGATGGATTTAAATGGCTTTCTGCTGCCGGACATCGGATTATTCAGCCAGAACCGTCGCTGGTTCCAATTATTACCAGGGAAAAATGGATTGCAAATCTTAAAGGCCTCGCATTTCAGGAAGCCGGAATAAGTGCCGGGTCAGGAGAAAAAATGGAAGTGCGGGCAGTTGGCAAGATTCTCTTCACTCATTTTGGATTAAGCGGACCAGGCATCCTCAACCTTGCTAGTGAAATAAACAACATGGCTGTTGAAGCCAGAAGCCGGAAGATGCGGGTTCAAATTCATATAGATTTATTTCCTTATCTTGACCATGCTCAGCTTGACACAATAATCCTGGAAAAAATTGCCGCATCTCCCAAACGAAAATTTCTTAAAATTATGGAGGAAATTATTCCGTCCAGGCTGGCTATTGAGTTTTGCCGGCAGGGTTTAATGTCATCGGATCTTATCTGCAGCTCTGTCCCGAAGTCGGAACGTAAAAATATAGTACAGATCTGCAAGGATATTTGTCTCACCTTTCAATCTCTGCAAAATGAGGACTGGGCGGTTGTCTCCAGCGGTGGTGTACCGACAGAAGAAATAGATTTCAGAACCATGGAATCAAAAAAAATATCAGGATTGTATATTGTCGGCGATATGATTCATATTAACCGTCCATCGGGAGGTTACAGCCTGCAGTTATGTTGGTCGACTGGTAGCTGTGCAGGAGAAGCTGCAGCCAGAGCTCTGAATTAACTCCATTAGAGTCAGTCTGCCAACTCTAAAACCCTGCTCTTGAATCTTGAGCCGATTACATCATGAACATCATTCATGATCATAAATACATCGGGGTCTTCCTGACGGACAATCATTTTCAGAGTACTGGTCTGCTGGATATTACAGGCGACAAAAAGGATGTTCTTGCTTGTACCCGAATACCCTCCTTCCCCATAATAGATTGTACATCCACGATCAAGCTCGTTGTACACACGCTGTTTTATCCTCTGTTCGGCATCACTGGATGAGCAGATAATAGTAGCAGTCTTGGTTCGGGACAAACCTTCAGTTATCATATCTGCGAACTTGGCAGTCAGAAAGAGTCCAAAATAACTCCAGATTATTATATTCAGATCCCTGAAAACCACCCCTATAAATATTATGATAATGGTATCGATCATCAGGAATCCATTGCCAATGGATATACCGAAATATTTCTTCAGGAGAGCAGCAGGGATATCTGTACCGCCTGTTGACGACTTCGATCGAAACATAATACCGACTCCTACACCAAGCAGCATTGAACCGGCAATGGCTGCCAGGAATATCTGATCAGTCATTGCAAGTTCGGTATTTACAGTAAAAACTCCATCAACAGTATTGTATTCTTCAATGATTTCTCTCATTATTCCCATATTATAGAGAGATGCTGGAGACAGAATATCTGTCATCGCAGAGGTCGCAAAGAACCCTGCAAGAGTTCCCATTCCAAACTGCTTACCAATTAGCAGAATTCCCATCAGCCACAGAGGAATATTCATGAGCATCATACTCATGCCGGCATTCCAGTGGAATATATGGAAAAAAATCTGGCTTAACCCACCAACGCCACCGGGTGCTATTTTGTACGGCAGCAGAAACCACGATAATCCTATACCGCATAAAAAACTTCCGATAAGAACACCTAAGGCATATTTATGGAATTCAAGTATTTTTCTATATCGATTTATCTTCATTTCACCAATCCTCTATGCACAAAAAAAGCCTGCAGATCAATATAATCTACAGGCTTATTCCGGATTGGCCAATCCTTAGAAATGGATAGCCCATCCTTCAGCGGTTCTGGCAGCTTCCATAACTGCTTCACTGATTGTTGGATGTGCATGAACCATTGTTGCTATATCTTCTGGAAGCAATTCTGCTTTTTTTGCCAGAAGCAGCTCGTGTATGAGTTCGGTAGCAGCACTACCGACAACATGAGCACCAAGTATTTCCTTACTATCAGGATCAAATAATATTTTAACCAGACCTTCGGGTTGTTCTATTGCAACCGCCTTTCCAGCTCCACGGTAGGGGAACACAGCAGTTTTAAATGCAATACCAGCAGCTTTTGCCTTTTCTTCACTATATCCGAAACTTCCGATCTGAGGCTCACAGTACACAGCAGAAGGAATCAAGAGCGGGTCGATTGTTGGCTCTGGTGCATGTCCTGCTATATATTCAACAGCGATTTCCCCTTCCTTGCTGGCAACATGTGCGAGCAGTGGTGAAGATGTTACATCTCCGATAGCATAAATACTGTCAACAGATGTTTTGTAGAAATCACCTACCCGTATAAATCCACGGTCTATAGCAACACCGACCTCCTCAAGACCAAGGCCGGAAGTGTTCGGAGCTCGTCCAACAGCTACCAGAAGCTTTTCTGCCTTCAGGCTGCTCTCTTTACCATCTGAAGCCTGCAAGCTGATCTCGAGAGTTTTACCCTTCTTCAATCCGACTGCTTTTGTGCCTGTAAGCATTTCAATTCCGGCACGTTCGAATTCCCTTGCAATCACCCCGGCAGTCTCAGCGTCTTCCAGGGGCAGAATTCGGTCCATTAATTCAACTACAGTGACCTTCACACCAAAGGAGTTCATCACAAACGCAAATTCCATTCCGATTGCACCGGCTCCCATAATGACAATGCTCTTCGGCAGTTTTTCAAGCATCAGAGCACCAGTAGAAGAAAGAATCTGCTTTTCATCAAATTCAAAACCAGGAATTTCGCGTGGTCTGGAGCCAGTGGCGACAATGACTGCTCTTCCGCTAATCTTTTTCTCCCCATCGACAGTAACTTCATGAGGACCTGAAATTCTGGCTTCACCAGTAATATATTCGACCTTGTTTTTTTTCAGCAGGCTCTGAACACCTTTACTCAGTCGCTGTGCAGCCTGACGGGACTTTTGATATACCTTTGAATAGTCAAAATTACTCTCATCTATCTTTAATCCCATGCTGCTGAGATCTTCCCGATGCCGAAAGACATCTGCCTGATGGATCAGGGATTTAGATGGAATACATCCAATATTAAGGCAGACACCACCTGGTTTGTCTTTCTCGATAACTGCGGCTTTCAGTCCGAGCTGATTTGCACGGATAGCAGCTACATACCCGCCTGGACCTGCTCCGATGATAACAACATCATAATCATAATCTGAGTTTTTCTCGCTCATGTAATGCTCCTTAAAATAATACCCGCACCGGTGATTCGATCATTCGCTTCAGCTCATGAATAAACCTGCCGCTCAAAGCGCCGTCAATTACGCGGTGATCACAACTGAGACTCATTGTCATGGTTTGCGCAATCTTGATCTGATCGTTGTCATCTACTACCGGAGTCTTCTGTGTCCTACCTAATGCAAGAATGGCGGCACCAGGAGGATTAATAATAGCGGTAAACTCATCCACTCCAAAAGAGCCGAGATTACTTATGGAAAAGCTTGCCCCGGTATACTCTTCAGGTTGAAGCCGGTTTTCTCTGGCTTTATCAATGAGCTCCTTGAGTTCAGCATCAATCTGACCTACACCTTTTGCCGCACAGTTTCTGACGATCGGGGTAATGAGTCCGTTCCCGAGATCGACAGCAAGTCCAATATCTATACTACCGAAATAGCGTATGCTGTCTTCCTGCCAGGATGCATTAACTCCAGGATACCGCTTTAGTGCTTCTGCAGCGAACTTCAGCATGAAGGCATTAAAACTGACCTTGTCTCTGGATTCAGAGTTCAGCATATTACGTGCAGATATCAGAGCATCCATCTGCACCGTGGACTTCACGTAATAATGAGGTGCCGAGAATTTACTCTCACTCAGGCGCCGTGCAATTACCTTACGCTTTCCTGCGACTGGCTCATCACGATCGGTCATAACCGGAGCAGAACCGGCTGCCGATGCTCCTTCCTGCCGTGGACTGAGCTGTGCTGGATTAGCATCTAGAATATCTGCCTTGACAATCCGGCCCCCGGGGCCACTGCCCTTAATAAGCCTTAAATCGATATTACGCCCTGCGGCCATCTTCCTTGCCAGCGGACTGGCCTTGATACCGTGGTCTGAAGCCGCGGGAGGTCGGGTTTGCGATGTTTCCTTCGATGCTGATGCAGCAGACATAGGCTTATCGGATCCGGAAGACTCCTTCCTTTCGCTGGCTGCATCCCCGGCCTTATCGGCGACGGCTGCTTTTACACTGTCCGCTTCAGACTTTTCTTCCTTCTGCTCAGCCTTTCTGTCGGCCGCTGATTTCTGTGATTTCAGTTCTTTTTCCAGATCACTGATATCTTCTCCGCTCTCGCCGATTATTCCTATAGGATCACCAACTTTTGCCGAGGATCCTTCCCCAAGAATAATCTTCAGTAGGACACCATCCTGGGTAGACTCATAATCCATCGTAGCTTTATCAGTCTCTACTTCACACAGCACATCACCAGCAGTGACTTCCTCGCCTTCTTTCTTACTCCAGGCAACAATGCTTCCGTCTTCCATGGTTGGTGACAATGCTGTCATTAATATTGCTTCTGCCATCCTGCCCTCTCCTTACATTACCCTGTGCACAGCATCGATAATTTTCTCGATACTTGGCTGAACCGCGAGTTCCAGATTGTGATTATACGGCATTGGAACATCTTCACTTGCTACCAGTTCTACCTGGGCATCGAGATCATCAAAACAATTTTTGCTTATCATCCATCCAATGTGGGAACCAACACTGGCAACAGGCCAGGCTTCTTCAATTATTACTGCCCTGTTGGTTTTCCGTACCGTTGCAAATATAGCCTCTTCATCCAGTGGACGAAGGCTTCGAAGATCAAGAACCTCGGCATTTATGCCTGCCTCAGCAAGCTTATCAGCTGCTGCAAGAACGGTATGAGTAATCTTTCCATAAGTGATAAGACTCACATCCGAACCTTCACGCTTAACGTCTGCCTTGCCGATCGGAATAAGATATTCCTCATCCGGCACCTCACCAGTCATACCGTAGGTCATTTCGGATTCCATAAACATTACGGGATTATTGTCTCTAATGGCAGATTTCAGTAAGCCCTTGGCATCGTATGGAGTACATGGAAACAAGACCTTCAACCCAGGAACATGCGCATAATAGCTCTCGAATGACTGACTATGCTGCGAAGACAGATATTCAGCAGGACCATTCGGACCGCGGACTACCATTGGGATGCTTATCTGTCCACCGGACATGTGACGCAGCTTAGCTGCATTATTAATTATTTGATCCATTGCCAGTACGCCGAAGTTAAATGTCATCCATTCAACTATTGGCCGCAGCCCCATCATGGCAGCACCTACAGCCATTCCGGTAAAACCAAGCTCTGCAATGGGCGTGTCAATTACTCTTGGGTGCCCGTACTTGTCCAGCAGTCCCTTACTTACCTTGTAGGGACCATTGTACTCGGCCACTTCTTCACCGAGAAGGAATACCTTCTCATCTCTCGCCATTTCTTCATCCATCGCCTGACGAAGTGCTTCCCGAATTGATATCTCTGCCATCCTAAGCCTCCGCTAAAATATCTTCATACATGGTATGCAGAGCAGGTTCAGCACTGTTCTCGGCAAAATCTACTGATTCCTGCACACGCTCTTTGATCCCGACATCAAGTTTCTTGAAATCATCATCAGTGATGATGCCAATATCTGCCATATCTGCTTTCAGAAGCAGAATGGGATCCTGTTGTTTATATGATTCAAGCTCATCCTTGCTTCTGTATTTTGCAGGATCAGACATGGAATGTCCTTTGTAGCGGTAGGTTTTTATATCCAGCAGATATGATTGACCACTCTCACGAGCATCATCAAGTATTGCTTTCATTCTCTGATATGTTTCCACTACATCCATACCATTTATTACTTCAGATTTAAGGTCATAACCAGGAGCTTTCAGAGTAAAGTCGTCAATGGCGCTTGCTCTTCTAACCGAGGTACCCATGCCGAAACCGTTGTTCTCAACCACGTATATAACAGGAAGCTGCCATATCTTCGCCATATTCAGGGATTCATGAAATGCACCCTGATGAATAGCACCATCGCCAAAAAAACAAACAGTTGCTCCCTTGCTCTTTGTATACATCTGAAAGAAACCAACCCCGGTAGCAATAGGAATTTGTGCTCCGACAATACCGTTACCACCCAGGAAATGCTTCTCCATATCAAACATATGCATGGATCCGCCTTTGCCACGGGAACAGCCCGTGATTTTGCCAAAAAGCTCAGCCATTACGGATTTGGGATCCATGCCGAGTGCTATAGCATGTCCATGATCACGGTATGCAGTTAGAACATAGTCTTTATCTCTGTCCATCGCATGCGCAGTACCGACTGCAATACCTTCCTGTCCATTATACAAATGACAGAAGCCGCCGATTTTTTTCAGTCCATACATCTGTGCTGTTTTTTCTTCAAAGCGGCGAATAAGCAGCATGTCATGGAGCATTGTGTGCAGACGGTCAGCTCCCAACGCCTCAAGCGCCTCTTTTCTTTCCTTTTTCATTCCCTGCTCCTGTCTTATTGTAATTCAATATTCTCGATTGCCGTCTCCAGAACAACAACGTCTTCAGGATTAATATTCTGTTCCCAGAAACGCTGTAGCCTGCCGCCAAGCAGTTCAAGTACACCAGCTGTGACGGTCGGATTATCTATAACTGAAATATTCCCATCAACTGTTGCTGTCTTTACATTAGTCCTGAAGACCCACTGAATCTGTGGATTGACATTGATCTGTTCAATTTTGGCTGAATTTCTGTATGCAACACAAAACAAAGAACCAGGTCGGCTTGGCTCAGCCGCGACGGTCATCCATCGTTGTCTGGGCCTTCCATCAGCTCCAATTGAGGCAAGCACACCAATACCGGCCTCGTCAATCAGATCCAACAGCTCGTTTAACTGCTGTTTTTTAAACATTCTTCTAACCTCCATTAATAACTGCTGAGTTGCTTGTAACGCTTGTCAACTAATGTAACGAAATTACACGGGATATCAAAGTACTTTATTCCCTACTATTTCTATCATGTTTATTGCCAAAATGAACAGCCTTGTTGTATACTCCGCGAAAGTTAGTTATTATTATATGAGAAAATGAAACAAAAGCCTGGAGGAGGTATCGTGGCCAAGCAAAAATCCAGCAACGGATTCTTTCAGCGGCAGGACGTTATGAGGCGTGTTATTTACGCACTCATTCCAATTTACTTGTACTCAGTTCTTATGTACGGTTGGCGGGTGTTCACCATAAGTGCAGTTGTATTTGCATCAGGAATTCTTTCAGAGTACATCATGGAGCGCAGCAAAAAGAAAAAAGTCAGTGAAGCAGTGCTGGTAACCTGTGCACTACTTTCTCTGTCAATGCCTCCCATGGTGCCTCTCTGGATTGCATCTGTTGCAGCTGTCTTTGCAGTAATTATCGGCAAGGAAGTCTTCGGCGGTTTCGGCAGGAATGTTTTTAACCCCACAATTACAGGTCGGCTTTTTGTCTATATATCATTTCCACTGGCCCTTCAGCAGACCTGGATGAACCCCGGTCTTTTAGGCAGTGGTGGAAGCTATATGGTTGATGGGATATCTGGAGCTACCACTCTGCAGCATATTTTCGGCGGAGCCTATAATTCCATGTCTTCGCTACCAGCCTGGACTTCACCTTCGGCCCTGGCTGCCGGTGAAATACCTGGCTTGCTGAATCTGCTTCTCGGTATCCGACAGGGTTCCCTGGGTGAAGGACCGATAATCCTGCTCCTCGCAGCAGCAGTTTATCTGATGGTTACCAAGACTGCAAACTGGAAACTCATTCTTTCCACTTTTACCGGCGCATTTCTGATGTCAGCATTCCTTTATCTATCCGGACTGGTTCCAGGAGTGAATCCTTCAGGAAACGGTTTCAGCGGTTTCATGGGTTTTATGGCGCTCTATATGATGTCCGGTTCAATGATCTTTGTTACTGTTTTTATGGCAACTGATCCGGTAACCGGCCCCAACAAGCCAGCTGCACAATGGATATACGGTTTGATGATCGGTTCAATATCCATAATTGTCAGAACATTTTCCGGCTTCCCTGAAGGTACCAGTTTCGGGGTAATGGTAGCAAATACTTTTGCACCGCTGCTGGATGAGCTACTCCCTAAACCCGCAAAAAAAGCGAAGCGTAAGAAGGAGGCTAATAAATGAACAAGCAGAGCATGCTGTACACAATTTTGTTTACCTTTACGATTAGTTTTGTTCTGGTTCTGATTCTGGCTTTCAGCAATGAAGCCACCAGAGAACGAGTAGCACTTAATCTTGAACTCGCAAGAAGCAGAGCTGTCCTGACGGCACTAGGAATCAGCTTTGACGGTGATGAAGATGTGTTGAATAAAATCTCCGAGCTTGATTATGATAGCGATACTGGACTTTACTCAACCATGATAGATGATAAAACTGTTTATGCAGCGGAATTCTCCGGCGCAGGGGTATGGGGAACCATTCGGGGGTTTGCAGCATTCACAGCTGATCTTGGTCAGTTCATTGGGCTGGAAATTGTAGATCACAGTGAGACCCCAGGTCTTGGCGGACGCATTGAAGAACCAGTATATAAAGATCAATTCCGTGAAAAATTAATCCCCGAGGATAAAATATTCACCCTGAATCGAGCTGGAAACTCCGGTAAGGATTCAGGTCAGATTGATGCAGTCACAGGAGCTACCGGCACCAGCCGTGCTATGACACGCATTCTTAATTCAGAGCTGCAGCGATTTGCAGAGAAACTGGGAGGAAACTCATGAGTTCACAATCAGGACAGATCCTCAAAGATAATGTATGGACAAATAATCCGATCCTGATACAAATACTCGGCATTTGTTCAACACTTGCGGTCACAAACCTGTTAACCAATACATTTATTATGACGCTGGGAGTGATTTTCGTTACAGCTTTTTCCAACATGACGGTTTCAATACTGAAAAATCTGTTTCCCAGAAAAGTGCGAATGATTGTTCAGACCTTGATCATAGCTTTCTATGTAATTATTGTAGATATACTGCTTCGGGCATATCTGCCGGAGATCCATACGGCACTGGGTCCATACGTCGGTTTGATAATCACCAATTGTATTATTATGGGCCGCGCTGAAGCATTTGCACAAAGCAACCCTCCGCTCATTTCAATGTGGGATGGAGTATCTTCCGGATTGGGCTATATGGCGGTGCTAATGCTGATAGCCTTTGTCCGTGAACTGCTCGGATTTGGCAGCCTTTTCGGCATACAGGTATTACCGGATGCCTTCACAACCTGGACCATCATGGTAATGCCGCCAAGCGCATTTTTTGCAGTTGGTCTTCTTTTATGGGGCGTAAAATCCATTATGCTCCGCGATGAACATCCTTCTGCCCAAGGAGCAAATAAATGAGTCCTGACATTCCAATGTTATCGTTATTTTTTGCATCAATTTTCACCAGCAATATTCTTCTGGCCAATTTCCTGGGAATGTGTTCCTTCATTTCTATCAGCAAGGACATGACATCCTCAAATGGTCTTGGCATGGCAGTTACCCTGGTACTCACCATTACAGCAGGAATAAACTGGTTGATTCTTGAATTCGTACTAATGCCATTCGATCTTCTATATCTGCGGTTTATTATCTTCATTATTGTAATTGCCGCAATTGTGCAGATGCTCGAGATGATTATCGATCGAATTTCACCAGCTCTCTACATGAACCTTGGAATATTCCTGCCGCTTATCACTGTTAACTGTGCAATCCTGGGGGTTGCTCTGTTCATAGAAATCCGGCGCTACACTTTTTTTCAGTCGATCGTCTATGGATTTGGATCAGGGCTTGGCTGGTGGCTTGCAATAATGCTGCTGGCTGCTATCCGGAAAAAGACAGAAAAAGCGCCAGTTCCTGCAGGACTGCAGGGTCCAGGTATAACAATGATTGTCATCGGGCTGATGGCAATGGCATTCATGGGCTTCTCCGGAATGCTGAGCGTTCAATAGACACTCTGCAGCATACTGAGAACGAATAGAAAGGAGATGATATGAATCCCATGTTTTTTACAGCACCGCTTGCCATAGCCGGAATAAGCGCTTTCCTGGCGATGCTGATTTCTGCAACAGACAAAATTGTCAATAATTATGGTGAAGTAGTAATTGATATAAACAAAGGAAAAAAAGAGCTCGATGTGACTGGTGGGTCTAATCTGCTCAGTTCACTTGCCGAAACTGGTATCTACCTGCCTTCGGCATGCGGTGGCCGAGGAAGCTGTGGTGCCTGCAAGGTTATTGTCAACAGCGATATCGGCCCAGTACTGCCCACGGAGCTCCCTTATCTGACCAAAGAAGAGCTTGATCAGGGAGTACGTCTCTCCTGCCAGATCAAACTGAAAAGTGATATAGGGATCCAGATTCCTGATCAACTTTTCAACATCAAGAAACTGAAGGGGACCGTCACAAAGATGACCGACCTCACACATGATATTCAGGAAGTGTTGGTCGATCTTCCCGAAGGCGAAAGCATCAGCTACCAGTCAGGACAGTATATGCAGATTGAGGTTCCGCCGTATGACAAGATCAAGAGCCCCACTATGAGAGCGTATTCAATGTCATCGCATCCTGCTCAAAAGGGATCTGTTGAATTTCTTATACGACTTGTGCCTGGGGGTATTGTAACCACCTATGTTCATGATCACATGAAAGAAGGTGAAAAGCTCAATATAGTTGGCCCATTCGGAGATTTCTACGTTCAGGACACGGATGCTCCAATGATTTGTGTGGCTGGCGGATCCGGCATGGCTCCTTTTAAGTCTATTTTCAACGATATGATCGAAACGGGAAAAATAAACGACAGGGATGTCTGGTATTTCTTCGGCGCAAGAGCTGTCAGAGATATGTTCTATCTCGATTGGCTCAGGGAACTGGATAAAAAGTATGAGCATTTCCATTTTGTCGCTGCTCTCAGTGAACCAATGGAAGAAGATCATTGGGAAGGTGAAACCGGGCTGATCACCGAGGTTCTGGCAAAATACCTTGATGAAATTATTCCTGCAGACCAGGATAAGGAAGGCTATTTATGTGGAAGTCCAGGTATGCTTGACGCTTGTATGAGCGTCATGAGAAAATACAAAATGAAAGAAGAAAAAATATTCTTCGATAAATTCGCATGATGGATTTGAGGATGCAATTATGAAAATGACTCCGGAATTTACAAAAGCACAGGCTAATATGCAGCCTGGTGTGATCACCTCCACCGGCTTCCTAGGTAATGACAAGCGAAATCTAGCGGATATAATTGAGGCAGACCAGGAAACCATGGCAAGGATCGCTGTTGACTTCGATATTGCAGCCGCCAGAATGCGACACCTGATGGAAGAAGGGCGGAAAGGTTTAGGTGAACCAATTACAGTCGATGGTAAATGGATTGTCAGAACAGATGAAGCCAGAGGTTTCCTGCCCTCTCCTTTTGAGGATGGAATCTTCCGCAAAGTAAATGTAGAAGTCTGGGCACAGGGAGAAACAGAAGACTCCCAGCACAAGATCATTTATACCGAACTGTCACTTCACTTGTTTTCAAAATACCATTTCCTGCAGGGGAAGGGATCGCCTTTCCGTCTTGAGCCGGATGACATCAGGGATGTACTGAATCTATAGCCTACCCGGGCAAAAAAGGCAGCTTCTGAAAAAGCTGCCTTTTTTATTGGACATTAGCCTTAAAAGGAATATACTAAGTTTATGCTGCGTCAAATTTCTAGTATTGGATCATCTCATCAAGCAAGACTTCTGATCGTTGAAGATGAAAAAATTATCGCTCTGGACCTCCAAAGACGTCTTCAGAAATACGGATATGACATTATCGGTATTGCCCAGAATGGTTCCGAAGCTATTTCTTTCGCCGGTGAGACTCAACCGGATCTGATACTCATGGATATAATGCTGCATGGTGAGATCGACGGTGTTCAGGCTGCAACGCAAATTCACAAAGACTTGCAGATCCCGATTATCTTTCTCACAGCCTATGCTGATCAGAAAACACTGGAACGGGCGAAGGAAGCAGAACCCTTTGGTTATGTCCTGAAACCATTTAAAGAGCGTGAGTTATACAGTACAATAGATATTGCTCTATATAAAAGCGGTGTTGACAAGACATTACGACAGCATGACCGCTGGTTAAAGGCTCTGCTCAACAATATCGGTGATGGAATTATCGCTGCAGATACCAATGGTGTGATTGATTATATGAACCCTGTAGCCGAAAGAATCTGTAACTGGCATTTTGAGGAAGACAGCAATACAAAACTTCATGAGATTCTTGACCTGCACGATGCACAGACACGACTTCAGGTCTCAATTCCGGACGTCGGGAACCTATCGAGAAATGAGCCGATGTTTTTCGATAATCTACTGCTTATTAGTGCTTCCGGGGCTCATATCCATATTGAAGGCTCCTTTGCCGGTATTTATGATGACAACGATATCTGTGAAGGTATCGTTGTGGCTTTTCAGGATGTAAGCACAATAAAAACAATGTCCGACACTATTATGTATCAGGCCAGTCACGACAGCCTTACTGGTCTTATTAATCGTGATGAATTTTTTTCGCAGCTTAAACACGTAGTACATCGAAACACAGGTGCGCAGCCCGATCATCTTTTATACCTGGACATTGATCAATTCAAACTGGTCAACGACCTGTGCGGACACCTTGCAGGAGATGAACTTCTCAGACAGATATCCAAGGACATCTATCGTTTATTGCCATCGGATTATGCACTGGCTCGACTGGGTGGTGATGAATTCGGTATTCTTGCCAAAGCCTGCAGTCCTGATGAACTAATGGAATTCTGTGAGCAGCTTATCAATGCTATCAAACGGAAGTTTGCATGGAAGGAAAATACAATACAGATTTCGGTTAGTATCGGTGTTGTAACAATTAATGAACATTTAAAGGATCCCTACACTATTCTGGCAGCAGCAGACGACGCAACCTACCTCGCCAAGGAATCAGGAGGCAATACATATCGATTTTATCATACTGCTGATTTTTCCTTTCTGAAAAGACGAGGCGAAATGCAGTGGGCGGCAAGAATCACACGTGCCCTGGAAGAAGATCTTTTTATCTTGTATGAACAGCCTATTGTATGTTTGAAGGACAGGAAAATTCTGAAACATGAAATTCTTCTCAGGCTGCAGGAACGTGATGATGAGATAATTTCTCCTCAGGTCTTTATTCCTGCTGCGGAGCGTTACAACTTGATGCCGGCTATAGACCGCTGGGTAATTGAGCATACGTTCAGATATATAAGAGAAACCTCTTCGCAGGACAAGTATGCAATAAACCTCTCCGGTGCATCCATCGCAGATCCGGATATTTCCAGATACATACTGGATAAAATCAATGAATACGGCATTAATGCCGAGCAGATCACTCTGGAGATTACTGAAACTACTGCGATTGAAAACCTGAGTATGGCCATTCAGTTTATAGGATCAATGCGGGAGCTTGGGGTGAGCTTTGCCCTCGATGATTTCGGAAGCGGGTTTTCCAGCTTTACATACCTCAGGAATCTTCCCGTACAATACCTCAAGCTTGATGGATCATATGTCAAGGATCTACTTGAAGATCCGGTAAGCCGACAGATGGTTGAGTCGATAAACGGGATCGGTCATGTCCTGGGAATGCAGACTATCGCCGAATATGTCCGTTCAGAGGAACTTCTGGAGGCGCTTACACTAATTGGAGTTGATCATGGCCAGGGTTACGAAATCCAGAGACCAGCACCCCTAACATCGAAGGAAAGCATTGGGATGAGGTGATTACCTAAATCATCGACTCCGGATCAAGCATCCTGTCGCACTCCTCAACACTGACACCTTCGTCTTTGCAGAGAACGTCTCGCAATGTTCTTTTTTCCCTTTGAGCTTTCAGAGCGATTTTCGCAGCCCGGTCATATCCGATTTCTGCCGCTATTTTGGTAATCAGAGCCAGGCTGCTCTCAACCTGCTCTCGGCAGTTATCTGCATTGGCTGTAATACCGGCCACACAACGCAAATTCAGGCCCTTGCAGGCATTTTTCAGCAGCCTCAGCGACTCTATTGTCTCATATGCAATCAAGGGAAACATTATGTTAAGTTCGAGTGGGCCCTGGGATGCAGCACTGTTCACTGAAGCGGATTTGGCCATAATAAAAACAGAAATCTGCTGCACCGCCTCAGGTATGACAGGATTTATTTTTCCTGGCATAATTGATGATCCCGGCTGAAGCTCTGGAAGGTTTATCTCACCGAACCCTCCATTAGGCCCGCTGGACAGCAATCTTAAATCAATGGCCCAACGCTGCAAACTGACTGACAGTCCCTGCAACGCTCCCATGAGAAATACCTGGGGCAGACGGGAGTTCATTTCTGCTGCAGGCACATCTGAAGCCTGAACGACTGTGCCTATCTTTCCGGAAATATATTCAGCAGCTCCAGCGGCAAACCGGGGATGTGTATTCAATCCGCTCCCGGCAGCGGTACCTCCGAGGGCGAGAACCGAAAGGGCTGTTTCACAATGCTTGACAGCAACAAGGGATTGCTTAAACTGTCTGGCTGCAGCCCTGAATGCATCACCCAGACGCACAGGAACTGCATCCTGCAGGTGCGTTCTTCCCAGTTTTACAATAGGATCGAACTGATCAGCTTTCTGCAGCAAAGCAGCGGCGAGTGATTCAACCTCTCTGTACAGACCGGGCAACTCTGACAGACAGGCAATATTTATAGCTGTTGGAATTACATCGTTGGAGGATTGACCGAGATTAACCTGATCATTGGGGTGGAGTGTAATCCCCTGTTCCCTGGCTGCAATGCCGGCAATGACTTCATTACAATTCATATTCCATGAAGTACCGGAACCAGTCTGAAAAACCTCAACCGGAAAAGCCTCGGCATAAGCACCCTCCCAGATACGCAAGCCTGCAGATTCAATTGCCTGCGCTGCTTCAGAACCCAGCAGACCTAGTCCGAGATTTGAAGCTGCCGCAGCGGCTTTTACGAGGCCCAGAGACCTGCGCAGGGATTCAGGCATAGTATAACCCGAAAAATCAAAATTATTGACGGCACGCTGCGTCTGAGGGCCCCAGAGGGCATCTGCAGGAACGATCACCTCACCCAGTGAATCCTTGTTGACTCTGTTTTCTATAGAAGTAGTATCATATATATCTTGCATTAAAGAAAACCGTTTCCTTTTCAAAATGAGCTTGTGCATGAAGAATGCTTAAAGGTCTGGAAAAATAATAACCTTGTATGAAATCACAGTTACTTCGCTTGAGAAAGTCAAACTGCTGTTTGGTTTCAACACCCTCCGCAACCACACGCATGTTCATACTATGTGCCATGGATATTATTGCAGTAACGATAGCAGCCTGGTTCTCTCTCAACATGAGATCCCGTATAAAGCTGCGATCTATCTTCAATTGATCGACCGGTAGATTCTTTAAATAACTCAGGCTTGAATAACCAGTCCCGAAATCATCTATTGCGATCTGCATACCTGCGTTCTTCAACCGCCGAATAATAGAAACAGATTCAGAAATATCGCGCATAATACTGTTCTCGGTAATCTCAATGGTAACATTTTCAGGAGGTAATTCAGTTTCATTCAGAATTCCCAGAAGATTTTCTACAAGATCCGGTTGCATAAACTGACGTGCGGAAAGATTAACCGCAACGCTTGCCTGTACAGTGCCCATCTTCAGCCATTGTGCATATTGCATACAGGCTTTTCGGAAAACATATTCACCTATTCGGTAAATCAGGCCATTTTCTTCTGCTAACGGTATGAAGTGACCAGGAGGTACTTCACCGTAATCCGGATGAAATAACCGTGCTAAAGCCTCACTCGAGGATAGCTTACCGGATTCCATATCGATAACCGGCTGGTAATATACCTGAATAAGATCATTTTCAAGGCTTGAACGCAGGATATCTTCGAGTTGTATGCGCTGCTGTACTCGTTCATTCAGTTCAGCAGTATAAAAGCAATAACCGCCCTTCTGCTGTGTTTTTGCCTGAATAAGTGCCAGGTCAGCTCTGGAAAGCAGTGATTCAGGGTCAGTACCATCATTCGGGAAAAGGCTCATTCCGACCGTTGCTCCCAGATAGATATTAGATCCCTTGAGCAGGAAAGGATGTGCGAGTGCTTCAATTATTGTTGCAGCTGCCACACGGGCATCTTCTGTGGATGAAATATCAGGCAGCAATACCGTGAACTCATCACCGCCGGTTCTCGCGGTCGTACAGCCAAGACTGACAGCAGAGCAGATTCTCTGTGCAGCAAGCTGAAGCACACGGTCACCAAAACAATGTCCCCATCCATCGTTAATTTTCTTGAAATCATCAAGGTCAATTACCAGAAGAGCGAGAGACCTGGTTTTCATGGTAGCAGTCTTGATAGAACGCTCCACATACTCCTGCAATAATGCACGGTTGGGGAGGTCAGTCAGGCCATCATGTTGGGATACATGCTCCAATTGAGCTTCGACCTCTCGTATCCGCGACACGTCACGAAAAAGATAACAGTAATAAACCGAGCTTCCATTCTGGATATTCAGTACAGTTGAATGCGAAGAGAAAGCAACTCCATCCTCTCGCATGCCGTAAAACTGACCAACCCATTTTCCAAAGGCCTGTATCTTCAACATGATATCGTCAATAGCTGTAATTCCGCTCTTATGTTCGAGCATTCTATGGATACGCATTTTTACAAGAGCTGACTTGCTGTACCCACTCATCTTTTCAAAAGCGGTATTAGCAAATAGTATCTGATGATTTGCATCAGTTACTACAATACCTTCACTGCTGTACAGAAAAAGTGAGTCGACAAATCCCGGTAGTGTAGCTTGTGATACAAGTTGGCTGATCATGCTGGCTCATATTAAACTGCAGATGATGAACCGTCAAGCAAAGTGGAAACAGAATCTTGTTGCATATCATGCCTATAGTGATTACGATATCAATTATGACTGATGTTATCCACGACTTTGAATCGAAAAAACCCGTCACCTCTTCGATTGTCCTACTGGGAATCAAGCACGTCGGTAAAACCACACTCGGGCAGGATTTCGCCTCAAGACACAGAATGGCCTGGATGGATCTTGATGACATGATTCTGGATCGTGCCAGGGAAGTTCATAGCCTGGAGTGCAGTACAATCCGTGAAGTCTACATTCAGTTAGGAAAACAGCGTTTTCAGGAACTGGAAACCTCGTCGGCCCGCTATCTCAACATCAATCAGGGCAGGAGGATGGTGGTGTCGACCGGAGGTGGTATTGCAGACAATCTTCCCGCTCTCCACGAGCTGGCGAATATCGGTGTTCCTGTATACCTGTATGAAGAAGAGTCCGTATTATTCCACCGGATTATGAGTAGAGGCTTACCGCCGTTTCTGGATGCAAAAGCACCTGATCAATCATTTCATGAACTATATATCCGTCGCGATCGCATATACCGCGAGGCTGCCTCACTTGTTGTCGACCTTCAGGGCCGTGATGTATCGGATGCTCTTGCTTGTTTTAATAGTGCCGTATACTCATATCTCGTGAAAAATTGATTTTCAGACAAATCGGCATTGTGGAATACCTTAATTAAAAAAAGCCGGCCCTGAAAGCCGGCTTCTACAAAGAATCTGCTGTCTATTCTTCCTCTACTTCGAAATCTTCTTTTTCTGCACCGCAAAGTGGACATACCCAATCCTCGGGAAGAGCCTCAAAGCTTGTACCTGGTTCAATATTGTTATCAGGATCGCCTTCTTCCGGATCATAGATATATCCGCAAACAACACATACATACTTGTTCATTACCAACTCCTTCTTATTCTTTATCTTCAATTTGCTGTTTTTTCAATGCGTTTTGCAGCATAACCGCTAATCCGAGAGCCACAATTGCAATCGGCCACCAACGAATTACGAATTTCGCAAAACTCATTTCAATGAGGTCTAAACTAAACAATAAAAAGAGCAATGACAAGCCGATGAGAACCAGCGCAGGAATCACATATATGATTTTTGCATCGCTTTTTTTTTGTAATCCATAAAACAATAAAGCAAGAGCAAGCACTGTCAAGAACACAGGCCAGAGACGTTCGAGCACAGCCCAGGACATCACAGTGTTCAGAAGCACCAGGACCACACCACACAGTAGAAAAAAGACACCCATAAAAATAGCGCCTTCACTTGACTTGATAATATACCCTCTATAAAGAAGGTAAGTACCTGTCAATAAAATCAGTCCGGGCCACAGAGATGCCAGCGTCGGCAATATGCCTGTGGTGAACAATAAAAGCACAGAACCACCAAGTGCTGCTCCAAAACCTAAAAAGAAAAATTTGCCTGACATGATACGCTCCAGGTAAATACTACCAGTTTATTAGTCCGGGTGCAAACCATACCATCGATAATCATACTTGCAATCAGCAGAATTTCGAGGTAGTGTTTCCTCATGAAGATTCCTTCTCCTATCCTGAAAAACAGGTTTTTTTATACAATACTCTACTGCGTAGGTATAACACTTCTCTTCTCGTGCACTCCTGATACCAATACTGCAAGTGTAACCTATTCGGACACGATTCAGCAACTCAAACAATTATTAAATGCTGCTGAAAGTAATCCTGAAGAACAGGCCGTCATAGTTGATCAACTCATGCAGCAGTATCGTAAGGATGGCCTGACATCCGAAATTCCACATTTGCTGACCGGCTTTGTCAGCACACATCCGAATACCTCATACAATGCGTACTTTCTTTTTCTTACAGCCGAACACCTGAGGCAATCAAACGACAATGCATCAGCGATCCTTTATTACTACAGAGCTGTCTACCGCCACCCGGATGTCGAAATACAAGGAGAATCTGTCCACTATCGTTCTTTGAATATGCTGATCCAGCTGTCATCCAGCCCGGAGGAGCAGCTTCAATATTATGACACACTCCAAAGCAGGTTTGCAGGTAAGATTGACCCAGGTATTCATCATTATTTCAAAGCCAAGATCTATGAGAAGGTTGGCGACTATGATTCGGCCTTCCGTGAATACCGCAACTTTATCAGCTACCCTGATACCAGAATTCCAGGCCAGCCGAATGCTTATCAGCAGGTTCAGAAAATGCTTGCCTTCCAGAACAGCTCGAGAGACTGGACCTATGAGAATCTGGACGACCTCGTATCAGAAATACAGACCGCAATTGCAACCAGAAATCATACGCGGCTGGTACGCAGTAGAGCAAAAGTCAACTTTTTTGCCATGTCATGGAAACAGGATGAGGCAGACCCAAACGCATCCGCTGGTTTCGAAATCGGCCCTTTTCTTGCAAGAAACAGAATCCGCTTTGCTGCAGAGCTTGAACCTAGATCCACGGCTCAGGAAGCCTACCTTTGGACCAGCGGCTGGGAACCACGAATTCCAACATGGTACCTGTATTTCAGAAAAATCGATTTTCCGGCTGACCCGAAGGTTCATGGGAACTGGGAATGGGCAGGTATATATTTCGGTGAACTACTCTAGTCCACCTGCCGATAATACACTATGACCAAAGCTGCATCACGACTACAAACACTTTTAGCTGCTGCCTGCTGTTTCTTTTTGACTGTTCCGGCTGTTGCTGGTGATCACGTACGTTATCATATTGACTGGGAAGAAATGCGGCTGACGATACATGCAAGTGCTGTTATCCCGGATGCAGGCAGAAACAGTCCTGCCGCACCCCAGAGAAGTGTCAGGCAGCTGGAACAACAAGTGCCCGAATTTCTCTTTCAGGCATTGCAGCAGGTCCCGCTAAGCAACGGTGAACTGGTATCCGGTAATCAATTACTTATGAACCGGATTCTTTCGGATATCGAGAAAATTGATTCCAGTGGAACCTATGAATACTCGCGCGTTTCCGCTGATCTGCGTTCTGTAAGCATTCAGCGCCACTACCCGCTGGCCCAGATTATCTCTTCCAGATACATACAGCATGATGTTCCGAGGCCCATACCTCGTAGACTCGGCTGGTCTCCTTCCTCTGAATATACCGGACTGATCATCTATGCAGCGCACACGGATGCAGCAGCTGCCTTGTTTCCGCGATTATTAAATCAGGATGGTCAGGTTATTTTTGACCGCAGTATGAACCACCCGGAACGATTACGAGAGGAAAACCTTGTACAGTATGCTTCAAATCCGGAATCATCTGCTATTCCGGCAAGGGTAGGATTGAATCCTAAAATGATCACGGCTTATGAAGCAGCCACATCTGGATCATCTGACCTGATAATTCACAATAATGATGTGCACGCATTACTGCGGACACCGAGCATCAGATCAGCAATGCAGGCAGGCCGAATAGTAATTATTTTATCAGATGAATCTCTGTCCGTACATTATTGACTTTCATCAGCTCTTGCCGGCATCATAGGCACATGCATAATCATCGCTTTTTTCATGCTTTCAGAAATCAATCTGTATTCAGAATACTTACAGTTACTGCAGTTCTGCTGATTATATCCAGCTGCAGCCGCAATCCTTCTGCAATTATCCTCTGGTCCGAGAATCCCGAGGAACTTCCTCATGGAAGCCTTCTCTCGGTCGTTTCACAAGGCCAGGATTCCTCAATCGTGTTCGCCCTTGACGATTCAGAGCAGAGAAATATTTCTGTGCACAACTGGCGGATCCGGATTTTTGAAGATGAAGACGAAGCACGGGCTTTTTATGAGTCATATAAAGACTATGCAGGAACAAGTGCAGTATCCAAACGCAATGCCCTGCCCGTACGTGCAGCAGCCAACTCAAGCGGACGAATTGTCTATCGTCTGCATTTTGATGAAGAAATCAAGATACTGGATCAAGGTGAAGAGCCTAGTGTAGAAGGCGGCATGGAAGACTTCTGGTACAGAATACTCACCCACGGCGGCGTTGAAGGTTATGTATTCGGCTTTCATCTACAGCTGGTTGATCCAGGGGCAGTTATTACCGAAGAGCGTGAAGGTTTACTTGATGAACAACTGCAGCATCTGCTGCTTTCGGATTGGAGACCTCTTGAATACCTGGAAATGATTCGAAACCAGCGGATTCGCCCGGAGCGTATAAGCGCTCGAAATGGACTGTTTTTTGATACCGATGAACAGCGAATTGATATAGTAACACATAGTAATTCATGGATTTTCGCGTATGACAGCATTCAGACACTCAACAGCAGGAGCTATCTGTTCACTGGTGCGGATATAACCGTTCAGTTCAGAGAACACTCAGATATCCAGGTACAATTTCCGGATGGAGGACGTCAGAATATCGAGCGCTTTGTAATCCTTGAAGAGGATCTCAGGGAAATTGTAGATGCGGAGTTTAGCCGCAGAGATAATATATTCAGACGCCTGAAGGAACAAGGCAACCAACTGGACAGCACTGCCTATGGAACAATAGTATTTCAGGAAGCCGGTTTCACCTGGGAAGGTTTCCAGCGACTGCAGCCTCGAATAATTCCATCGACTGCAGGCAATGAGGGCAATATTGATTTCGGGTATTATATGAGCCGGAATTTGAGTACTATGTATGATGGAGTTATGGGGCTGAGTTTCAGCAATACCAGGGAACAGGTTGTGTTTCTGTACGAACTGGTTGGTGACGGCCTTAGGTTAACCCATGCTCCGGAAAATACAATCAGAGACAGAGTCGTGGAATCAGTCAGCCTATCACCGACAATTCTGTTCTTTACCTATTCAACAACCGTAGAGGAAGACCTGTATCAGGATACAACCCCGAGCGACGATTCAAACGGCAACAGCGACTGATGTCTGAATATCACCTCCAGGTAAGCGAGCTGTCACACAGCTTCGGCGGCCAGGTACTGTTTGAAGATGTACATTTTACAATGCGGTCTGGTGACCGCATTGCGCTTGCAGGATCAAACGGAAGCGGTAAATCAACATTTATGAAGTTCCTTGCCGGGAGCATGCAGCCAGACACTGGTGTAATTGTACTGAGCAAACACGCCAGGATTGCCTATCTTCCACAGGAAGGTGTGGCTCTGCATACTCATTCTGTATATTCAGAAGCTGAACAGGTATATTCACACATAGTTCAGCTGATTGAACGCAGACAGGAAATTGCAGACTTCATGGCCGCCGGCAATCATAATGAATCATTGCTTGAAGAATACGGTTCGTTGCAGGAGCATATTGAAAACTCCGGCTATTACAGCCGTGAATCAGTTATAGAATCGACCTTGACGGGCCTCGGATTCAACCGGGAGGATCTGCAGAGAGCATGTTCTGAGTTCTCGGGTGGATGGAGGATGAGAATTGCCCTGGCCAAGCTTCTGATAGATCGACCGGATTTCATACTTCTGGATGAACCGACAAACTACCTGGATATTGAAGCCAGACAGTGGCTGGAAAACTGGATGCAGCGTTTCGAAGGCGGTATCCTGTTGGTAGCTCATGATCGCTATTTCCTCGATACAACAATGAAGCAGGTCGTCGAACTTTTTCAGGGAAATCTGCGGAGATACCCGGGAAGCTATAGCCGCTATGAGCAGGTACGGACAGAAGAAATTGTACAGCTAACCCGTGAGTATGAAAAACAGAAAGACGAGATATCCAGACATGAAGATTTTATACGCCGATTCCGGTACAATGCACGGAAAGCAAAACAGGTACAAAGCCGCGTTAAAATGCTGGATAAAATCGACACCATTGAGTTACCTCCGCATCTCAAGCCAATCGCTATTCCTATGCCCACTGTCCCGCATAGCGGGAAAGAAGCCCTACATCTGGAAAATCTGAACAAGTCATACGGCCAGCTAAGAGTACTGAACAATCTTGATCTTCATATACAGAGGGGTGAATGCATTGCACTTACGGGGCGCAATGGAATGGGTAAAAGTACATTACTCAGAATCATTGCTGGACAGGATCAGAAATACGATGGGCAGGTTATTCTCGGAAGCGGTGTACGCACGGGATTCTATGCACAGGAGTCAGCATATTCACTCCCTCCAGACCTCAGTATCCTGGAATACCTTGAACAGAGTGCACCTCCGGATCGAATTGGCAGTGTCCGTGATCTTCTTGGAGCATTCCTGTTCCATGGAGACTCGGTCGAGAAACCTCTCAAAGTCCTCAGCGGTGGAGAACGCAGCCGGGTAGCCTTGCTGAATGTTCTTCTGCAGCCAGTCAACTTCCTTCTGCTTGATGAGCCAACAAACCACCTGGACATAATTTCACAGGATGTACTGGCAGATGCTCTACAGAGATACAGCGGAACAGTCATTGTAGTCTCACATGATCACGATTTTCTCGAGCGGGTTGCGAGCAGAGTTTTTGAACTCGGACCGGGAAAACATCGCAATTTCCCGGGAGATTACGCATATTACCGCCATCGTCTGGCTGCAGAAGCACAGGATACTTCTTCAGGTGAAGAAACAAGGCCTGGTTCTCAGGTAACGGAACAATCAGCAAATGAGCAAGGCACTACAGACTATCATGAACAGAAAAAACGAAGATCCCTGCAACAGAAACTGGAGAAAGAAGAAGCTCGGATCCTCAAGGAAATTGAAGTTTGTGAAAATACAATCTCTATGCTCCAGGAAAAACTTGCGAAACCGGAAGTCTACAGCGACGGAGAACAGGCAAGAGAAACCCAGATAAAAATCAGTGATGCCCAAAGTCAGCTAGAAAAGCTGACCGAAGAATGGGAATCAACAGAGAGTGAACTCTCAGCTCTGAATTGATCTTTTTTTTATTTTGTCCCGTCTCTTGTCTTGAAGCCCGCCTCCGGCTTACAATACGGCATGCAAAGAATTATATCCTGGAATGTAAATGGGATCCGGGCTGCCCACAAAAAAGGCCTGCTTGATTTTGTACAAAGCGATGCTCCGGACATTTTGTGTCTACAGGAAACAAAAGCCGAGTTTGACCAGCTACCTGCTGAACTTCAGGAGGCGGCCGGATACAAAAGCTACTATGCATCTGCGCAACGCAAGGGGTACAGCGGTGTATCGATCTGGTCCAGAGAAGAACCGGCCGAAATCAGGCTTATGAACGCAGCCGAATTCGATGCCGAAGGAAGAGTCCTATGTGCTACCTACGACCGCAGTACTCCGCTGACAGTAATAAATGCTTATTTTCCAAACAGCCAGGAAAAAGGTAAGCGGCTTGATTATAAGCTTGCTTTCTGTCAGGCAATGCTGGAACTGTGTAATGATTTCAATGAAAAGAATCACGAACTTGTACTCTGCGGTGACTACAATATTGCACATACAGAGATAGACCTTGCGAATCCCAAACAGAACACAGAAAACCCGGGATTTTTGCCCGAAGAACGGGAATGGATGAGCAGTTTTTTGGGTGCAGGATACATAGATACGTTTCGGGAGTTTACCCCGGAAGGTGGCCATTACTCATGGTGGTCGTACCGTTCAAATGCCAGAGCGAGGAATATCGGCTGGAGAATCGACTACCACTGCATCAATCCCTTACTGAGGAAAAAACTGGAATCAGCGGCAATTCTGCCTGAAGTGATGGGATCAGATCATTGTCCGGTAAGCCTGACCCTGAATCATTGACTTTTACGACTACTGTTAATATTCTGCCAGAGAGGAACCAATGAGAATCCGCTATAACGCACCGGTTACTTTAAGCTTTTCGTTGACGGCAGCATTGATATTGCTACTCAATGCAAGCCTGCTTCAGGGATTGACATGGAATTTTTTCACTGTCCGTTCGAGTATGAACTTCAGGAATCTGCTGGACTATTTCAGATTATTCAGTCATGTTCTAGGTCATGCCGACTGGTCTCATCTCCTGGGTAATCTTGCTATTTTACTGCTTATCGGACCGATTCTGGAAGAAAAGTACGGTGGGATGCCTCTGCTGTTCATGATAGCTCTGACTGCGTTCATAACCGGTATTGTCAATGTAATTATTATGCCGAGTGCATTGCTTGGTGCAAGCGGTATTGTTTTTATGATGATCCTGCTGGTTTCTTTTACAAATATACGAGGTGGTGAAATCCCCCTCACCTTCATTCTGATACTTGTACTTTACCTGGCTCGTGAGCTGTTCAGTATATTTCAGGATGATAACATCTCTCAGCTTGCGCATATTTTAGGCGGCAGCTGCGGCAGCATTTTCGGATTTCTCCGTGCGGATAGACACACATAGCATATGCAATGGAGAGATCCCGGAAAGCCAGACAGAAGACAAGAAGGAATACAAATGGAAATATTTGATAAGCTGAATGCAAAAGTAGCCCGACACGCAGAAGTAGAAAAACTCATTTCTGATCCAGAGCTGCATAAGGATCCAGCTCGTTTCAAGGATCTCATGCGGGAACATTCTCAGCTCAGTGATCTCGTTCAGGCATTTGAAGAGTACAAACAGGCCAAAGCAGACCTTGCAGATAATCAGGAACTTCTGTCAGAAGAAAAAGACCCTGAAATGAGGGAGATGGCCAAAGCAGAACTACTTGAACTCGAGACAAGAATAGAAAAATTATCAAAAGATCTACGGCTTCTGCTGGTACCGCGCGACCCGATGGATGAAAAGAATGCAATAGTTGAAATCCGGGCTGGTACGGGCGGTGATGAGGCTGGACTTTTTGCCAGTGACCTATACAGAATGTATGCCCGTCTTGGTGAAAAAAGAAACTGGAAGATCGAATTTCTTTCAGTCAGCGATAGCGAAATCGGAGGATTCAAGGAAGTAGTATTCTCCGTTTCCGGAAAGAACGCATACGGTACTTTGCGTTTCGAGAGCGGTGTACATCGTGTCCAGCGCGTACCTGCAACAGAATCCGGAGGAAGAATTCACACCTCTGCTGTAACAGTTGCTGTACTACCCGAGGCAGAAGACACTGACATTGTGCTCAATGACAATGAGCTCAAAATCGATGTTTTCCGCTCAAGCGGTCCGGGAGGGCAGTCCGTAAACACTACTGATTCTGCAGTCAGAATAACACACCTCCCGACCAATACTGTGGTTATATGCCAGGATGAGAAGAGTCAGCTGAAAAACAAGGCAAAAGCACTGCGCGTGCTTAAAGCACGTCTCTATGAAATGGAAGAGAAAAAAAAGCATGAGGAACGGGCAAGTTTCAGAAAAAATCAAATTGGGAGTGGAGACCGGTCTGAAAGAATCCGTACATATAACTTTCCCCAGAACCGCTTGACTGATCATAGAATCAATCTGACTCTGTATAAACTCGATTCGGTTATGCAGGGAGAGCTGGAAGAGATACTGGAAGCATTGCAGATCAGCTCCAGAGAAGAACAACTGCAGGATGCATAGATAAAACAATGACAATCCGGGAAGCTCGTGAACAACTACTATCTGAGATATGCAGTGAGACTTCTATCCTTGATCTTTCTGTTCTAATCGCTTATGCCTGCGGAATAGCCCGTGAGCAGCTTTATATCGAGCCCGAGCGTGAACTCAGCAGCAGCGAAGAATCAGATTTACGCAGCTATTGCCGACGCCGGTCAAGCGGTGAGCCGATTGCATATATTACCGGAAAAAAGGAGTTCTACGGCAGAGACTTCATGGTTGACAAAAGAGTCCTGATTCCCAGACCTGATACAGAGATCCTGGTAGAGACAGCACTTAATCTAATAGCTGCACTTCAGTCTGAGCATTTCAGCGAACAGATCGAGGTTCTTGATCTATGTTCAGGCTCTGGCTGTGTTGGAATCACAATAGCTGCAGAGACCCGGAGTAACAAAGTAGTTCTGTCAGACATCGATAGTCAGGCTCTGGAAATCAGCAAAATTAATGCAGAAACACTTCTGGCTCCTGACTTACGACCAGGTATTATTCAGAGCAACTTGTTTGAATCAATTAAAGATCGCTTTCATCTGGTTGTCACCAATCCCCCATACGTAAGAGATGTTGAATACAAAGATCTTGTTATGCAAAAATGGAAAGAGCCATACCATGCCCTTGTGGCAGAGGATGAAGGACTGTCCATCATTCGACGTTTGATTAAAAATGCAATACATTATATTTACCCAGGTGGGTATATTGCCATAGAAGCTGCGGATTGGCAGGCAGATACCATCTATTCAGAGCTGCATAGATTTGAGTATTCTGAAATCAGTCACGTAAAGGACCTGTCAGGAAACAGGAGAGTAACAACAGCAATGGCTCCCGCCAGACAGTAGTACCGGAGGGTACATGATCAAAGACCTTGAAGGTTTTGCAAAAATATTAACCCCTTACTCAGATGAGGATCAAAAGGCGATTCTTTCTGCGGCGCAGGTCTGCATAAAACTACATAAAGGACAGGTCAGGGAAAGCGGAGAAGAATACTACACCCACCCCTTTCAGGTAGCCGAAATACTTGTTGGAATCCACATGGATACAGCTGGTATACAGGGGGCTCTGCTGCATGATGTGCTGGAGGATACTGCTATGTCACGGCAGGAACTCCGTGATCAATTCGGAAAAGATGTTGAACAGCTGGTGTACGGTGTTACCAAGATCAGTCTCGTCAAGGCAAAGAATAAAAGTGTACAGGAAGCCGAGACGATCAGAAAAATGCTCTTTGCAATGGTCAAAGATATCCGTGTAATCTTGATTAAACTCGCAGATAAACTACATAATATGCGAACACTGGGCTTCAAGACACAACAGCGACGCATCGCCATTGCCCAGGAGTGCCTGGACATATATGCTCCGCTCGCAGGCCGCCTCGGAATCAGCTGGCTGAAGGATGAACTTGAAGATCTCTCCCTGAAATATATAAACCCTCAGGCCTTTGCTCAGATCAAGGCATTTGTAGCCCAGAAAAAACAGGAACGGGGAGCATATCTCGATCGTGTAAGAATGGCGATTTATGATGAGGCAGAAAAAGCAAATTTCCCGATTTCTGTTGAAACCCGAGCCAAACACTTTTATTCAATCTACAATAAAATGAAAAGACGCAGCAAGGATCTGGACGAGATTTACGATACTCTGGGTATCCGTATTCTGTGCAAAACCACCACAGACTGTTATGCACTGCTTGGCCTGGTTCATCAACTCTGGATGCCGATTGAAGGCAGGTTCAAGGATTATATCGCCATGCCAAAATCCAACCGCTACCAGAGTCTCCATACCACTGTTATGTGTTTCGGCGGGCGCTTGATAGAGATTCAGATCAGAACGACAGATATGCATAATACAGCTGAATTCGGCGTAGCTGCCCATTGGCTCTATAAGGATACCAGCTCAGGAGAAACTCTGCCCAGTCATGATCTGGCAATTATTCACAGAGTACGCGGCCTGAACGGACTGAAAATAACCAGCAATGAATTCCTTGACGAAATAAAACGCGAAATACTCAAGGGATCAATTTATGTATTCACTCCCAAAGGTGATGCTGTTCAGCTGCCGAAGGGATCTACCGCTATAGATTTTGCCTATCATATTCATAGTGAAATAGGTGATCATATTTCCGGAGCAAAAGCCGATGGTGCTATTATCCCACTCCGGGAACCCCTGAGAAATACCCAGGTCATTGAGGTCATGACAAGCCCCCATGCCCATCCTCATGTACACTGGCTGCGCTACGTCAGGACCACAAGAGCCAGAAGCAGGATACGGCATTGGCTGAACAAGCATGATGAAAACCTCATTCTTGATAAAAGTATAGTTGCCAGAAAACGAAGCAACGATAAAATAGAAAGCACTCCTCCACCCGACACAGGCAAGGAACAGGATAATGCTCCGGATAATCTCACCGTTATGGACAAAAATAAAGTAGGTGTCCGAATCGGTGATGAGCGTAATCTCATGATCCGCTTTGCTAACTGCTGCCACCCCAAAACCGGTGACCCGATTGTAGGATATATTTCGAGAGGACGTGGAATAATTGTTCATCACCGTGACTGCAAGAACCTGAAGAACATATCCGAAATCGAGCAGCGAACAATCGAGGTTGAGTGGGAAACAGTATCGCCTAAAATAACCTGCAGACTGCAGGTGACGGCAAGAAAAACACCGCATTTATTCTCTGAAATCGAAGGCGCTATCAGGAAGGTTCAGGGACATCTGATCGAAGGCCGCATTGATGACAGTGATTCCGGTAATACCGATGCCCGATTCACCGTGGAAGTTGAAAATGAGTCGGACATGGATCCTATAATCAGGGCAATAAGGCAGATACCTTCAATACTTACAATTCATAAACTTGACTCCATTAATCATCATTAAGTATCTTGATAACAGCAAGAGCTAAAAAAGGAGTTCTCATGGCCGAAATAACTTTTAAATCGACACCAGTACATACCAGTGGAAATCTTCCTCAGCCTGGAAGTAAAGCTCCGGATTTTCTTCTTACTGATAATAACCTGAAAGATTACAGTCTGGCAGATTTAGGAAAAGGAAGAAAGGTGTTGAATATCGTCCCCTCTCTTGATACAGGAGTATGTGCGACATCTGCAAAACGCTTTGAGCAGGAAATTACTAACTTCCCGGAAGTCAAACTCATTACGGTAAGCTGTGATCTTCCGTTTGCACAAAAACGGTTCTGCACTGAAGCATCATTATCACAGGGAATCACTCTGAGCCAGATGAGGAACAAGGATTTCGGAAAGGTATATGGAGTTGAAATGACAGACGGTCCACTCAAGGGTATTTTTTCCAGGGCTGTAGTTATTATTGATGAAAATAATATTATTACCTATACCGAACAGGTACCAGAAATAACCCGCGAACCTGATTATCAAAAGGCCCTGGCTGCGTTATAATTAAGCCATGTCGCTGAATATAGTCCTGGTGGAACCGGAGATCCCTCAAAATACCGGAAATATCGCCCGTACATGCACTGCCATAGGTGCCTGCCTGCACCTGGTTAAGCCAATGGCCTTTACCATAACAGACAAACATGTCAAACGTGCTGGGCTGGATTACTGGGACATGCTTAGTCTTCAGTATCATGATTCTCTTGCGGAATTCATGGCCTCGGTAGACCCTGAGCACTGCATATTTGCAAGCACCAAGGCATCTACTATCTATTCAGATGTTTCCCTTAGTGATCCTTGTTATCTGGTCTTCGGCAAGGAAACGGCCGGTCTGCCTGAAGAACTCCTGGAGAAATATATACATCGTTCAGTACGAATTCCAATGAAAACTGAAGCCAGATCATTGAATCTTTCCAATGCTGTTGCGATCATGGCGTATGATATAATGAGACGTATTGATTTTCAGGGACTCAAAATCAAGGGAAAACTTGGATTATAAGAAAAGGAAGAAATTATGCAGCATTCTATACTCTTTATCGGCTATGGCAACATGGGATCGGCATTCGCCTCGGGAATCAAGAAAAAATATCCCGAATATCAGATACTGGTAATGGATCCCAGTAATGAAGCATGCCAACGTGCAAAGGACAGTCTGCAGGCAGAAATAATTCCTGTAGAGAAACCAGACAAAATTGCTGAATACAAGCCAAGTGCCATCTTCCTGTCGGTTAAACCCCAGCATTTTCCCGAAGCTGCAACCCGGATTGCAGCCTATATTGGAGATAGTCTTCTGATATCTCTAATGGCCGGCATCACAATCAGCACACTGCAGGACAAGCTTAGAAGTATAAAGGTGATTAGATGCATGCCGAACCTCGCAGCAGCTTACGGAATGTCTGTCACATCTGTATCTGCAGACCCGGTAACCGATGCACAGGACGTAGCATTTGCATGTTCATTAGCAGAGTCAGCTGGTATGGCAATTGAAATTCCGGAAGATCTCATTGCAAGTATCATAGGTATATCCGGAAGTGGAATTGCCTTTGCATTCCAGTTTATTCATGCTATGGCCCTGGCTGGCACTGAATCAGGTATCGCTTACCCCCGGAGTCTCGACATTGTGCTTCAGACAGTACAAGGTGCCGCAGAGTCAATCAGACAGAGTGGTACACAGCCAGCCGAGTACATTACAAAAGTTTGCTCACCAGGCGGCACTACAATAAGTGGAATTGCAGCCCTGGAGAAATCAGGCTTCACGAACTCTGTAATGCAGGCCGTGCGCAGTGCAGCAGACAAGAGCCGGCACATGGAAAAAAACAGGATTTAATACAGAAAACTTCCACCAGTTAATGCTCAGAAAAATACCTTGCTGTATTAACTGGTGGAGGCTCAGTGAAAAAAAACCATATTACCAGATCACTTACCAGATCCCTGTTATTTTTATTGTTGATTTTCATTTTATTCTCATGTGCCAGTACATATGACCAGAGAGGGAAAATCAGCTCCACATCAGCTTCAACACTCCATGGGATGGTGTATTGTGGAAACGGTCAGGCAGTAGGTAATGCCGAAATCAGAATTGATCAACAAGGAAAAATCCGTACAGTTTATAGTGATACACTTGGAAGGTTTCTGCTTCCGGATGTAAGACCAGGTATATTCAATGTCTTCGTCTCGAAAACAGGCTATCTGGATATTGAAAAGACCGATCTTCTGCACGACCGCTCGCGAATTCTGTATATCAATATGAAATCGTGGCAAAATATGATTTCTCTTGTTTATTCACACCTTAAACAGGGGAATTTTGAGGCAGCGGATGAAATACTACCGCTTGTAAAATCCTCTGCACCAGAAGAGTGGCTCCCGATATATGTTGATATAATAAGCAGACTTCTCCGCAATGATATAGTTTCAGCAGAAAAACTAATGACAGATCTCCATGAGGGAACTCAAGAAAAAGAGTTGCGTAAATACATAGATCAACAGCATCAGAGGCAGAAGGCAAGCCAATATGAATAGTAATAGACTAACAGCAGTTCTGGTTCTATGGCTATGCCTCAAGTTTATCTCAATTAACCCTGTACATTCCATGGATCAGGTTATGGATTCAGACATTCGAATTCAGAGTATGTCTTTTCAGAATCAGCCTCTCAGAGACATTCTGTATATGTTCAGTCAGGTCGGTGGTATCTCCATACTTAGCGATGAAAGTGTATACGGATATGCAAGCTACAGCTTCACCGAAGCTCCATTCACGTCTGCCCTTAAGGCATTTCTTCTGAGTAATGAGTTATACTACAGAGTTCATGAAGGTATTGTTTTTATTAGTGCAATACACTGCAGCATTTCCGAGTCGGGAAACATCAATCTGTCAGCTCGTGATGTAGCAGTAAAACTCGTATTCGAATCGCTGAGCAGGACTTCAGAAATACCAATAACATATACCGGTAATCCGGATATTGCAGTTAACATTCATGCCGTTGATCTACCACTTGCGGTATTGATCGAGATAATCAGTCAACAGCTTCCTGAGACTGCAGTTCATAAGCTTAAATCACACTATCTGATTACTTCAGTCCATGTTATCCCCGATTCCAATCCAGGCATTACATACGAAAACGGGAAATTCTCCATACAGATACAACAAGCAAGTGCTAAAAAATCATTACTTCAGCTGTTCGAGCTGGCGGGATATGAATACAGCTTCATGACCCGACGTGATGAAACAGTGATCGATATAAACATTCAGAATCGCAGCTTTGCAGATGCACTCGAAATATTATCACGTGAAGCCGGTTACCTCTACATAGAAAGAGATCAGACCATATATATATTCGATACCCATACCCGCGAACACCAGAATATATTTGTAGATCATGTAATTTATCAACCTGAACACCTCAGCTCTCAGCACTTGATCACCTTGATTCCTCACAGTCTGTCAGCAAATGTACAGATCAGGAATGATTCCGAGCAGAATCGACTTGTGATCAGCGGTTTACCTGCTTCGGTAATATCAGTGATAGATATAATCAAAAAGCTTGATACAACTGAAGATACATTTCCACTCAGGAAGATTCAGCTTGAACACGTACCTGTTGAGGCAGTCATAGCAAACTTCCCTGAGGATCTACTTGTCTATCGCCCCAGAAAGCTGAGTTTCCTTGACAACATAATTCTCTTCTCGGCTGATGATTCAGGGTTCAGACGCGTAAAAGACTATGTAGATCTCATCGATAGAGGATCTGAACCGGCCTATATAGAGCTTCAGTATATTCATGCAGAAGACATACTATCTAATCTCCCCACAAGATTCAGGCATACAGAAATCAACATGACGGCACATGAAACAATAATAACTGTAAATGCCCCTGAGCATGAGCTCGAATCCTTTCTGACATATCTGGAGCAGGTTGATGTGCCAAAAACACAGATAAAATACCAGATGCTTATAATTCAGTATCAGCATGGACAATCACAGCGGAGTGAAGGAGAATCAAATATTGGATATGATCTCCTTAATCTCAAGGCTGGTTTACCACAAGTCGTTGCGGTCCTCGGAAGCCTGCTGAATTTGAATTTCGATGTTATTACCCATTTCGGGATCAGTTTTGCAGCCAAATTAAGCGCATCACTCCAGGACAATTCAGCTGAAATATTTGCTGATACAACCTTGCATGGAGTCAGCGGTGAATCAATTCATTTCAGGAATACAGATACCTTTAGATACATCGATCGTGAACCTGGTGATGATAAAACCATTAGTTATAGCGGTGTAACCAGAGAAATCACTTCCGGGCTGCTAATTGACTTGAATGGAAGACATTCAGGGAATGGCATGATCACAATCGACATACAGGCAACAGTAAGCAAAAGAGGAACTGATACCAGACACGGCGATCCACCTCCTACATCAGAAAGAATCGTCAGAAGCAGGGTGCAAACGCCTATTGGACAACCCATAATAATCAGCGGACTGATCCAACGCGATATAATCTCTCATGAAACCCGAATTCCGGTTATTAGCAGGATACCCATCATTGGACGGCTATTCAGAAAAAACCTGGATTCCCTGGAAGAAACCGAGATGGCTATCTACATTGTCCCCTACATTGAGAATCTGAAACAGGATCAGTCATTTGATCAGGATATGCAGCGAAAACTGTTTGAACTGCTGCCAATGGCTTCAGGAATAGAATATGGCAGCAATTGAACAATATATACCACTGCCGGAAAGACAGTACCATCGAGGTTTTATCCAGGGGCAAAGAGCAATCAAGCTTCGTTCCAGTGAAGAGGAAATAATTATAGGTATGTGTGACAGCGAAAACACACAGCTGAAGCAGCGGCTTATTCGCTACCACAGACTGCATGAAGCAGATAAAAGAACTATTCGATTCCTGAAAATCAATTCGAAAGAATTACAGTCACTCCTGAGTTATACCGCACAACAGATCAGTGCTGACCGGGACGACAGTCGTGATGCAGCTTCCATATCAATATTCGGACCACACAGTAAAGATCGAATCATGAAGGACCGGGGAACATCTCAGTTGAATGTGATTGATGATGATGCCCCTGTAATAAATCTGATTAATAATATTTTCCTTGAAGCAGTTCGGAGAAATGCATCAGACATCCACATAGAATCAGGACGCTGCGGAATGATAGTCAGATTCAGAATGGACGGAATCATGGCGCATGAACGAACCATACCAGATTGTTTTGCCTCTGCGGTGAGCGCCAGAATAAAAGTAATGGCCCATATTGATATTATTGAAAGAAGACTGCCACAAGATGGTCGCATGAGCCTTACTAATATCGAAGGAGTAATCGATGCACGATTATCTGTAATCCCGACGATTGAAGGAGAGTCAATTACGATTCGTCTATTTCACTTCAACAATAACCCGCCAGAACTGACAGAACTCGGTTTCAGTAATTCAGATATATCTGAATTACGTAGAAGCATTCACAGGCCAAATGGCTTAATCATTGCAGCAGGTCCAACCGGGAGTGGAAAGACAACAAGCCTGCATGCACTCTTACGTGAGCTTTCCACCGGTGAGCGCAAAATTATTACCATCGAGGATCCAGTTGAATACCGCATACCAGGAGTTCAACAAATTCAGATTCATCATAAGATTGGATTAAGCTTTCCGGTCATACTCAGGCATGTTCTAAGACAGGATCCAGATGTGATAATGATCGGAGAAATGAGAGACAGCGAAACAGCTGGCTTAGCTATAAATGCAGCCTTGACTGGTCATCTTGTACTTACGAGTCTTCATACCGGTGATATAGAGCAGGTGCTATCCAGACTAGAGGAACTTGGAATAAATAAGGAATTATCTCGGCAGGTTATAAACACCGTGCTGTCACAGAGGCTAGTACGGAAGCTCTGTCCTCATTGCAGACAGGAGTATGAAGTAAGCCTGACTGAACAGAAAAACATCAATCTGCTTTCTCCACAGCAGAGAGTGAAGAACACTGTGTATAGTCCTGGTATCTGTACTGATTGCGAGAACACCGGCTATACCGGGCGGACCGCCCTGCTTGAATTACGCTCGGATTACAGCAGTCAATCGTATGCTGAAATTAACAGAAGCAGCCTGATCAGTTGCGGAATTCAGTGCCTTAATGATGGACTTACCAGTCTCGAAGAATTATCTCGTGTTTTAGGTATTCAGATATGAAAGAATACCGTTGTACATTTATTGAACCTGGAGGGCTGAAGTCTCGAGGAAGGGTCTTCGCACATTCTGAGGTCTCAGCAAGACTTGAACTGAGTAGCACAGGCTGCACCATTCTACATATGGCAGAAATACAGCATCTTCCTGCTGTATTTCAAAAGAACAAGTTAAATAGAAATGCGATGATTCATTTAACCGGGACACTAAGCAGCCTGCTAAAAAGCGGACTAGAGCTTCAGATGTCGCTACTCGTAGCCCTGCGGTCAGCACACAGAAATGACAGACATGCGATCAAGCAAATTATCAGCAACATACAAGCTGGGACTACTTTTTCAGACGCCTTGAGTATGCTGCAGATTGCTGTACCCGATTTCTTTATCCAGCTGCTACGTACCGGAGAAAAAAGTAATAATCTACTACCCGTAATAATCGAGCTCAACAAGTACCTCCAGAATCAGAAAAAACTGAAGGATACTATATCTGCATCACTTGTGTACCCTTCTATGGTATTGATAATCGGCATAGTCAGTTTCAGTATAATCCTGCACATTCTCCAACCACAATTAGCACAGCTATCCAGATTCACCGGCATGACTGAAACAGAGGTATTAATTGGAACCAGAATAAATACTATGACTGAACTACTGAGTTATGGTTTTATTTCCGTAAGTATCTTGGTTTTGCTTACTCGATTATGTAAATATTTTCCAGAAAGGATTCGCTGCTATGCTGGGAGCATAATCGATAGACTACCGGTTGCAGGCAGCATGACTATGGTTTCAGAACTATATAACTGGTCCCATATTATGAAAATCCAGCTCGAAGCAGGCATAGGAATAGAGACTGCTGTATTTAACTCTATTTCAGGCTGCAGTAGAATTCACCTACGACAGGAAATCCAGAAAATATACGAAGCTATTATGAGAGGCAGGTCAGTAGCATCAGCTTTTTCTTCCGGTATATTTCCAGACTTCATTCATAACCTGCTGTATGTAGGCCAAAAATCCGGTCATCCGGAAATAGCAATAAATCAAATTCACGCATACTTCCAGGATAAGGTCGAAAAAAACAGAAAGATTTTTTGGGGTTTGATCGAGCCATTATTCATATCAATTACCGGTCTTATACTGGCAGCATTTATATATTCCATTATTCTACCCATTTTTGGGGTCTACGGGGAGCTGTTATGAAAAAGCTATATCAGCAAGGGGCGGATGGTTTCACATTCATTGAAACAATTATTACCATTTCTATTATCATACTCCTGTCTGGATCAGTAGGATTCAGTGCTTTCCGTTTTCTGGATAAGGCCAGATTCGCATCAGCTACTGCTCAAATCGAAATTTACTCCGCGGCACTACAGTCGTATTATCTGGACAATGGCCATTTCCCCAGCACAGAGCAAGGTCTATCTGCCCTATGGGAAAAGCCCTATCTTCATCCGGTGCCTGGTAATTGGTTCGGGCCATATATTGATCGCCCCATAGATAAGGATCCCTGGGGCAATGAATACCAATACCTGAGCCCAGGAATAAATGGAGAGGCATTCACGGTTATCAGCCCTGGACTTCAGCCATGATTCAACTACTTCTGAAAATAACAGGTGTTAAAAACATTGAAGGAATACGCAGAGCAGCACCGGGGTTTGTACTGCTGGATATTGTTACAAGCTCGGTGATTCTGGTATTAAGTGCAATAATAATCTGGTCCGGAATTTACGGAATGCATGTATTCAGCAGCCGAATGAAACAGAACATGATAGTCGAACTGGAATATCGGTACGAGGCTCTGCAATTGATTTATCCGGAGTTGTATTATGGAAATTAAGAAAGGTGCGGACGGATCAGCACTGATCGAGACCGTAGCTTCAACTGCACTTGGGATTATACTCATAACTGCAGCACTGCAAATGTTCATTTTCCTTGCTGTTACCTTAAGAAACACGGAAAACCGAATTTCCAATATGAGCAAGGCCCAGCACATAATCATGATATTAGAAAAAAGCATGAGCGATATTCTGATACCATTCTGGGAAGATCAGCCAGAAATCAGAGTCATCCAAATTGATTCGGATTCCAGACAATTATCTATTCCATGGTACAATGGCAGACCTCAAAAATATCTTGAACTCAAATGGAATAGTATGGAAATGGAGATTATGACTGACCATGGACTCCATCGCTATGAGCTTCCATCTAATTTCATAATTGAAACAAACAGTTTGTTCTCTGGAAGCCTTTCATTAAAATTCGCAATGGATGAAACAGTAACTACAGTAATCTTTCCATTCGGAGGGAGAAGTCTGCAATGAGAACTGGAGGAATGTTATCTGCCGCACTATTCATGATTATGCTGGGATCATTTATTTCAATAGAATCTTTAAGTCAGAGGTATTCATATCTCAGATATAAATCCTCCGGGAATTCCGTGGTTAGCGAACTTATATCTACCACATCTGAAATTTTCATGAAGTACGATATATATGAATTACTCGGACAGAATCCTGAAGGATTACAAAAATATATAACTGACGATATTTCAATTCAATTTAGTGATTTATCATCTCATATCAATCCCCATTGGGTTTCAGAGAATTTTCTGTATAAGTACTGCACTTTGTTACTTGAAGAAGGAATGACAGTGGAGGGCTTCGTTGAGTATCGCAAACAAATAACCCCTGGTCTGGATATTGAAACTGATTATGCTGGATGGTTCACACAGGAAGCATTTAAATACATATTCAGCCCCTACTCATATCCACCACAGGGAGCAGAGGATTCATATCCGCTTTTTAATATCAATACGGTAAATGAAAAGATCCTTTTGCTGATATTCAGCGCTCACGAAGAAACCAGAGGTAAAAAATTCGAACTCGCACGTAAGATTAGAGAACTACAGGGAAACATAGCAATAGATCTTTCTGAACTGCATTCCATACTAAAAATTAATAAACAGCATGAACTGCTGGAACTATTTTCAGAACACAGCAATTTCTGGAGGCTTTATGTCAAAAAAGGAAAACAAAATCTTCAGTTTATACTGGAAACAGTCGAGCAAAAAAACTCAATCAGAATTGCTGGATTCAGATTTCTTGAAGATTCATCCAATGAACAGCTATGAAATACTTATGCTAACTATTCCGTGCGCAGCAAAACGACACATGAGGCAAGCAGTTAAATATTCTCTGCATGATCACTTTCCTGACGGGAAAAACAATATACTATTTGAATATCGAAAAATATCACATGACGACAGTAACGTAAGAATTGCAGTAGTTGTGTATCATAGACCAGATGATGTTCCCGCTTTCGGCAGCATACTCTCAGGACTCCTGGCTATAAAAACAGCAAATGATCTTAAAGCCGGACAGAAGCAGGGAGCTTCGGTCATTGTTGCTTGTGGATCTGAGTCAATTCATATCAGCTTTGACAGTAAAGCTTTCATTTCATCTGTGGAACAAATACCTGAACAGCAGCGAATAGACCCTGACTGTGCCGTGTTTACGAATGTTGAATTAAACAGAAATAATCTGGTTTTTTGCAGAGCACGTGTCCATACACTGAAAAGAAAACTGGAACATGAAAATCTGAAATGTATCCTGACAGGAATCGCAGCTTTGCTATTCAGCCTAAGCTGCATGAGCATAGGATTCTGGATCAGAGCCACTATAGACCTGAATCTTAAATCCGAACCGATATTACAGGAGCAGATTGAATCTATAAATGAACGAATTGAATCGTCAATCAATGAAATTATACACCTGGAAAACGATATTCCCCGCACCGGATTTGCCTTTTTACTGGCTCATCTTTCTACATTCATACAGGAAAATTCACATATTTCCGAGTTTCGGGCTGATGCCAATGGATTCAGCATCATGGTCACCGGCAGCACAGCAGGCAGCAGTCATGCTCAAATGCTGGAATCCAGTCCAGCACTTCATGAAATTCGTCTCCGGAATTTACGCTTGCTGAATAATGGAAAGGAGTCTTATACCATCGAAGGGAAATACCGGATATCCGCATCAGTCCCCTATGAGGCCCATAAATGAACAGATTAATAACTCCACTTCTATATCTTACGGCTACCTTCTGCATGATGCTATTCCTGACTCACTCGATTGAAACTGCCGACCTTATTCGTCACAAAAAAAATCAGATCAATATATCAGAATCCCTCGTATGGTGTATCGAAAGATATAACATGCTTGAACCTCATATTTCTTACCTGAGAAATAAACATTCAATCAAAAAGACAAGATTGCAGTTTTCAACTGCTGATCATTCAATACCTCATGGTGGCAAGGGTATTTTCAGTTTTCTTTCAGAAGTAACTGATTATCTCCGTAAGTATGATCTCACAGTGAAGAGTCAAAGAATTGAGACTACAAACAGTCATCAAAACCAGATCTTTCTGGAGGCATCCGGATCGGCGGAGAACATATTAGCTATGTATATGAATATCGAGGAGATGTTATTCCCCAACATGCTCTCAGATGTACATTTAAAAAACGGGACCGATAACAATCGATCCCTGGATATTGCTATCAGGATCAGATATGACCAATAGAATCAATAAAATTTCTTGTTCAATAGCTCTCCTGCTGCTGTTAGGTATTTCAGCATCCTTTGGATTCGGTATTATACTGAATGCATTGAATTTCGAACCGTCCGAAATTCAATCTACCGCACAACTCCGCTATCTGGAAAATATTCTGAATAAATCAGAAATCCGACTGCACTCTGTAGTTGAAACATCGGATATCAATAGAATGATACCTATATTCTTCTCATCTCAGGATACAGACAAGATATCCTTGCCCTCACATAACAGCACTGAGCACAGTATCAGCACACTTCAGGAGGATCATCGAACCATCGTCAAGGACAGATTTTCTCCCGTCGGCTCAATGAAAATGGATAATGATACAGAATATATAATTCTACGGGATATGTTCACAGCAGGATTTTTGATTCTCGATGTATTAAAAAGCGGAAATGCGCTCGTACTGATTACAGAGAACGAGTCATTATATCTGGTTGAAAACGATACATGGTATTTTATTCAGTGATGCTCATAAGACACCTCTACACTACTGTGCAGATTCTTCTTTGTGCACTTATCATCTACAGCGACATACGCTGGAAAATCATTCCCTATATTTACAGTTTAGTGGGGATTGCATTGCTGCCTCTTTTCCGGGCTATTGTATACGGGACTTCGATTGCAGTTATCGCAGTAGAAATAATCTTGTGTTATATATCATTTTCAGTGCTCAGAATTTTGACCGGAAGGGGTTTCGGTAAAGGGGATGTTCACCTGGCAGCCTTCAGCGCAGCAGGCTTCGGGGCCTATACTGCGCTTATTTCTTTTGTCCCAGCCCTTTTCTCAGCAGCAATATACGCGCTGCTTATGCTTGCGACCGGGAAAAAACAACAAAATGCTCGTATTCCCTGGGCCCCTTTCTATTTAACAGCGTGCCTGCTTGGTTCTATTATTTATTTTCCAGTTGATTTGATTGATCTTGATGCTCTGAACGCAATCCCCATAGCATTCAGCTCAATGTCGAGCTTCAGAAGCTTTTTCTGAGAACTGCCAAGACTGATACCTTGATCAGCAATCCTACCGAGGGTATAACGCTCTACAGCTGTAAGACAGAATTCCTGAATATCCTCATTCGACTCACCTTCCAGGATTCTACTTTCTGCTTCGCACTGAAGCCCTTGTAAAAGGGTAAATCCTCTCCATAACTGTTCCAGACCCATATCACTTGATTTGGGAAGTCTTCCAAAATGAGTAGGGTATATATTGGCACAGCCGAGCTGATGTATAAGTTCTGCACTCTGACGGGATAGTTCAGCATTAAAATCGGTCGGTGGGCTTGTAGGAAGCAGAAACAAGCCATGTGTCTGAAGCTCAGGATAAGCAACGCCATATGCATCGCCGGTAAAAACACTGTCTGAAACAGGATCAACTATAACCATATGGTGTGATGCATGCCCTGGTGTATGCAGAAATCGAAGAAGGCACCCCTCCCAATCAATTTCCTGATTGTGTTCAACACTGACTGCCCTGGTCCGGTCTACCGGGCTGACATTACCATATAGTTCATTGAAACGGGCATCCCCGTATACCTGTCTTGCACCGGAAATCAATCTTGCCGGATCAAGAACATGCCTGAGTGCACGGGGGTGACACAGGAATTTGGCATTCGGGCAAGCCTTCATGAGTGCTCCGCTGCCGCCGGCATGATCAAGATGAACATGTGTAATGATCACCAGATCAACAGCGTCTGGAGAAAGACCATATTGACGGAGTGTATCAAGCATCACCGGAACAGCAAACTCTGTATTATTTTCGATAAACATCGCCCGGTCACCACGGATCACAAGATAAGAGGCAGCTATTTCCTTGGCTATATATGCACAATCAATCGTTATGACTTGATGATTCATAGCAGGATTTAATTATTCTCTTCAAAATCAAATGGATGAGGACTTTCACCAATTACCTCATCCAGACTTGGAAACATGTTTCTTAGAAGTTCCATGTCCTGCTCTGTAACCATAGTCTCTCGGTCTCTGGCTAAATCAGTGCCAGCAGCTGCCAATTTATTAAGAAGGCTGTATATAATGTGACTGAAAATTTTAAGTCCAGCATGAGGCAGTGTATTACAGAAAGTGAATAGACTTTCACGTGTAGTATATACCAGTGCCACCGGATTTTTAGCTATGGCACTTGCGGTCCTTGCAACATCCAGAAAGATACTGGCTTCCCCGAATACATCATTAGTTTCCAGAACGCTCACAGTAATTTCAGAGCCGTCACTGACACGCTTCAGTATATCAACTGCTCCACGAATAATGATATAGAGTTCATGATCCATACTTCCCTGTTCAAGGATCCTTTGCCCGGTCTCAAATTCCCGAAGTTCACAAATTTCGACAAAAGACCTCAGCTCTGAGTCGGTGAAGTACTGGAACATATCAACGTTCCGTAAACGAGTATAAATTGTATCAAAGACATTATCAGAATGCGCCATGCGATAATAATAGCATTGTATTAGAATGAATACCAATCCTTTCTGAGAATTTACTTATGTACTCACAATCTTTTTTTTTATATAATCCTTATATGAAATCACTCAGATATTTACTGCTTCTCACTTTCGTGTTTTTATTACTTTCAACACTCTCATGTACAAGAGAATCAACAAGTTTAAAGTTAGGCATGATGCCTGCTGTGGATATAGCTCCTTTTTATCATGCCCAGGACAGTGGCATATTTGAGTCCCTTGGACTGGAAGTCGAACTGGTTTTATTTACCAACGCTCAGAACAGACAAACTGCATTACAGACAAACCAGATTGACGGGGCAATGACTGATTTGGTTGCACTGGTTACCCATGCTGCAGGGGATTTTCCATTAACCGGAGTCCTGGCGACTGAAGGTATATTCCCAATGCTGACGGCTGTTGCTGACAGGTTTTCATCGACGGAATCAGATGATTACCAGTTTCCACCTAAAATAGGACTCATGGAAATCAGTGTCGTGAATTATGTAGCCGAACAATACATGCGCCAGTTATTTGAAATTGCGAACTATGAGAATATATATATTACAGAGATACCAGCCCGTCTGGAAGCTGTCAGAAACAAGCAGATAGATGCCGGAATTTTTCCGGAACCGGTCGCAAGCATTGGTGAAATGACAGGGCTGACAAAAATAGTTCACAGTGATATCCCCGCAGAAACCCTGGACATTATTGCTTTCACTGACAAAGCAATCAAAGAGAAAAGGGCTGCTATCCACCTACTTGTCCAGGCATATACGCAGGCATCAAACGAGCTCAATTCGGATACTGATCTGACTCGTGAGGTTTTGCTTAGACATATTCCCAATCTTCCCCGGCCTGCTGCAGAGCTGGTAACATTACCTGTATACCGACCTGCCCATCTTCAAGCCGATCATTTTATACAGGAAATAATCGACTGGACCAGTAGAATAATCAAATCAGACCTCGAGATAAATCCTGAGGATTTGATTGATAGATCATTTGTAGTGAACTGATGCTGAACCTTGAGAATATTTCACTGAAATACGGTCATGAGACAGCAATTAAGAATCTTAGCCTCTCCGTAGAATTCGGAGACAAAATTGGAATTATCGGTCCCAGCGGTTGCGGAAAGACCAGCCTGCTGTATGCAATAGCGGGGTTAAGGTCCTTGCACCAGGGTAGCATCAAACGCTGTTATGCAAATTCCGACTGTGGGATCATGTTTCAGGATGACCGCCTGCTTCCCTGGCTATCCGTCAGAGAAAATATCGAGCTCGGCTTACCCGAAAAGAAAACCCGGTCTGACAGCAGTCATGAAGAACTCTACAGCATGCTCGGGCTTCAGAATCAGCTTGGAAAATATCCCACCCAATTGAGCGGAGGACAACGCCAGCGCGCTGCACTGGCGAGAATGCTGATCCGAAAACCAGGGTTGATGCTGCTTGATGAACCTTTTGCAGCACTGGATGAACAAAGTAGGGAAAACCTTCAGCAGGAACTGTTAGAATACCTTCAGCGTTATAACTCAACATTAATCCTGGTCACTCACAGCATTGCCGAGGCAGTATTTCTAGGCAGCAGAATTATAGTAATGAAACAGGCTGGCATATTTCATGAGGTTCGGAATTCATGTCATCTTCAGACTCATGCAAGAGATACTGATGAGTTCTATGAAGGTGTGAAATATATCCGCTCCAAACTGAAGCAAGCTATGCAGTGCAACACAAGGTCTCCATTATGAGCAACGGTAGACGCGGGCTCCAGTATCTACTGGGCTTTATTTCCCTGACAGTTATGTGGTACCTGGCAGCGGCCTACACTAAATCTCCCGCACTTCCCTTTCCACACCGCATAGCCTCAGAAATACTGATCCAGTTGTCCCATCAAGAGATATACCGTCATATCGCAAGCAGCCTGTTTCGAATGTTCTCGGGAACATCACTCGCCCTCGCTGCAGGAATTCCGATTGGCATCATACTTGGCCGCTTGAAGCAGGCAGATTCGATTGTTTCCCCCATGCTTTACTTTCTGTATCCCATACCTAAAATATCACTTTTACCGGTTTTAATGATCTTCCTGGGTATCGGTGAACTTCCAAAAATAACGCTCATTGCATTAATCGTTGTATTTCCCATAATCCTGTCAGTTCGGGATGCGGTAATTCAGTTATCAGGACGATACCTCGAGTTGGCACGGATGCTTGATCTCTCAGCTGGACAGATAATATCCAGAATTATCTGTCCAGGCATTCTTCCCAGAGTCCTCTCCTCTATCCGGGTTTCACTCGGAATAGCACTTTCAGCACTCTTCTTTGCAGAGAACCTTGCTACCAGCTACGGACTTGGCTATTTCATAATGAACAGCTGGATAATGGCTCACTATGTAAGAATGTACAGCGGCATTCTGATATTGGGACTTACCGGAATTATTCTGTACTCATGTCTGGATATCCTGGAAAAACTGACCATCCCCTGGATCAAGCACACATGAGAGGACATTGCATGAGTGTATGCAATGTCCTTCTTTGCTGACGGATTATGAAAGCCTTGAATGCCATTCCTGCACTGAAACTATTTCAGTTCCGCTATCCAGATACATCTCGATTCCCTCTGCTGCAGCAAGTGCTGCCTGGGTAGTCGTAATATATGGAATATTACTGCGAATCGCCGCTTTCCTGATCAACGAGTCATCATGCTCACTCCTGGAGCCATGAGGGGTGTTAATGAGAAGCTGAACCTCACCGTTACGAATGGAATCAACAATATTCGGTCTACCTTCATGTATCTTGTGTACTATGCTGCAATTAATTCCATGTTCTTGAAGAAATGCAGCAGTACCTGAAGTAGCAAGGATGCGAAATCCGAGAGCTGCAAATTTTAAAGCAGCAGATACAATCCGCAATTTATCCCGTTTCGCAACAGTGATCAGTACAGTGCCTGTAGTCGGCAGGGCTTGACCGACAGCTTCCTGAGCCTTGAAAAAAGCAAGAGGAAAAGATGACGCAAGGGCAAGGACCTCTCCTGTAGAGCGCATTTCAGGCCCAAGAAGGGGGTCAACCTCAGGGAACATGTTGAAAGGAAATACCGATTCCTTGACACCAAAATAAGGAACCTTTCTTTCTGTATATGCAAGGCTTTCGAGGGTCGTACCAAGGGCTAAATAGGTTGCAGCTTCCGCCATCGAAAAACCACAAACTTTTGAGACAAGAGGCACAGTTCTTGATGCTCTTGGATTGGCTTCAAGTATATATACCTTCTCATCTGCAATTGCATACTGGATATTCAGCAGACCAACAACTCCAAATCTCAGAGCAATTCTTCTGGTGTACTCCTTGATGGTGCTTATGTGTTCAGGAGATATCCCTGGTGCAGGAATCACACATGCTGAGTCCCCGGAATGAATCCCGGCAAACTCAATATGCTGCATAACCTCAGGTACGAATGCAGTATGTCCATCGGCAAGTGCATCAGCCTCGGCTTCTATTGCATTCTCAAGAAATCTATCGATAAGTACTGGCTTGTTTGGCGTAACGACCGCTGCCTGAGTTACGTACTGATTCAAACCTTCCTCATCAAAAACTATCTCCATTCCGCGACCTCCAAGCACATAGGACGGCCGTACAACCACTGGATATCCAATCTTTCCAGCAATCTGGACTGCCTCATCAAGTGAGGAAGCAAATCCCGATGCAGCCATGGGTATGCCAAGTTCAGTCATAATACTCTCAAAACGCTCGCGGTCTTCAGCCAGATCAATTGTTTCAGGACTGGTACCTAAAATCCGAACACCTGCCTCTTCAAGTTCCCGAGCGATGTTGAGGGGAGTTTGTCCGCCGAACTGAATCAGTACACCATAAGGCTTTTCATGTTCATAGATAGCAAGTACATCCTCAACAGTCAGCGGTTCGAAATATAAAGTGTCGGATGTATCAAAGTCGGTACTCACGGTTTCAGGATTACAATTGACCATTATAGTCTCGTAGCCTGCTTTTCTCAGGGTGAATGCTGCATGGACACAGCAATAATCGAACTCTATACCCTGCCCAATGCGATAAGGACCGCCACCAAGAACGATGACTTTTTTACTGCTTACATCCGATCTATCTGCTTCCGGATATATGCCATTCCCGGAAACACCATTGTAACTCGAATAAAAATATCTGGCATTCACAACACCACTGACAGGAATAACGTCCCAAGCGGCTGTAATGCCTGCCTCACAACGCTGTCTGCGAATTTCTTTCTCGGGAATATCCAGAATTTCAGAGAGATATCTATCCGAAAAACCATCAAGTTTAGCTTGTTTCAGAAGAGCCGAGGGTACAATTCCCTCAGCTGTTTCTGACAGGATTCGTTCTTCAAGCTGAACAAGCTCCTGCATCTGCTGGAGAAACCATTTTGTTATGTGTGTTCTTTCGAATAGGTCCTCAACACCTGCACCTTTGCGAAAGGCTTCATATAAAATGAATTGACGCTCACTGCTTGGTTCTGCCAGGAGTCCATATAGACTTTCAAGATCCAGTTGATTGAAATTTTTGGCAAATCCCAATCCGGACCTGCTGTTTTCGAGACTGCGAACCGCTTTGTGAAATGCTTCCTTGTAGTTGCGGCCGATACTCATGACCTCACCTACCGCCCGCATTTGAGTTCCCAGTTTATCTTCAACTTTCTTGAACTTTTCGAATGCCCACCGGGCAAATTTCACAACAACATAATCCCCGGAGGGGGTGTACTTCTCAAGGCTGCCATCACGCCAATAAGGAATTTCATCCATGGTCAATCCACACGCAAGCAGAGAAGAAATCAAGGCAATAGGAAATCCGGTAGCCTTACTGGCCAGTGCAGAAGATCTCGATGTACGAGGATTGATTTCAATTATGACTATCCGGCCGGATTCAGGATCCCGTCCAAACTGGACGTTAGTACCGCCAATTACCCCGATTGCATCAACAATTCTGAAGGCATAATCCTTCAATTGATCCTGCACGTCTTGCGGGATTGTAAGCATTGGAGCCACACAAAATGAATCTCCGGTGTGAACCCCCATTGGATCCACATTTTCGATATAGCAAACAGCGACCTTCTGACCTTTAGTATCTCTTACAACTTCAACTTCAAGTTCCTGCCAGCCAATTACAGATTCCTCAATCAGGATCTGATGAACTCGACTTGCCTGCAATCCTCTATGAGCAATTTCCCTGAATTCATCAATATTATAGACATGACCGCCACCGGTTCCGCCCATAGTGTAGGCTGGACGGATAACAAGCGGAAATCCAAACTTCTCTGCTATAGATTCTGCTTCCTCAAAACTATCTGCGGCTGCACTTCTCGGCATGCCGATCCCTAGCTGTTCCATTGTCTTCTTGAACTCAATACGGTCTTCCCCACGCTTGATTGCATCAAGCTGAACACCTAATACCTCGACATTGAACTCATCAAGGACCCCTTCTTCTGACAAGGCAGTCGTCAGATTGAGACCGGTTTGTCCTCCGAGGTTCGGAAGAATTGCATCAGGCCGTTCTTTTTCGATGATTCTTCGCAGACTGGCCGTATTCAGGGGTTCAATATAGGTAGCATCCGCATATGCTGGATCTGTCATGATCGTCGCCGGGTTCGAATTGACCAGAACAATATGGTACCCCAGGCTTCGCAGGGCTTTACAAGCCTGCGATCCGGAATAATCAAACTCACCTGCCTGTCCGATTACAATCGGTCCAGACCCAATAATTAATACCTTATGAATATCTGTACGTGCTGGCATGGGGCCATTATGAGTATCATAAAGAATGTTGTAAAGCACTATTTTTAAATATAAAGAAAAGTGACTGGTAAAATTCAGGATCTGCCAATAAGATAAGCAGATGGAAAATTGTGAATCACGTCGGGTTTTCTTTCTTTACCCGCATTCAGTATTTCAGGAACATCTTCTCGACATTCTTGTCCAGGGCGAGTTTGAAGTGGCTATTGTAAATGACCACAGTAGAATCCATGCACTGCTTGCGAGATTTCCCAATTCAATCCTTTTCATTAACGTCGAACACAGGCTTCAGGACACCAGCTGGGAAAAAATCATCACAAACATTATGGAAAACGAGACTACCAGGAATACCAGAATTGGTGTACTTGCCTATAATCCGGATCCTGAGTTAAGCAGGAAATACATCGCCGATATCGGTATCCAGTGCGGAGTAATTACTCTCAAACTCGGAATAAAAGAAAGTGCAGCGATCCTGTTGAAAACACTGGCTGTGAACGAGGCTCGTGGAAGACGGAAATACGTCAGGGCAAATTGTCCATCAGGAAAAGGCAGCTTGAATATACGATTGAATCTTGACGAAATAAAAGGTCAGATTCTGGACATCTCCAGTGCAGGTTTTGCAGCCATTCTCGATACTGCCATTGAAAAGGAAACTGAATGTGACGATGTACAGCTGAATCTATGGGGAACACGCCTCCAGATAAGCTGTAGGTGTTACGGCTCACGAACGATAGACTCAGGTGAGGTAGTCTACATCTTTCTTTTTGAACCCGCGCTTTATGGAATCAACCGTGGCAAAGTACATCAGTTTATCAAGAGGATTATTCAATCCGAAACAGATAACCTTGTAAGTAAGTAGGAATGTCAGCAAGTAGTCCTTTGTAATAATTCAGTCTCATATTGCCAGGATCCTCTTGCATTCCCGTAAGGAATTCATAGACTTAGTGTAGCTATGAATATACTTGTGGTTGATGACTCACGCATCATGCGGAATATTGTAAAAAACACTGTCGCTAATCATAGAATATTGAAAACCTCAACATTCCTTGAAGCAAGTGATGGTATCGAAGCCCAAAACGTGATGGATGAAAACCAGATTGATCTATTGCTCCTTGACTGGAATATGCCAAGGCTGAATGGAATTGAACTCGTGCAGCAGCTCAGGAATGATCCTCGCTACAATAAATTGCCGATTATCATGATCACCAGCGAAGCAGCAAAATATAATGTAATTGAAGCCGTAAAAACCGGAGTGTCAGACTATCTTATAAAACCTGTCTCAGAAAAGAATCTGATGCAGAAAATAAAGCGTCTGTTTCCGGATATTCCATGATCTGCCCATTCCATAACAAAACAGGAGTTTTCAATGAGCATTAAATATATCGAGCCCTTCGTAGATGCAACCATCCGGGTTTTCGAGGACTTCTTTCAGGAAACACCTTTGCCAGGCAAGCCCTATCTCTTTCACAGGGATGAACACCAGAACTGGGACTTATCAGCATTGATAGGAATCGGAGGTGATTCTCGTGGTGTCGTTGCAATTATGCTGACCGGAAAGCTCGCCATTAACCTCACCAATACATTAACGGGTACTCAATCCACTGAAATCACTGATGATGCTGTTGATGCAATCGGTGAGGTAGTCAATATTATTGCCGGAAACGCCAAAAAAGGCCTGGAACAATACATACTCACTATATCATTGCCTTCGATCATCTGCGGTTCAGTTCATAACATAAGCTGGCCATCAAGTATCCCGATTATTGCAGTTCCTTGCAGGACTTCACATGGAGAATTCGTACTTGCTGTGGGCCTGGAAAATATAATCAGCAACACAGAGACAGGCAGGTGATACTAAATGCAGATTAAGAAAGTTGGCTATAATATACTTACGAGCGGCACATACGATACCTACGAAATTTCCATGAAGAGCCGTGTTATTTTTCTGAATACAGTCATGATAGTAGGTTTTATAACCCTGCTGCTTTTTTCTGGACTGAGCTTTTATCAGCAGAATCTATTTCTGGCTATACCGACAGCAGCTACTGCAGCACTGCTTGTAATCGGCTTTGTCTATATACGCCTGACCAAAAATTTCCAGACAGGTGATTATATTGCATCATTGGTGAACTTTGTACTGTTCACGTACCTGTATTTCTCAGGCGGTCTGGATGGTTCCGGAGTGCTATGGTTGTTCAGTTTCCCTCTTATTGCACTCTTCCTGCACCAGGTAAAAATGGGAACATTTCTTTCCGCCCTGATGCTTGCAGTTATTCTCTCCGGCTTATTTATTCCAGGGATAGGCGCACATCAGTACTCAATTGCTTATGGCTTGAGAATTATCGGGACTTATATTTTCATTTATCTTTTCAGCTTGATATATGAAATCGTACGTAATAAGACTTTATCAAACCTGTCAGAAGTGAATAGTAATCTGAACAGAACTGCACACGAGTTGAATCAGGAAAAGGTTCAGACTGACGCAGTTTTGGCCAATGTACAGGAAGGCATTTTTCTCCTGAACAGTGATTTTATCGTCGAACCTTCATACAGCAAACATCTAACAACCTTATTTGAAACTGATGAGATTACCGGTAAAAAACTTACAGATTTAATCGGTCCGTATCTGAGTCAAAAAAATGAGGAGGCATTAAAAGATTATCTTCCAATGCTGCTGGATGAAACGATGAACCCTGAGCTTATTCGTGACATAAACCCCCTTGAACAGATACGATTTGCCATTCCCCTCTCGGGAGATGCAGTCAAGGAAAAAACTCTGGAATTCAGTTTCTCTACAATCAATATCGAGGGCAAAAACAAACACATTCTAAGCGTCGTGCGGGATGTAAGTGAACAGGTCGAATTAAGCGCCCAGATGGAAGCAGAACAGCACAAACACCAGAGAAACATGGAAACACTTTTTCAGGTACTCCATGTTGAGCCTGAGTTAATGGCAGAATTCATAGAAGATTCAGAGCTTGAACTGGAAAGTATAAACACTATGCTGAAGGATCAGGATTTAGGTATTCCCGAAACCTTGCTGCAGATGTTTCAGGTAATTCATGGAATCAAAGGCAACGCATTGTTACTGGGTCTGGAGGAAATGGCAATAACGCTTCATAATCTTGAAAAAGAGATTCAGGACAGTATTGAGATTAAATCTGTTACATGGAAAGATATACTTCCGCTCACGGCCTCTATTGGATTTATCCAGCAGGCTTTTGAGGAAACACGCGGTATTATCCAGAAATTGATGAGCTTCCAGCATGCTTCTAATCTGGCAGGGCTCAATAAAACAGGTATGCTTGAACGAGCCATCCGCAGAATAGTGGACCGGGAGAGCCTCGAGACAGGCAGGACAGCTCAAATTGCTTTCAGGAACCTGGATATCCTCCCGGATTATGCCAGACGTCAGACCCGCGATATACTGGTTCAATGCGTAAGAAATTCATTTGCACATGGACTTGATAGCGAAACTGAGCGGGCTCTATATAAGAAGAGCCCGGATTTCCAGATACATGTATTGGTAAATGATGTAGGTGATTCAATCAGTATTACATACCAGGATGACGGCAAAGGCATTGATATAGAGAAAGTAAGAGACAGAGCAGCCTCCCTTCCCTCCTTACAATCAACAAATATTGCGGAAATGTCGGATTCCGACCTGATAAGATTGTTATTTCACCCAGGACTTTCAACGAGTAATGAGGAATCATTATCTGCGGGCAGAGGAATTGGAATGTCGCTGGTACATACAAGAATCAAGGAATTGAACGGGCGGATAAAAATATCAAATAATCCAACACTCGGTATGAAGCTAAGCCTGATCTTTCCGAAAACAGAAGTTCTGGCGATACAAAGTGCGTAAATATCCTGTGCAGTCTGAGATTCTTATCCTGAATCCGAATCCTGGCTATCTGAACTCCTGATATTCACGGATGCAGTCCGCACTACGAAGTTTTTGAATCGCCTTCTCCTGGATCTGACGGACACGCTCTCGGGTAATTCCCAGAAAACGACCGGTTTCTTCAAGTGTATATGGACCTTGACCATTCAGACCGTATCTCAGGGTAATGATGCGTTTCTCTCTTTCTGTCAACTCCAGAAGCACATCCTGAAGGGTATCCCGCAGAGATAGGTAAAAGACTGATTCGAATGGAGGTTCACTGAATTCATCCATAATAAGATCAGAAAGCGCAGTACTATTTTCTTCGTCAACTGTAGTATCCAGAGAAGTAGTATCCTGACTCAAGCGCATTATTTCCTTGATTTTTTCCTCAGGGAGATCCATATACTCAGAAATTTCCCGGTTATCCGGATCTCTGCCCAACTCTTGAGTCAGGTGCTTTGCAACATAAAAACATTTCTTGATAGTATTAAGCATATGAATAGGGATTCGGATAATTCTGCCCTTATCAGCCAGTGACTTGATTATTGCCTGACGGATCCACCAGGTTCCATACGTAGAAAAACGGCACCCTCTGGTATAATCAAAGCGCTCTACAGCCTCGATGAGTCCGATATTACCTTCGTCAATAAGATCAAGCAGACTCAGTCCCCTATGCTGATATTTTTTTGCAATGGATACTACAAGTCTGAGATTGGCATTAATCATGCGCGATTTATGTTCGCGCAGGTCTTTCTCCAGTTGTGTGCTGTGTTTCATGTACTCCTGAACACAGCCGCCACTCTTGTGATAGTCAGCGGTAAGATCGTTTAGCTCCTGCTTCAGATCTACAATCTTCTTGCCGATTTCAAGTTCCTGTTCGACAGTCAGAAGTTTGTACCGCGCTATTTGCTTCAGATACAAGGACAGCGAATCACCGTCGCCAGCGATTACTCGGGCATCTTTCCCCACGTTTTAACTCCATACACCACAGTATTGCAAACCCTCTCCGCTTATAAACTATCTCGCATTTTCAACGAAGTCAATTTTTTAAAGAAAAAAAGTTAATTAAGTCCTTGGAGCTGTATCAGGATGAAGAAATTCATCATCCTTCCATATACTGAAAAAGACAGTTTGCTCTCTTGTCAGAGGATTAGTACCGATTCTTCCAACTACGGTCCCTGGATTAACAGAATCGCCTACCTTCACATTTGTGCTAGCATTACCACCATATACATAAATATACCCATGCTGTGATTGAACAAATACTACATGACCAAAAGCAGAATGAGGACCTGAATATATAACCCTGCCTGAGCTTACACTGACAATATCATCACCTTGTTCACCGGAAATATATACACCAGGGAATTTGCCGTTAGTGGGTACTCGATTTCCGTTATGCGGCCAGCGCTGTTCGTTACGGGAAGAGATATCGGCACCTTCGTTTTTGCCTTCAGCATTCAATGCTGTATCTGTTCTGCCGGAGTTATGTTGAGAATCAGTATCTGCAGAGTCCGTCACTGAAGGTTTCTGTGAAGAATCAGAGGAGGCATTGCTTGTGCTCACAGAATCTGAAGGAAACATGAGTTTCTGCCCGACTCTGAGCATATCAGAATCAAGACTGTTAATTTTACGGATTTCACTGACACTCGTTCCGAACCTTCGGGACAAACCATACAGTGTATCTCCGCGTACAACGGTGTACTGATCAAACTCTTCCATTTCAGGAGGCGCAAGTTTCAACTCCTGACCTATATAAATGCGCCCTTCCTCATCGATATTGTTTAATGCACGAAGTTCCTGTACGCTCATATCGTATTTTCTGGAAATTCCAAAAAGGGTATCCCCTCGTACAACTGTATGCACAGGCTGCTGTGCATAGACCACTGGCAAGGAAAACATAAAAAACAGACATGATATAATGATTATTTTTCTTGTCATAAACGCACCTTCTGTTGCATTAATCGACAGAAACAGGGTTGAGCATAAGGGAAGAATTACAATGGGCAGAAGATTGGAATCGGGCTGAGTGGATTCGAACCACCGACCTGATCGTCCCGAACGACCCGCGCTAGCCCCTGCGCTACAGCCCGATTGAGAGAAAAAGAAAAACCCCGCCTTACAGCGGGGTTTACGGGAGCGACGGGACTTGAACCCGCGATCTCCGGCTTGACAGGCCGGCGTGTTAACCGACTACACCACGCCCCCTCAACGCTTACGGAATATATCAGAGTGCAGTTTTCCTGTCAATCATTCATTGACTATTTTTAGAAAAACTTTTGCATCACATAATCCAGAAAGACAGAAAACACCCCTCCGGTCTGATTCGTTGACAAAGGGGGGGACGCATGGTAATTTTAGCAATCAATATCCAATCAACAGGATCGCAAGGAATACACACGTATGGGATCAAACAAAGACACCAACATTTCAAAATTCCCGGGAAAAGAACCAACCGAGAAAAAAACCAATAACCGTAAAGGTCTGTACATATTCAGTATCGTAATTCTGGTACTTATTATTGTCACCTTTGTAGGCGGACCGCTTGTAGGCTCTTTCGGCTCCGGAGCTGCCGGTCAAAGACTTATTTTTGGTTATTACCGAAACCGTCCAATTGAATACGCTCCCGGAAACTACTTTGCATCACAACTGCAGATGCTTGAGCGCCAGGCTCAACAGGATGAGATGCTCCAGCAGCAGAATCCCCAGATGCAGGTTTATACAGTATGGCGAGGTGCTTTTGACCGCACACTGATTCATGAGGCAATCCTCTACAGAGCTCAGCAAAGCGGAATCAGTGTTACCGATGAGCAGATCGACCGAGTTATAGCAATGAACCCGGATTTTCAGGAAAACGGGAGATTCAGTGACCGACTTTATCAGCGCCTTGGAGCTCAGCAACAGAGCGCACTTAGAGATCTAACCCGCGAACAGCTGATTCACCAGAAGTACCTGAACGATGTCCTGGGCTACAATAATGTTTCAAGTCAGGAATCTGCGTTTTTTGCAGGAATGGCATCACCAGAGCGTCGCATTCAATATGTCAGTCTTTCATACTCGAACTATCCGGAATCGGAGCTCAGCTCATTTATAAGTGAGAGATCAGAGCTGTTCCGCAGTGTTTCAGCATCAAGCATCAGCCTTCCAAAAGAACAGTTTTCACTACAGAGGGCAAATGAAATCAGAAAAAGTATAATTGATGGAGACCTTCTTTTTGAAGATGCGGCACGCGAATATTCAGTAGACATGTACGCCGAAATGGGCGGCAATGCCGGTGAGATTTTCTACTACGATATTCTCCCTGATTTTTCCGATGAAGCTCAGCTTAATGCGCTGTTTTCAGCATCTGCGAATACAATTACTGATCCACTGGAATCAAATTTTGCTTATATTATTTACCAGATCCATGAGTCAGTTTCAGAAGCTGATCCAACAGATCCTGCATCGATTTCTGCTGCACGCAGTTACCTGCAGCAGTTTGAACGGGGTCGTATTGCGGATTTCTTCGAAGCAGAAGCAGAAAGACTTGCCGCAGCAGCACAGGCTTCAGACCTTGCAAGCGCAAGCTCCGAACTGGGCTACAACCTGCATGAAACTGATTTTTTTGCAAAAAATTACGGCAGTTTGCCCTACTTCAGTTCTGTGCCATCCAATCAGCCCTTGGGAACCGTCAATACAAGCATGCCTTTTTTTGAAGCTGTTTTTGGCACACCCCTACTTGCAAGCTCTGCTCCGGTAATACTTCAGGATCGAATTCTCGTAGTATCGCCTGTAGAAGAAAGACAGGCGCAAAACGCAGAAATGCTTGAATCATTCTATCCAAATTTTGCCCAGCAGGCGAAAGGTGAACAACTCGAGACTATCCTTCTGGATCCTGAACATATAACAGATAACTTCCTGGATATTCTCTTCAGCCGAATAATTCAGCTGTAGGCAGAAATATGATAGGGGCAAATGGTCCCGAAATCCTTGTTTCAGGGGACCAGGTTTATTATGGAAACCGGCCCCTGTACAGTGATATTGCGCAGGATGGAGTAAACAGGCGATTAAATAGCGTGCCGGTGCATGCTAATTGCCTGTACATCCTGTGCAGCCCCCTCCTTGGAATTGGACTGAAAGAACTACAGAGAATCATTCCAGAAAGTTCAACCCTGATCCTCCTTGAACTTGATACAGATTTACACCACAGTCTTCACACCGCTTCCTGTCAATATTCCGATGAATATTTCGGGCCTGATGAAATAGGTAGGCTCGAGGAATTCGCTATACACAGTTTTTCCAATGGCATAAGGCGAGTTCATATGATCAATCTGAATGGCGGATATCGTATACGACACCGACAATACGACCTGATACATGAGCTGCTAATCAAATTACTGCGAGCTAAGTACCAGAATACTGCAACAGAGCTGGCTATCGGCCGCTTATGGATCAAGAACAGTATTTCCAATTTTCCGTATGTCTATGCAAATCAACAAATCAAAAGATTCTATAGGAATAAACTACCTGTACCAGCAATATTGCTTGGGGCCGGTCCTTCAGCTGAATTATTGTATCCGTGGATAAAGCAGTTATCAGAATATGCCTTGATTATTGCGGTAGATACCATATTACCGGCATTTTCAACTCTGGATTTTCAACCTGATATTGTGGTAGCTCTCGAATCACAGTTTGCCAACGTTTTCGATTTCATTAAAAATCGACCTGAAAAAACGCGATACATTCTTGATACAAGTTCATTTCCTGGAATTAACCGAATAATTCCTGAAAAAAATATCACCTGGGTACATACCGCATTCAAGGATCTTGAACTGCTGAGGCGTTTATATTCTGATGTGACCAGAATCTCTCCGGCAGGTAGTGTCGGTCCCGCGGCTATGCAGTTAATCGAACAGATGCTATCCGGACCGGTCCTCTGTGCCGGGATAGATTTTGCATACACCTATGAAAAGACGCATGCAAAAGGTTCAGCTCCGGACATCAGCAGGCAGCTGAATCTACAACGGATGCATTCTTCGCCTTGGTATAAGCAGGCAATCGACAGGAATGCAAAATTAACAACGGCTCGCAACGGCGAACCGATTTTCACTGATCTTGTGCTCAGGCGTTATCAGGAAACTATTTCAGTCTGGAATCCAGGGAATAAGTTCTATACAGTAGCCGGACCGGGACTACCCATCGGCCTGGAGGAAATTTCCCCGCTTGATTTCTACAACATGATCAGGGATGAATTTCCAGTACTGCCGCATCCAAACAGCTGCACAACTGATAGACTCAGCACACTGCAGGAAAAATCTTTATCTGCTTACCCCAAGCCGGAAACAGCTGAGGCATGCTTGAATGCAGAGCAGGATCTGGAAGGCAGGATAAACGTTGAAATCAGCATTCTGGAAAAAGCTATCGATACGTTCAACAGAGACTCCAGACTTGAACAGGATGCTGACTATATACAGTTCGGGTTACCGGAAAATCCTGGTAACCAGCATGTACACATTATGTTAAGGTATTATCTGGAGCGCTGGCAGCAGACAGCTGCCAGCTTCAGAACAGGACCTGAGAAAGACTGTTTTTAACTGTCATCACTCGATTTGAGTACCGACAGGAAAGCCTTTTGAGGAAGCTCGACATTTCCTACCATCTTCATTCGCTTCTTACCCTCTTTCTGCTTTTCAAGCAGCTTTCTCTTTCTGGAAATATCTCCACCATAACACTTGGCAGTAACATCTTTCCTGAGGGCTGCAATGGTTTCCCGGGCGACAATGGTTCCACCAATTGCACCCTGGATCGGTATCTTGAATTGATGTCTAGGAATTTCATCCTTCAGTTTTTTACAGACATTTCGTGCCCGGTGCGCTGCACTGTCTCTGAACACAAGCATGGACAGGGCATCCACTATGTTCGAATTCAGAAGAATATCCAGACGGACGAGGTCAGTTTTCCGCATATCGATTACTTCATAATCAAAAGAAGCATAGCCTCGACTTAAGGATTTGAGCTTATCATAAAAATCGTATAAGACCTCTGATAAGGGCATTTCATATATGAGCTCAACTCTTTTGCGGTCAAGATATATCATGTCCACCTGAATGCCTCTTTTCTCTGTACAGAGGGTAATCAGATTACCAAGATATTCAGTAGGCATAATTAAAGTGGCACGAATAAAGGGCTCATAAGTTGCTTCAATTGAAGTCTGAGCTGGATAGTCCTGAGGATTTGTTACCGTAATACTTTCTCCATTGTTCAAGTCGATACGATAGCTAACCGAAGGTGCAGTAAAAACAACAGAAAGACCAAACTCACGTTCAAGGCGTTCCTGTATGACTTCCAGATGCAGCAATCCCAGAAAACCACATCTATATCCAAATCCAAGCGCGGCAGATGAGTCCTTTTCAAAAAATAAAGAGGCGTCGTTCAGCTTCAGCTTTTCCATTGCGGTAGACAATTCTCGATAATCATTCGCATCTACAGGAAAAATCGAAGAAAAAACAACAGATTTCACCTCTCGAAAGCCGGGCAGAGCTTCAACACAGGGCCGCTTTTTGTGAGTAACTGTTTCACCGACGCGTATATCACTAATTGTTCTGATACCGGCAATAATATAGCCAACCTGCCCCGCCTGCAGCTCTTCACATGGTTCGAAGCCAATTCGGAATCTGCCTACTTCCTCTACACCGAACTCAAGTTGAGTCTTCATGAAGTAGATGTTATCCCCTGGTCTGACCACACCATCAAACAGCCGGCAATGCATTATACCACCACGAAATGTATCATAATGTGAATCAAAAATCAGAGCCTTTAGAGGAGCATCATAGTCGCCTCCAGGTGGAGGAATCCGCTGAACAACCGTTTCCAGAAGCTCGTCAATGCCGATTGCGTTTTTTGCGGAAATGCATACGACATCATCTGCCAACAAGCCCAAATCATGTTCAATCTGTTCAATTACACCTTCTACGTCAGCACTGGGCAGGTCTATCTTGTTAATTACCGGTATGATTTCAAGATTATGTTCAACCGCCATATAGAGGTTAGCCAGGGTTTGGGCTTCAACCCCCTGACTTGCATCGATGAGCAAAAGAGCACCTTCACAGGAGGTAATTGCACGTGAGACCTCATAGGAAAAATCGACATGGCCCGGAGTGTCGACCAGATTAAGGTGATACAGGTTGCCATCCTGAGATTCAAATGGAACCGTTACTGCCTGTGATTTAATGGTAATACCGCGTTCTCGTTCAATGTCCATATTGTCCAGGATTTGATCCTTGAAAAGCCGATCTTCAACGACGTGCGCACGTTGAATGAATCGATCTGCAAGTGTGGATTTACCATGGTCAATATGTGCAATAATACAGAAGTTTCGAATAAATTGCTGTGGAATCATGTAGCCTGACTATATCCTAATACGATCTTCAATTCAAGTTGGCGCTGCATGCAGAGGAAAATAGATATCGAAAGCGGTACCTTTACCTGGAACTGTATTAATCTGAATATATCCTTTACTTTGCTTCACAATTCCATACACGATTGACAATCCCAGACCAGAACAGCCATTGCCTTCCTTCGTTGAATAAAAGGGTTCAAACACATGTTCAAGCATCTCTTTCTGAATACCTGATCCTTCGTCGACGACGCTCACAACAAGATAATCGCCGGGAGGAACAGAATCCATAACTGTCTCCAACGGGTTGTCAATATGTTGTGTGCCAGATGAAATACTGATTGTTCCGCCGGTATGCATTGCGTCCCTGGCATTGAGCACGAGATTGATGAGCACCTGCTCTACACTCGAATAATGAGCATAGATCTGTGCCTCTCCTGCACGTTTATGTATTTTGACATTAAAATCACCTATCAGTAATTTTGGAAGGTCCTTTTCCAATTGATCGAGTAATGAATCAAGTCTGAAAGAAGACATTCGTGTGACATAGTTCCTGCTGAATGCCAGCAGCTGCTTTACAAGAGATCCTGATCTCTTCACTGCAGCCTGTGCTCCGCCGATGCTATTGTCAAGCCTATCTCCGGGGTCAGCGTTCATGCTGTCTGGAAATGCTTTGATATCATCCCAACTCTGCTGCAGAACAGCCATATGCCCGCTGATTATAGCCAGAAAATTGTTGAAATCATGAGCAATACCCTCAGACATCCGGCCAAGAGCTTCCATTTTCTCGGTATATCTAAAACGCTGCTGGGTTCTCTTTAAATCTCTCTCTGCAGCAACTCTTTGGCTGACATCCCGGAAAATGTAGATTTTCCGGGCAACATTCCCCTGCAGTGGACGGATATAAATTTCGAGCCAGAAATCATTATGTCCTTCGACCTGACATGGTGATCCATCAATCCTCAGACCGAAATCGCTGAATATTTCTGAAGAAATCCGAGCAGATACATCTTCTTTTTGAATGCCAAACATCTGGCTGAACTTCTGGTTAACTTCAATGACTCGATCTGATTCATCACTGATCATTATTCCATCCGGCAGGCCCTCGACAGCAGAGAACAGCAACTCTTTTGCCTGCAATGTTTCCTGTTCAACACGATGCCGCAGCAATGCAATTGTAATAGTTGTCTTCAGATCCCTGATATCAAAGGGTTTGACCAGGTATCCATATGGTGAGGCACCAAGAGCCTGGGTAATTGTTTTCTGATCTGAATATGCAGTAAGAATAATTACCGGAAGAAAGAAATTTTGTATGACATGATCCGCGGTTTGAATACCATCCATATGTCCGGCAAGATGAATATCCATGAGTACAATGTCCGGGAGATGCGGAGATTGTTCAAGTAACTGAATTGCCGCTTCACCGCTTTGACAGACAGAGAACAAGATAAAGCCACAACGCTGCAGACTTGTCTGTATGTCCAGAGCGACTATATGTTCATCTTCCACTACAAGTACAGAGGCAGGGCTGCTCAGGGCATCTACCAGGGTCATATAAGCTTAAGTTTCCTGAGCTCGTTTATGACTTTGTCCGGATCTATAGGCTTGACCAGATAACTGGATGCCTCACCGTGATAATATGCCTTGATTACCGTCTGAGGGTCTTCCAATGCGGTGACCATAATAACCTTGACTTCCTTCCCTGGCTTGATACCATTTTTCTGCTCAATCTTCCGTATTTCGCCCAGGGCTTCGAGGCCATCCATTTCGGGCATCATGATATCAAAGAAAATCACATCATAAGGATTGGATTCCTGCCAGGCAAGTGAGAATGCCTCCACAGCTTCCAGGCCATTCACTACCACATTTCCGAAGCCATGCTTTGACACAATGGCCTCCAACAGTCGCCGGCTGGTCAAGTCATCTTCTACAATTAGATATCTCATTCCGATTCTACTCCCCCTCGCACACCTGATGATCTGAGAACTGCTCCGGCTATTGCTTCTAACGGAAGCTGCTCCTTTACTGCACCTAATTTATGCGCTTCCTGCGGCATTCCATATACAACACAAGTTTCCTCATTCTGTCCGATGGTGTACGCACCACAGTCCTTGAGTTCCAGCATCCCCCGGGCTCCATCATCCCCCATACCGGTCATGATAACTGCAACGGTATTTTTTCCGGCATAACGGGCCGCTGATCGGAAAAGCACGTCAACCGAAGGACGATGCCGGCTGACAAGCGGGCCGTCAATGACTTCGACATAGTACCGTGCCCCGCTACGTTTTACGAGTGTGTGCTTGTTCCCTGGAGCAATGAGTGCTCTCCCCCTGATGATTGTATCATTGTTTTCTGCCTCTTTAATTGAAATTCTGCAGAGCCCGTCAAGTCTCTTTGCAAAAGCTGCAGTAAACTTTTCCGGCATATGCTGAACTATAACTATACCCGGAGCATCCGGGGGTAATTCCTCTAGAAAGACTCGGAGCGCTTCAGTACCTCCGGTAGATGCACCAACAGCAACTATTTTCTCGGTCGTCTCTATGACCTGATTATTCCTGGGTAATGAAAGAACAGCATCTGCTGTCAGCTTTGGCTGAGGAACATCTCCGGAAGAGTAAGAGGACGGAACAGATGGCGGAATGGCTGTACGTCCGGGATTTATTTTCACAGATTTCAGTTTTGACAAGCGAGCTGAAGCCGCAGCCTTTACTACATCACATATCTGTGTCTGTGACTCAAGCAGAAACTGCTTGGTACCGACCTTGGGTTTTTCTATTATATCGACAGCCCCATATTCCAGGGCTCTCAAGGCATTTCCCGATCCATCTTCTGCTTTACTTGAGCAGATTACAACCGGAAGAGGGTGTTGACTCATCAATTTTCTGAGGAAGGTCAAACCATCCATTCGTGGCATCTCTATATCCAGGGTTATTACATCCGGCACCAGTGTCTGCAGCTTCCTGGCTGCGATATAGGGATCCGCAGCAGTAGCGATAACCTCTATACCTCGATCTGAACTGAGGACCTGTTGGAGAGTTTCCCGTACAACAGCGGAATCATCTATAATCATTACTTTTATTGACATATCCTACCCTGGTCCTTTCATCCTTTCTTTCTGTATACGGTCGGTGCGACAGAAACAAATGGAACATCCATTCCTGCAAGCGTCTCGGAATGACCTAAAAACAGATATCCCCCCGGCAGCAAATGTGAATGCAGCTTGCTCATTAACTCAATCTGCCGCTGCCTGTCAAAATAGATGATAACGTTTCTACAGAAAATAATATGAAAATTATCACGAATACCATAATCATCATCCATAAGATTCACTCTGTGAAACATGGTTTTTGCTCTTAGTTCGGGCTTGATTTTCACCAGACCAGCTGTTTTATCTTTGCTTCGCAGCAAATATTTCTTTTTCATTTTCTCGGGTACCGGGATCACCCGATCAGAAGCATATACTGCGGAAACGCATCTATCGAGCATTCGGGTTGATATATCCGTTCCAAGAATCTTGAACTGATAAGGTCTGTGTTCATCTGCAAAGTCCTGAAGAACCATTGCCAGGGTGTAGACTTCCTCACCACTTGAACTGGCACAGGACCAGATCTTCAGTAGTCCTTCCTTACCCCAGGAATCCTCTTGAAGATGCCTGGGCAGGAGTACGCTACTCAAATATCGAAAATGCTCGGATTCCCGAAAGAAATCGGTCTTGTTGGTAGTAACCGCATTAATCATATGGATGAGCTCGGTGTGAGTTCCCTTTTCACTGAATACAAGATCAATGTACTCCCGAAAACTTCTCAAGCCGAGGGTACGCAGGCGCTTGAGCAAGCGGGATTCAAGCATAACCCTTTTTGCGGGAGGCATCTTGATTCCTATCTCTTCCTCAATATATTTTCTGAATACATTGAATTCCTTATCCTGTAATTTGGGAGCAGGCCCTATGTGACTCTGATTTTCAGCATCCTTGAGCTGTTTTCCATTTGCATCAAGCATTTATTTTCTCCCGCTCTGACTGTGCTACTTCGCTTGATAGACGCTGAATATCCAGTATAAGCGCGACAGATCCGTCACCTAATATGGTCGCTCCTGAAATACCCGGTATATCCTTATACAAACGGCCAAGTGGTTTGATCACGGTCTGATGACTGCCAATTACCTGATCTGCTATAATCCCGATTTTTTCATTTCTGTGGTTCACGACAATAGCCTGGTGAATATCCGGCCATTGCTCATCAATAGAAAAATAATTCCGCAGTAAAATAGATGAAATCATTTTTCCTCTGTTCTGAATTGTAAGCACTTCTCTGCCCATGCCCGATTCTGAAGATTTCCCGGAATCCGGAGACCACTCAATGCATTCTTCAACCACTGACAGGGGAATTACATAGTATTCGGTGCCGGTTTTAATAAGCAGTCCATCAATAATTGCCAGAGTGAGTGGGAGCACAAGGACAAAACACGTCCCCCCTCTCTCACTGTCGTAGACCTCGAGGGTTCCATTGAGTGCATCTATCTGCTGCTTTACAACATCCATACCAACACCACGGCCGGAGACTTCGGTTACCTCTGACACAGTGGAAAAACCTGGCATGCTGATCAGATCCAGGATATCCTTATCATTGAGTGAAGAAGTATCAGAAATAAGATTCCTGGCGATTGCTTTTTCAAGAATCGCATCACGATTCAAACCTCTACCGTCATCTTCTATACTGATGAGAATGTTGGCACCGAATTGTTCCGCCTTGACCAGTATTGTGCCACATGAGGGTTTTCCGGCAGCAGTACGTTCAGCAGGATACTCTATTCCGTGATCAACAGCATTTCTGATCAGATGCATAAGAGGATCTGTCAATTTATCCAGAATCGTCTTGTCAAGTTCTGTGTCTTCTCCTCGAGTCTCCAGCTCAATATTCTTGCCGAGCTTCTGACCGAGGTCACGAACCAATCGACGGAATTTTGAAAACACCCCACTGATAGGAAGCATTCTGATACTCAGCGTGCTCTCTCTCAGTTCATCGGTGAGGTGCTGAAGGTTTTCTGCGAGGTTACTCATGGTCGCATGATCCAGTTCATGAGCAGTACTACTTACCCTCGCCTGTAAGGTAACCAACTCTCCTACGAGATCAATGAGATCATCAAGCTTTTCGGACGCAACACGAACACCTTGTCTGGATGGATCATCGAGCAAACGCTTCCTGCTTCGTTTTATGTGCTCCTGTTCCTCCAGTGCTGCCTCGATATCAAAAGCATTTACACCTTCATCCTGCAGAACCTGTCCGATTCTCATCTGTTTATCCAGGGCGGCGGATACCTGTTCTGGCTTCACCACACCTCGCTCAAGCAGAATTTGACCGAGTCGTTTGGAAGGTTCAAGATCATCCATTGAGAGTTCATCAATACTATCTATTTTCAGAGCACAGCGATCCCGAACAAAAAGAAATACATCTTCAATCTGATGGATTTCTGCACAGCTGGTTAAAATAATATCCCAGTAAAAATAACTGGATTCAGGTTCGATATCTATCAGATCAGGAACATTATGTGTATAGGGAATACAGGTACAGTCACCTAATTCACGTAATTCACGGAGTAATGCCAGGGGATTTGAGCCGTTTCTGAAAAAATCATTGTCAGGTACTAAACGGATTCTGTAGGTAAGCATCTCTGTACTTGTAAAGCCGGATTCAGTAATCTGGTTTGCACCTGATAATGAGGACTGAGTTGTGGATGCATGAACCTGAGAAGCGCCTGACTGACTGACGGGGCTGTCATTTGTACTCCCGCCTCCAGCCTGCCGAACTTTTTGAAGTATTTTTTCTGAAGCTTCCAATAATTCTGATGGCGGTGGATCGGCTTCGTCCAGCATATCTCTTATATGATCCCTGCTTACAAGAAGGATATCTATCAGATCCTGATTAACGGCCTTTTGACCCTGCCGAACCATATCCATGAGATCTTCAATCTCGTGTGTAAAACGAGATATATGAAGAAACCCGAACATGGCTCCCGAACCTTTAATTGTATGCATTACCCTGAAAACTGAAGAAATAGATTCTGCATCTCCGGGATCGCTTTCAAGATCCAGAATAGTACCCTCAAGTGTTGACAGTAGTTCAAGCGCTTCCAATTTGAAGGTGTCGCGGAACTTATCCTGCATGCTTACCTCCACTTATACCAACAAGTGCTGAAGCAAGATCTTTTGCCTGCCTCGGAACTTCTCTGCAAAAACCACCGGACAAAAGGGCTATCTCCAGGGGTTCCGTGACCTCACCAGAAAAATCTGCTCGGATACCTCGTGCCTGCGCCAGACGAAGAACAGAATACAGAAGCTGAATACCGCTGCTGTCTATTTCCTCAATAGCCCCTACATGAAGCAGGATATTTTTAGCATTGCCTATATCTTTCACAAGTTTACTGTGAACAACGCTGATATGTTGGATTGTCAGCTTTGCCGGTACATTTATTACTTTCATTCCAACACCCATACACCCTCCATGGTAACAGTACTTAAACTATAGAAGCTGAAAGCCAAAAAATCCAATGTAGAGATGCAAACAATCAAAGAATGTTACTAGTGAGTATATGAACCGGAATTTGAATGGAGCTGTCCATGTATCCAGATTGCCGTTTTTTTACCCGGAGTTGCAGACGAAGGATCTCGGTTTCTTCATTGTACTCCCATTTTTGCAGACTCAGGGGATCATTAACTGATAGCCCTGCTTCATCGGCAATCGAACCTGACAGGACTCTCTGAATGCTGTAATCATTCACAAACCAACCGCTCCTGATTTCTTTTACAAACATACCGAAAAGTGCTGGAAACAGGCTTTCAGGAAAACTGGAGACACCTCGAATACTAGCCTCCAGCGGTCTCTCCGGCCTCGCGGTCAACTGCACTCGCTGAATAATATTTGTGTTCTCTTGTATTCTTAACCTGACAGTCATCAAGCTGCCTGGTCTGTACTGCAGCATGATACGGTTCGCCTGTTCAATGCTGTTAACGGAATTCCCCTGGATTTCGACAATGAGATCCCCAACCTGAAATCCCGATCGATCGGCTGGTGATCCCACAATTACATGGGTTATTTCAAGACCATTGTGCCGCTCAAAAACTGAAGCCCCTAAATAACTGTGCTCTATTCTACCTGGTTCATATAGCCTCTCGAGAATACCTCTGAGCCAGAACGAGGGTACTGCAAAGTTTACTCCGTCAAACTGGGCAATACCTGCATAAACAACACCAACCAGATTACCATCGATATCAAGAACAGGGCCGCCACTATTCCCGGGATTCAGAGGAGCATCAACCTGCAAAGCCTCACCAATCTGTAGAAATCTACGTCCTCCAGCGGATATGATCCCAGAAGTTATGGTATTCGAAAGCCCGCCAGGACTGCCAATGGCGAATACCTGACTTCCAACGGGTCTATCACGCATCCCGGTCAATGGGAAGACATAGTCAGGGGTATAGGGAACCTTTAACAAAGCAAGGTCAAGTATCGGATCGAATCCGATTACGGTTGCAGGTATCCTTGTCTCTGGAGCATCAGGAGGGCGTATGTACACGCGGGAATAGCCGGAATATCTTGGATTCACCTCACTCTCAATTACGTGATAATTAGTAAGCAGGTGACCCTGATTATCTATAAAAAAACCGCTTCCGATCATGCGATCCGGCATGCCCACTCCTCTATCAAGTCGGATGCCCTTATTTACCCAGATCATGGCTGTGCCTTTTATCTGTTCAGAAATTGGTACAGAAGAAAATCTGAATTCCTCAGCATCATACTCGAAATCGGAACCTATTATGCGAAGTGCACTCTCAAAAGCGAACTCATCATTTTTTGAATGTATGTACCGAAGCCCTTCCTCAATCCTCTCCTTTGACAGATAATCATAAGAAAGCAGCTGCAGAAAACTATTTATTGCCAGAGGTCTATTCTCATTCTCAATATGCTTGAGCCAATGCTGTTCCAGTAGAGCGAGATAGCTGTCCTCATCGGGGGCATACCCAATGTTTCTGAGACTATGATACAGTTCTATTGCTTCAGCCACATAGCCTTCTGCCGAAAGACGCTGATATTGATTCTGAAGCCCTGCAACGGCGGTTCTATCGACAGATTTCAGCCAATCATAATTCCATCCACTGCGCAGCTGGTATAGATCTACCAGCACAAGGGCTTCAGAGAAATTTTCTTCTTCAATCAGCCTTTCTATGTTTGATCTGGCAGCGTCCTCCCTCGCCGGAGCTACAGGAATTGGGCCAGAACTGGCACAGCCGGATAGAATGATAAAACTAACGAACAGGAAACAAATCGGGAATTTCGTTTTCAATTTCATGTAAGTACAATATATCAACTTCTGGCACTGAATCAAAGTGGGGGTACATCCGCAGCCCGAGAAGCGGGTCATTGCTCAATTTCCAGATATGCTGAGCTCGTTCATTACTGTAATCCAGCCAGTAATCAGCTTTTCCATCCCGATTCAAATCAAAAGCATCAGATGTCAGAAGCCCAGGCGAATATTTTCTGACCCTGTCAAAGTAGCCATCTTCCTGCATCGATATGCTGCTGCGACTTGGTTCACCATCTGTAAATTCTGTAATTCTGATCATGGTGCCAACCGGGTTATATGCATACTCCATCACAGGCAATGCCCTGAAATACTCCTGCACCTGACGATAGCCGGTGCTTTGTATTACTTCGCGTGTCCTTATATGCACTGATAAATCAGAATCAATTCCCATACTATCCGGAAGTAGATTCAACTTTCCAGGCAACTGCCCTCGCTCAAATTCAAACAGATTCGAGAAAATTCTGTGCTCAAGTGAAAAAGGGATCAGTTCATATCTATAACGCTCACCGCTTTTATCATCATGTATGATATATTGTATTACCCAGGGATACATATGATATCTATAATTCTCGTATTTCATCCGACCGAAAGCCTCTATGGATTGAGGTATGTTGTCCGAAAAATGCACTATGTAATCCAGTCTTCCATTCGAACCCGAATCAAGATGCCAGCGGATAATTTCTCCATCGCGGAATTCTATCCATTGACCAGGAAACTGTTTGAATGCGTCGTACCAATAAAGACTGCCGCTGAATGAAGCCAAATGGTCAGATATTTCCTGAATTAGTTCTGTGGGGAAATCAAGGTTGGAGTTCTCAATAGACCGTAAAAGATCCCAGCGCAGCAGCCCCCCGGAATCTTTAAACCTGTTCCATCTATCAAGAACGGTGTCTTCCTGCCCTATCAGTACAGCGTTCTCCAGATATATCAATGCTCCGTCAGCCGATCCACCGCCGAGGGAAAAATACTGATCAAGAATTTCTTCTCTGATCACAGGCGTCTGACTCTGTGCCAGACGAAGCAATGCCTGCAGATAACGGGGTGAAGACTGCATTGCATACTCAATATACGCTCTGGTAAAAAAACCGGGAAGCGGATCTCTTTGTATAAGGATATCCGCAAGAACATCACTTTCCGGAAATAGTCTGATTCCCTCATACAGCCACCTGTCTGCCAGGCTGTAGTCTCTCATGAGATACATCAGTTCTACATTTGCTTCGATTAGCCTGCGACCCGGCAGCTGACTGTCTTCCGGAAATGGTAATACCTCCCGGGCTTTTTCATATTGACCGGACGCCATATATAACTCAGATAGATATATCCGCGAATCTTCGGGTCTGAAATACCGGAATCCGCCAAGTTCTATTGCTCGCTGCATTTCAGATTCCAGTAGTTCGAGACTGATTACGTCCCTGCCAATGCTGAAAAAATATAACAGAAGCGCATCGGGATTGTCAGGATTATAGGTCAAGGCAATCTCTGCAAGTTCCTTAGCCTCCTGCAGGGATCCTTTCTCAAAAAAATCATAGGCCATAGATGTATAAATATCTGCAATCGATTGCTCTGAAGCTGTAAGCTGAATCGAATTAAACGACAGGGCCAAAGCGCAGACGACAGCAAGTACACGGTAAGCAACAGTCCTCCGGGCAGAATAAACTGTATGGAACGCAGTTGTAGATACTGAAAAAATATACATGATTCAAATCCTTTATCGCCCTGCCGGCTTCTGTTTCCAGACAACCTTTGCTGCAGGTGAGATGATCGCATATATTCCTTTGTGTATGTGCTCGGCTATAAAATAAGCAGGCCGCAAATGCTGAGGAATCTTATTCCTCTGAAACCATTGTTTAGCTGACTCTGAGCTGCCAATCCGGTCTCCAGGCTGAACACTTCTAAGATAAATACATGCACTCTCATTAAGTGAAAACGAGTCCTTTAGATTATCGGCCAGTGTCACTGAAAACAGTAATTCAGCTGCTGACAATCTACAGCGTATATGCTGAAGACTGATCCGTTCAGATGCAAAGTCAATCGATTCAACATTGATCCATACTGCGATGCCGCCAGCATTCAGAAGCTTGGTCCATTTTGATTCCCTGCTGTTAATGAATATGCTGTCCAGATTTTCAAAGGCTGCAATACTCTTTCTGGATATCCGGGCTGGAATTCCGGTATTACCATGTTCACCCTGGGAGAGTGCATTTTGAATTGTACAGAAAAGCCGGAATCTAAGAACAGGAGGTAGAGATAGTACACCGACAGTTTTGCATCTAATAATGAGTCCATTAAGTACTGAATGCATTTCAGAATGCTCAGCGATAGTTCGATCCTGCCAATCGAGCAACTCACCGAAATCTTTACTTATTGATTGAACTCGATCCGGCAAATCAGGAAACTGTGTATACAGATTTGGTACTATCAAATTCCGCACTGCATTCCTGCTGATATCAGTATCATGATTGCTTGAATCTGTGTGGAATTGAAGCGGATATACCGAATAGGCGACCCGGAGATCCTCTTCTTTCAGACATAATAGAGGCCGGATAATTTTAACCGAAGGATTCAACTCGCGTATCGAGGGAATAGCACTCAAAGCTGATAAGCCTGTGCCGGAAGCAAGTCTCAGGAGCAGGGTTTCCACCTGATCATTTCTATGATGGGCAAAGGCAAGGAGCACTGGAGTGGTTTTCCCGCTTGCAATAGAAAGACTCGTATCTTCAAGAAATTGATGACGGAGAAGTCTTGCGGCAGCTTCCATCCCCAGAGACTTTCTGAGTTCAGTAATTTCTGATTTTAGAACATTCCCGGTTCGCAAGGGAATTCCAAGTTCATTACATTGGGCAGTAACGACGGCTTTCTCTCTGGATATTTCATCTACCGGCCGCAGCGAATGGTCAAACCAGGCCGCTGTTACGCTGTCTAAAACCTTGCAGACTTTCAGATCAGATAAAATATGCAGGAGCAGCATACTGTCCCGACCACCGGACAGAGCAAGGATTACATGACGGCAGTCAGCAAATGAATTACTGTCCCACCAGGTTCTAATTTGATCCAGAATGAAATTTCTGTCGACCATTCAGCACTTCCATTGCTTTTTTGCTATCATCTGACAACCAGAGCCTGCAGGCCTCAATAACCGTATCTTTGTTACTGTTCAGTGATTCAATCTGCTGTTGAGAAAAATCACCCAGCACATAATCGATAACCGAGTCCTCTCCGCGTCCGATTCCAATGTACAGCCTGGAAAAACCAGAGTCGCCTATACTGGAAATTAATGATTTAAGGCCGTTGTGCCCTGCACTGGATCCGCCTTTTTTCAGCCGGGCTTTGGCACAAGGCAGATCCATATTATCCACAAGGACCAGAATATCGTCCGGGCTATCCAGGGAAAATTTTGACTGTAGAAAAGGCAATACTGAACCCGAACGATTCATATAGGTTAAGGGCTTGATGAGAACAAATTCCGGATCCGGAAATACTGCATACAGAAATGGCCGCAGAAAAGCTTTTTTCCAGCGGCCACCATAATACTCACACAGCATGTCTGCAAGAATGAATCCCGCATTATGCCGTGTATTTATGTATTTTGATCCGGGGTTCCCAAGACCAATAATTACCTTCACAGATAATTCCTTACTCTGCTGTCTCCTCGACAACCTCTTCTTCGGAATCCTCATCACTGGCCGCAGCAGCTTTTGCATGTACAACGGCAGCAACAACAGCGTCGGGATTTGTAAGAATCTTTACGCCTTCCGGAGGTGTAATGTCACCTACATGAAGAGCGTGTGCACTGCTCAGGTTCTTGATATCAATTCTGATATCTTCAGGGAGATCCTTCGGAATACACTCAATTTCTACTTCATGCAATGGATTTTCAAGAATACCACCTTCTCGAACTTCGTCGGGAGTGCCGGTAAGATGAATCGAGACATGAGTTCTGAGTTTTTTACCCTTTTCGATCTCGTAAAAATCGACATGCAGAATTCTGCCGGAAATAAAATCTTCCTGATAATCCTTTATAAGGACCTCAAGGCTCTTCTTTTCAAACTGAAGGTTCAGGATTGTACTTTCAGATACTTTATGAAATTCCCTGGAAAACTCCCGTTCATTGAGGGCGATACTGACAGCATCCGAATGGCCGTATACAACAGCAGGGATTTTTCCACTGCTTCTCAGACGATTATTGGGACCTTTACCGGTTTCAGTACGCTTTTCTGCGGTAATTACATGTTCCATATTAAAAAATCTCCTTATATGACATAGCGGCACATGACTATCTGGATAATCTTCACTACCGGAAGCACACCTGAACCGCATGAGAATCTGGGACGGCAGGATTCGAACCTGCGCATGACGGGACCAAAACCCGTTGACTTACCACTTGTCCACGTCCCAAGGCAACGGGCGATATAATACGAGAAATCAAAAAAAAAATCAATCGTTATTACATTTATTTTTATTAGTGATCCTCGTCTTCTTCAGTGGATTCCACAGAGCCGTTGAGTACATGCTCTTCGTAGGCCTTTAGAATCTGCTCCTGTAATGAAGCTCGAAAATCAGCGTGAATCGGATGAGCAACATCCTTGAATTCGCCGGATTTTGTTTTGCGGCTGGGCATTGCTATAAACACCCCGGTTTTACCTTCAATAATCTTAAGGTTATGAACCACAAAGCTGTCGTCAAATGTAATTGTCACATAAGCTTTTAACTTGCCTCCGGATGACACATTACGAATACGTATGTCGGTAATTTCCATGTCTCCACTCCTCCAAGCAACTACCGGTATGCAATTGATAACGATAGCATACATGGTATTCCGTGAGAATGCCAGAAAAAAAGGAAATAAACGCGAATTTCAATTATTCAGACTGCTTGTAGACCACTTCTGCTTCATGCCAGAGTCTTTCCAAATCATAAAATGACCGTGCTTCCGGGCGCATAATGTGAATTACAAAATCTCCACAGTCTACATAAGCCCACTGGTCATCGTTTGGACGTTTTGTAGGATTTTTGCTTGTTACATCATGAGATGAAAGCTCTTTATCCAGACCTGACATAAGACCCTGCAGCTGAGCCTGACTCTGAACCGTTGTTATTATCAAATAATCGGTATAGCCCGAGATCTTGCTCACGTCCAATGCTACCGTTCCTGCCCCAACCTGTTCTGCAATAAATTCAGCCACAGCTGTTACTATTTTTCTTGTTTGATCTTTCATCAGTTTTGTACCTTCCATCCGTCAAAATCTGCTCCGAGTATAATTGTTACATCAGTAACTACATCCGTATCATAATTTGGTTGAGACTCAACCCTGCGGGCATTGATTACATCTGCCACTGCCTGTGTTTTTTCCATTGCCCCTTGCCTGTCAAATACTAGCGTATGGGGGTAATCAGAACTGTCAGCGTTACCAACAGAGACCACCTGGAACCCATACCCCTCAATCACTTCACGTGAGCGGGCTGCGAGCCCCGTTCGCGTAGTTCCATTCAATAATTCAACTCTGATCATCTCTCCTCTACCAATTGCATCACCGGCAGCAAGTGTATTCTGTACCTGCCTGACAGTATCCTTTAGAAGTTGCCCCTCAAAATGCGGGAAAAGAAGTTCCCTGCTCACACCTTCTATATCAACAGTCCTGATGGTACCAAGCACCCTTTGCTGAATCAGAGTATCAATCTCAAGCGTACGCATGAAAGAGGCAAACGCAGCAAACTCACGCCGATCAAGATTTTTATCCATTCTTCTCTGCAGAAGCTGATAGTTGCTCTTTATTATAGTCTCCTGCCCTGCCAGACCATGCAGAAAGCCTGCAATTACAACCTGATAAATGGACATAGATTCATGAGCGCTGCGGTATTCAGAATCAAAATGCAGATAATCAAGAACTTTGGTTCCATCAAGACTGTTCCTGCCAGCCGGTAGAAAAACCAGCTGCTCGAAGTCCTGAACCGGGTCCGGCATAAATAGCTGAAGGCCGCCAATCAGATCGATCAGCTCCGATAAACCAGCTTCATCAATCGCTATGTAATAATTAATATCAGTTCCTGTCAGATCCTCGATTTTATTTAGATAATTCTCAATCCTGTTGTGTTCGAACAATACACTGATGCTGTCAACACGATTAAGGCGAGGTATAATCGCACCTAGATTACTTGGTATATCAAGTAATGCAATCCGGAATGATTCAGGATGCACAAACAAAACCTGGCTTGTCATCAACTTATCATCATCATGGACCATGATTAAGATCGAAATATTCTCATTATCCCTAAGCAGGGCCGAGAATTGATCGACCCTGATTTCCCTGGCAATAAATATTCCGACAATCGCGAGAGACAAAACAATCCCGGCCAGTAAAATCAGTGCAAAAATATTTGAAGATGCATTTTTCTGCATTAGTCCCCCCGCAGCCATCGATAAAATGATTCAGTAGCCGGTAATAGTGAACCAAACCGTTTGTTCTGGTCCTCGATTATTCTCATACATGATTGCGATAAATTCATGTTTTGTAAAGTCAGGATGTCTTCCATAGCCAGGATACCACGGCCTGGCTCAATATAATCAGCCAGATATAATATCTGCCCAATCTCATTCAAGCCTGCACAGCCCAATGTATGATGCCTGACCGCCTGTATGAGCAACTCATTGCAAATACCGTACTCACTCACGATTATATCAGCCGCAACAGCACCATGCAGAAGAACGGGCTGCTGCAGCATATAATCGTCAACTTCAAGGCCCCTGTTTTCAACATAACCGAGCAAACGCTCTGACTTCCACTCGCGGGCAATATCATGGCTGATCGCTGCAAGACAAGAGGCTTCCGGATCATGCCCATGTCTTACTGCAAGCTGCCGCGCTGTATTCTCCACAGACAATGTATGGATATACCGTTCTTCACTGAGATCAGATTTCACACGTGCCCGTATCAATGAATAACTGCTGCTACCATATAAATTGTTGGATACTATATAATCAAGCACTGCTTGAGGGACGAGATCAGAAATCTGGTTCTTGAGATCGAGAACAGCCGCCTTTTGCCGAATTGCAGTAGACGAAATCCGGATTTCGGGAAGGTCAATTCTCTGCATTCTTCCGCCATCTGAAAACAATTGCTGCTCGCATTGCTCAATATTCAGGTTGGAATTGCCTTTCCGATTGAATACCAGGAACTCAGCTATCTGTATCAGACGCTCATATTCAAACCATTCAGTTAAAGAACAGAATGCATCGTCACCAAGCAAAAAGCCGATCGGCTTTTTAAGTCCATACTGCTTTCTCAAATCAAGAAGTGTTTCAAGGCTATATGAAGCACCACCACGGCGTAGCTCAATGTCAGAGATTATACTCCAACTGCAACCGGACAGAGCAGCTGTCAACATTGATAATCGATCGTGATCGGATGCCTCAGGAGAATTTAATTTCAGGGGATTACGTGCTGCGGGCACCCAAATCACGGTATTATAATGAGTTCTTGAAATCAGCTCTTCAGCAATGCGGATATGTCCGCTGTGAACAGGATCAAAGCTTCCACCGAAAACTGCTACAGGCTCACGCATCTTCTCGTGGATTTTCCAGGCCATCATAAAGCATAAAATCAGGAATTGAATCAGCTTCTTCCTCAGCCTTCAGCTCCGAGCGTTTCTGTTCAGAATATAGGTCTCTTATTGCCCGGATAACATCATCCATACCCTGACGTGAATATACTGATAGCGGATATATTTGCTCATTGTTTATCTCGGCAGCAAACGCACGAAACAGTTCTCCATCAGGATCAAGATCACATTTATTTGCGATAACGATTCGAGGGAGTTCCAATAATTCATCGGAATAACTTTTCAGCTCTTCCAGCAGCATAGCAAAAGTTTTGCCTGGATCCGGCTCCGAAACATCGATCAGAAACAGTAAGCCCTTTGTTCTGGCGATATGTCGCAGGAAGCGCAATCCAAGTCCGTGCCCCTCTGCTGCCCCTTCAATGATCCCTGGTATATCAGCGATCACAACATCGGTATAGCCAATAGTCAGGACGCCTAGATTTGGTATTTTCGTGGTAAAAGGGTACGCACCGATTTTCGGATTAGCATTGGTGACCAGATCCAGGAGACTGGATTTTCCTGCATTTGGGAGCCCTACAAGACCGACATCAGCAATAATCCTGAGTTCAACCTTTACCTGTAGCTGCTCACCTTCTTCACCAGGTTGTGAAAACCGTGGAGTTTGGTGACGGGATGTCGCAAAATGTGCATTGCCTTTCCCCCCTCTGCCACCACGCAGTACCGTAATCTCGTCCCCGACATTCGTAAAATCCCCGATCAGCTCTTCAGTATCGACTCTGGTAACCATTGTTCCAGGCGGAACATCAATAATTACGGATTCTCCGTCTGCACCATGACGATTTTTTTTGGCACCAGGCCGACCATTATCGGCAAAATAACGGTGCTTCATTGTCAGGTGAGTAAGGGTTTTAAGATTATCCCGGACACGGAAAACTACATCTCCACCGCGACCACCATCGCCACCATCAGGTCCGCCGCGAGGTACATACTTTTCCCGTCTAAAAGAAACCGCCCCGTGCCCACCAGAGCCCGAGGCGATTTCGATAGTTATTTGATCAATAAATCTTTCCACGGAGAGGCCTTAAGCCTGAACCTCGATGGATACAGTTTTTTTGCCTCGGCGAGTGCCGAATACGACAGCTCCAGCTTCCTTGGCAAACAAGGTATGATCAGTTCCACAACCGACGTTTACACCGGGGTGAATTCTTGTACCGCGCTGGCGTACGATAATTTCTCCAGCCTTCACAAGCTGACCGCCGAATCGTTTAACACCAAGACGTTTACTTTCTGAATCTCTACCATTCTTTGAGCTACCGCCACCTTTTTTATGTGCCATTGCTTACCTCTTTATTATAATACTATTATTTATACAATTACTTTCTGATAATCTCAAGGGCTATATTAGCCGGATACTCTTCCTGAAGACATTCCAGAGCATGTAACAGCATTGAGCCAGCACACTCAGCATGCGCTTCATCCTGACTATCATTAATTACCAGTGAAAATAAACCCGGGCTGTCTGCAGCCCCGGAAATCCGATGATTCTGATTCCCGGTTATTGTAAGTGCATAAGCTTTCGCTACTGCACTGACCGCAGTACATACTGGATCATTAGCAGTCATGGAATAACCTGCATGTCCCTGAATCTCAACACTCGTTACGAAAGATTCCCGGATTACAGTAATTCCGGCATAGATCATGATCAGGCATTAATACCGGTAATACGCAACCTGGTAAAAGTTGGCCGGCTTCCCTGTTTACGTGCGTAATTTTTCCGACGCTTGTACTTAAAAACAATGATCTTCTTACCTTTGTAGGTATCTTCGACAGTGGCAGATACTTTGGCACCGGCTACATAGGGTGTTCCCCATGTAACTTTTTCATCTTCACGCAGCATAACCACATTGTCGATTGTCAGGGCACTGCCTGCTTCATGGCTTAAGCGATCAACCTCAAGTACTTTGCCTTTTTCAGCTTTGTACTGTTTTCCATTTAATTCAATTATTGCGTACATACGAATCCCTTATAATTAATGAGTACCGGACTATAGCATACCGGGCCGTTCAAGGTCAACTCGGCTGTGATTAAAACAGCATCAAGGCTGTGAAAAGCTCTCAAGTATCTTTCAATCCCGTAGATTCCGGAGTTTATCCAGGAATCCTGCTACAGCATCATCCGGAGTAGCCCAGGAACTAACAAGTCGCACAGCTGAAAGTGAAGATACAGATTTCATATCAGCTTCTGTTTGTTCTCCGATTTTCTGCCAGACATAAAAAGAATAATCCTGCAAGAGCTTTTCTATTACATAATCCGGAAAAACCGGAAAAATCTGATTGCTTTCAGGAGGAAACAAAAAGGAGTAACCTTCTTTTTTAATTCCTTCCGCGAGTTTCCGTGACTGAAGATTGGCATGCCGCGCCATACTGTAATACAAATCCCCGGAAAACAGAGTCCGGAACTGAATGCCGAACAAGCTTCCCTTAGCGAGTAATGCTCCTTTTTGTTTCATAAAATAGCGGAAGTCTTTCTGAAGATCAGGTTTACAAAGTACAATAGCTTCACCAGCAAGAATACCATTCTTGGTACCGCCTATATAAAAGACATCTACCAATGAGGCGATATCGGACATAGATAAATCATTTGAAACAGAACACAATGCGGAGGCAAGTCTGGCCCCATCCATATATAAAAGCAGGCACAGTTCCCTGCATGTGTGAGACAGATCCTGAAGCTCCTGTCTTGAATACACAGATCCTAATTCAGTGGAATTCGAAATAAACACCAAACGTGGCTTGACCATGTGCTCATCAGTATGCTCCTCAATAACAGTGATTATATCAGAAGATCTCAGCTTTCCATCTGCAGCAGGAACTGTAATTATCTTATGTCCTGTAGCTTCGATTGCACCGGTTTCGTGAACGGCAATATGACCAGTGTCTGCAGCTATCACCGCCTCATGCGGCCGTAATAATGAGGAAATAACGGTAAGATTGGCCTGGGTCCCACCGCTGACAAAATGAATATCGGCATCGGCCATAGCAATATGCTCCCTGATCATCTTCCGGGCTTCATCAGACCAGATATCAGTCCCATAACCATCTGCCTGAACTGCATTATTTCTGATAATGGCATCCAGCACTTCGGGGTGTGCACCTTCACTGTAATCATTCTTGAAACTGTATATTTGAGACATGCTCAGATATTAGTGAATACCAGAGACCGTAGCAAGCATATGCATCCACTTGAAGTTAAACTACTTCCTTGTTAAGGTCAGCAAGTATCATGAAGGTTTCAAGCATACCAGTCAGCAGTCTGTACGCAGGAAATACTCTTATGCAGAGCCCTAGATGGGCTCGTATAAAAAAGGAGCAGGGTTTCCCGGTATTCTGCTTCAAGCTCGGCGTCAAAAACAGGAAAGACACATTACTCTGTATTATGCAGAAAGGACCAGGTAATACTCGCATTGCATATTTCCCCTGGTCTCCCAGAATACAACAGACAGAGAATTACACGGCCGGTCAGCTTCTGGAAAACCTTGCTGACAGCCTGGCAACCTGGCTACCGGAAAATACACTGTGCCTGCGCTTTGACCTTCCTTGGGAGTCACCGTATGACGGTCCCCCTCCAGATGATCAATGCCGTACTTTACGCATGAATTTCGGTACAAAATATCATGCCTTCAGAAAAGCCCCAACGGATATCCAGCCGACAGCAACTATAGAGATTGATCTGAACAAAAGTGAAAGTGAACTTCTGCTGGATATGAAGGCCAAGACCAGATACAACATCCGGCTGGCAGAACGGAGAGGTGTGAGCGTGCGCTTTGGTACACCAGATGAAATTGCGGACTGGTACAGCCTTTATAGACAAACCATGAACAGGCAGGACATACCGGTTCATTCGATTGACTATTTCACCAGCATCTACAGAGCAGAAATGAGCAGCCGAACCGACAGCTCATTTCACCTCCTGCTCGCAGAGCAAAACAGCAACTTGCTGGCAGGAATGCTCCTGGGGATTACCGGCAGCAGAGCAACCTACCTATATGGTGCAAGTTCTGATATCGGCAGGAATCATATGCCTACATATGCATTGCAATGGAATGCTATCCAATTCAGCAAAAAAACTGGATGTCGTATTTATGATCTTTTCGGTATTCCTCCAGACCCGCTACCCTCTCATCCTATGTATGGCTTATATCAGTACAAACGGGGATTCGGCGGGCAGATAGTTCATCGCAGGGGCTGCTGGGACTATCCCTTGATTCCAGATGTATACAATGCTGCACAGAGTAATGAAATTACCATGGGCGGTTATCACGGCCTTCGCAACCAACAGAAAAGCTGATTTAAAGAATCTGCTTGCCTGCCATGTCGATGGAAAGTATTTTAACAGCATGCATAATGCTTTCAAGCGGCTGGAATTCCGGTTTCATGATTCCATGGCAGACATTGATCCCGATGGGTGGAACAGAATTGGATCTGCTGCTTCATTTCTCATTAAACATTCATGGCTTGCAAGCCTGGAAAAAAGCAGATCAGTATCTCCTTCAACTGACTGGAGCCCGTTACATGCGCTCACATACGATGGGAACAAGCTGATTGCGGGCATGCCCATGTACCTTCGCAGCAAAAGCAGCGAAGGTGAATTCGTCTTTGACTATCCATGGATTCAAGCAGCTGAACAGCTCGGACTCCCTTATTTCCCGAAACTGGTCGGCATGAGTCCAGCCACACCCATACCGGCCCAGGATATATTACTCGATGAGTCCTGGTGCAGGGAGATGAATGTCGAACCTGTTATTTTCAGGAGATGGTTTCTTTCGAAAATATGCCAACATGCACAGGAAACCGGAATCGGCAGTATCCATCTGCAGTTTACTAGAAAAGCCCTGAGCACCGCGGCTGTCGACCTTGGCTTCGGAACCTGGGAGCATTTCGGGTTTTCCTGGGAAAATAGTAGCTTCAGGAACTTTGATGATTTTTTGCAGAACATGACAAAGGACCGCAGGAGGAATGCGAGGCGTGAGAGACGCAGGTTAGCTGATTCAGGAATTAGATTCAGGATGTTTCAAGGCCATGAAGCTGAAAGCAGACTGCTGGATACACTCTACACCTATTATGTGAATACAACAAATCAATTCGGACCCTGGGCTGCCCGCTATCTGAACCGCGATTTTTTTATGAACGTTCTCGAAACTGCTGCAGATAACCTGCTGATTTGTGCGGCCTATAAAGCTTCAGAGGAAGAACCGGTGGGAATATCCATGATGCTAATAGACGGTAAACGGCTGCTTGGAAGATATTGGGGATGCAGAGAACAAGTTGAGTTCCTCCATTTTGCCTGCTGTTACTATGAACCTATCGAGTGGGCAATAAACCACGGTATGCAGAGCTTTAATCCAGGCATGGGGGGTGAGCACAAAATACACAGAGGGTTCAAGGGCTGTACTCATTATAGTCATCACTGGTTCAGGGATGATAGAATGAGATGGCTTTTTCATGCCAACATTCACCAGTTTAACGATTTTACAAAAGAACAGATCCAGGAATCTGTAATTAAAAGCCCATTAAAAATATCAAGGAGCACAGTAAATGCCAAATGAAACAATAATTCTCGGAGGAGGATGCTTCTGGTGTATAGAAGAAGCATATCGTTATGTTCCCGGTGTCATATCTGTTCAAAGTGGATATGCTGGGGGAACAACTATTAACCCTGATTACAAAGACGTCTGCAGCGGGTCGACAGGGCATGCAGAGGTAGTCAAAATTGAATTCGACACAGACAGGACCAATCTCGAAAAGATTCTGGATTTCTTCTGGCATATACATGACCCAACTACATTGAACCGTCAGGGTGTTGATATCGGAACCCAATATCGGTCAATCATCATAGTATCAGACGAAGGACAGAAAAAAGCAGCTGAAGACTCAATCACTCAACTGAACAATAAAGCCATCTATGATGGCGCCTGCACCACGGAAATAGTTTGGAATGCTCAATTCTATCCGGCTGAAGAATATCACCAGCGTTATTTTCAGAGGAATCCGGAAGCTGGTTACTGCAAGGCAGTGATTGCCCCTAAACTTGCAAAGGTCAGAAAAATAAGATTTGACTGACAGGCAAAAAATCAGGTCCTGGAATGAGAAACCATGTAGGTAATCACATCGGTTCTGCTTGGACTCTTCACTATCTCATCAACTGCCTCCTGATTATTCAGCACCCCCGCTATACCGCTCAGAACCTGTAAATGCGGCCCGGGATCCCTGGCGGGCGAGACAATCAGGAAAAATACTTTAGTTGCCTTTCCATCGAGTGAATCAAAATCAACACCGTTAGGTACAAGCCCCACCGCGACACAAAGTTCGTTTGCCCCTTCACTTCTGCCATGGGGAATTGCTATACCATTCTGCATTCCGGTACTCATACTTTTTTCACGTTCAATAACTGCACGCTGAACTGTTTGTAGGTCGTTCAGCTTATCAGCTTTATGAAGCATATCTATAAGTTCCAGAATAATAGCTTCTTTGTCGCGGCTTCTTAGCTGTAGACTGATGCAATCGATGTCCAGAGTCTGATACCAATTCACACTGGTTCTGTTATTCTTTTCAACAAGGGTTTTCTGCAATTCAACGGGTTTGCTGATTTTCCTCAGCTCTTCGACTCTGGACTGAAGTGTCAATATTGATTCATACACGAGATTATTTATAAATGTCACGTCTTCTTTCTGACTTGAGAAAAGAAGAGTATTATCACTAACGACAAGAGATATATAGACCAGCTCTCTGCGCATCTGAAACAAACGCTGTTCCATTTCGCTGATATGAATAAAGAATCCTTCACTCTGAAAACTGGCAATAATGTCTGTCAATAAAAAATCGGTTATTTCGCGTGAACCAAACTGAAAATCTGTATTGACACTCTCACTTCGCTCCAACTCATTACGAGTTCCCCGGGCAGTGCCGGACAGGCTTCTGCTGAAAAAAGGGGGAGCTACAAGTGTTGTAATAAGAGTCATAAGAACAACAATACCGAACAGTGTATCGTTCAGCAAACCAGTACTTATACCGATACCTGCGATAATTAAGGCTACTTCACCACGAGGCATCATTCCCAGACTGATTCTCAGGCTTCCTCGCCATGTAAAACCGGTTGCCAGAGAAGGTATACCACAGCCTATAATACGTGCAAGCAATCCGAGTACTCCGAAAAGAACTCCGTAGAATATTACGGTAGTACTAAAAAGTATCTGAAGATTAATCAGCATACCTATTACCACAAAGAAAATCGGGTCGAAAAAGTGATGGATTACCTCGATTTTCTCCTGTATTACATAGGATAAATCAGTATTGGAAAGTGACAATCCGACAACGTAGGCCCCGATGATCATCGCAAGCCCGGCTGACTCGAAAAGACCAGCCACGATGAGAGCCATTCCTAAAGCAAGAACTGCTATATGACTATGATTCGGTTCAAGTTTCAGCAGTCGGGATATCTTCTGGGAAAATAAAATCCCGAGAGTCATTGTGACCAGCCAGACAGCCAGAGCACGGACCGCAACCAGCATAATTGCCGTGTAATCAAAACCTGCATCACTGATATAGCTGTCAACCCCAATAACGACAGCCAGAATTGTAATGCCGATGACATCTTCAATAACAGAAGCAGCAAGTATCGTTACTCCCTCAGGAGATGCCATTTTGTGTCTGTCACTGAGTATTCGGGCAGTAATATCTACAGACGTAGCAATGGCAGTAACACCTAGAAAAAAACCGCTGGGACTCAACCATTGGCCATCGAAAATCAGACTACCGATGTACAAGCCGGTGACCAATGAAACCAGTGCACCTCCAATACCTACTATGCTTCCTTTGCCTGCGAAACGCAGAAACAGTTTCACATCAGTTTGCAGACCGCTGAGAAATAAAAGTACAATTGAGGCAACCATTGCAAAGCCGAAAAGCTCAGGAGAAACGGCAACAGCAGATCCTGAATGAGGAAACAAACCGGAAGAAAATCCCGGCAACGGTACAGCACCAAGTAAAAACGGCCCGATAAGAATACCGATCAGCAACTCCCCAAGTATGGCAGGAAATTTGATTTTACGTGCAATACGGGCGCCCAAATACCCAAAGAAAATAATCAAGCCGAGCTGCAGAGCGAGCAACATCATGCTATGAGTAATATTATCTGAATGAGCTCCTTCTCCGGCTCCATCTGCCCAGACAGTCAGAACCGGAAGAAGAAACAATATAGCGGTCAGGCCTGCCCTAATTCCTGTTGCTGCTGGGTTTGGGCAGGTACGGATGAATTTCACTGGCTAACCTCTGGATAGACATTGACTGCAGCCAGATTCTTCCTGGCCCGGTAAGAGTAGTTAAAAAAAGTCCTTCACCGCCGAAAAAAACGTTTCCAAGACCTTTTACCATTTCGACATTCATAGAAACGGATTCTTCATACATTGCTACCGCGCCGGTCTCTATTTTCAGCATCTGCCCAGCCGCCAGATCCATAGTAACAGTCTCACCATCGATCTCTACAAAGGCAGTTCCTCTCCCGTGAAGTCGCTGCATGATAAAGCCTTCACCACCAAAAAAACCGCTGCTCAACTTTTTCTGGAATGCAATGTCAAAATTCACGCCGTCAGTACATGCCAGAAAAGAACGCTTCTGACATATGAGTGACTGCTCACCAATTTGCATTGGCAAAATTGTTCCGGGAAAACTGTGTCCAAACGCTACACGTTGGTTCGCAGCAGTAGCTTCAAAGCTGTTCATAAACCCGCTTTCGCCGGAGACTGTCCGCTTGAAAAAGCCGCCAATTCCACCGCGAGCCTTGGTTTTCATGCTTATCCCGCTGTCCATATACTTCATGGCACCAGTTTGACAATGAATTATTTCACCAGCCTCAAGAGTACATTCAAGCATGGGCATGGTGGTACCCATAATCTTGTATTGCATGACTATTCTTCCTCCCTGCTACTGCAGATACAGATACCGCTTGATCTTCATAGTCGGCGTCTTTTCAAATGGCTCATCTTTCAGGACAAAATCGGATAAACGAGAAAATGCATTCAGCTCGGTGTTAACTTTCTTTCTGAGATCGCCAAGATACTCTTCTATATCTGATTGAAATTGCTTTACTCCCTGGCTTACTGCATCGGCACCATCTTTCACATTGGTTTGCAGGGCATCATGCCAATCCTTTACATTTGTGTGCATCGACACAATATGCTCCAGCAGAGCCTCGTAATTCAGGTACACCATCGCTACAAGCTGATCTCCAACCTTGGTAACAAGGGAGTCCTCAACGAAAGGTTTTTCATTGATCACCGCTTCAATCTCTTCAGGATAGATATTCTCACCGCTTGGGCCTAATATCATATTCTTGATTCTGCCCCGAATTGAGAGAACACCATTCTTGTCGATATGGCCTATATCACCGGTTTTAAACCATCCATCATCCGTAAATACAGCCTTTGTGCGCAGTTCATCCTTGTAATAACCCTTCATAACATTGGGACCATTAACCTGAACTTCAGGGGCATCCGGATTATCTTCCCCAGCCTGAAGTCTGATCTCGACTCCATGAACCTTAGGACCAATAGACTGGTAAACTGTGTGCTTCGGATTGCAGCCTGCAACCAGGGGTGATGTCTCTGTCAGACCATAACCAACAGCATACGGAAAGCCTGCATCTCTGAGGAATTTCTCTACATCCGGTGCAAGCGCTGCACCACCAACACCAAAAAAATGCAGCCGGCCGCCGAACATGGCATACACTTTTTTACCGGCTGCCTTATGGAGGATTTTCTGAACAGGGCGAAATTTGTAAAGCAGTGCAAGTGCAGGTTTGGATGTAAACTTCGGAAGAACCTTCCCGCGGAAAATTTTCTCGATAAAAAGCGGCACGGAAAGCATTAAATGTGGACGAATTTTTTCAAGCGCCGGCATCAGCACAGATGGTGATGGAGGCTTACTCAGATAATATACACAAGCACCTGAGGCAATCGGAAAGAGAAAGCCCAAGGTACACTCATATGTATGAGACAGCGGCAGCAGGGAAAGCATTGACTGGCCCACTTCAATATCCGGTATTAATTTGGATGCTGCCACATTGCTTGCAATATTGTTATGTGAGAGCATAACCCCTTTAGAGTTCCCTGTCGTTCCTGAAGTGTAGATTATTGCAGCAAGATCATCTGGCTGCCTGGAGACATCAGAAGAGTCAACAGAATCCGAAAGCATAGAAACTGAAGAACTCATATCCGGCATCAACTCGGACACCCCTGTGTCCTCGCGGGGAATTAGATGAAAATCATCAAGCAGTATTGCCTGAACAGTGCCGTTTGCATGCAGATCGGCTATCTTGTGAAACTGGCGTTCTGTAACAAATATTGTCTGCACTTCAGCATGCTGAATAATATTATTCACCTCAGCAGGGCTGAAATCCGGCAAGACAGGTACAACAACAGCCCCGATCCTGCTGATAGCAAAGTAGGCGATGCCCCAATTCGGCATATTCTCACCAAGAACCGCAACATGATGGTCTGGCTTGACTCCCATTTCTGACAGCCCACCACCCAAACGACGGGTCATGACATCGAGATCCCGATACGTAACAGGATCACCATCTACGAAGGACAGGGCGGGAAGTTCTCCATAAAGCTCAACGCTGTTCTGAAGAAGTTCCGGTATCGTGCGAATAACTGTATCACTCATACTTTACAGTGTAAAACTAAAGCGCTAACAAGACAAGCTCAGATATCACCTTTCCGATATTCCTCCAGAAAATCCAGCACCTTCTGGCGGATTTCCGCTTGTATCAGACGAACCTTTCCCAGCTTTTCTTCAAAGCTGCCCTGAACAGCGGACGGATCCGGAAATGGCCAGTGAAGTCTTTTCTTTTCTGCCTTGAAAATAGGACATTTCTCTTTGGCCTCCGGATCACAGACAGCGATTACATAGTCATATTCTCTGCCCTGTGAATGCAGATCAAAAACACTTTTTGTCTGCTTACCCTCAATTTCTATGCCATCATCCTTTAGGAGTTCAACAACTACAGGATTAAGCTTTCCAGGTTCAAGACCAGCACTGTCCACTTCAAATATGTCGCCGCCAAACAAACGCAAATATTCTTCTGCCATCTGACTTCTGGATGAATTATGGATACAAATAACCAGGATTTTTTCTTTAGTCATATTAACCTCCTGAGCAAAATAATAATATTTCCGGATTTTGAAAAGCTCATACGATAACATAAAGTGAGAACTAATGAATTTTTAACAATTATCCAGCTATATACCTGTCACAGCGTTTTCAGGAACGGAACCTGACATCGAGAGCTTCTGGCCTTCCAAAATGATATCCCTGACCAAAATTAACTCCCATATCCAGAAGATGCTTTTGATGGGCTTCACTTTCAACGAACTCGGCAATCACCTTCATTCCGGCCTGTTCTGCAAATGTCACAACCCAGGAAACAAGACGTTTCACCCTTTCATTAACCACTATGTCCTTCACGAGAGAACCATCTATCTTGAGATAATCAAAGTCAAGCTCAATGACACGGCGAAGATTTGAATAGCCGCTGCCGAAATCATCAATAGCAGCACGGGCGCCGCATGCTTTAATCTGACGGATAAAAGTTCCTATTCTGTCAAAATCACTCCTATCCTCCTGCTCAACAAGTTCTATTATGAGATTCCTTGCAAATTCAGGATTGTTTTTTAATACCTGTAGGGTGTGATTAACAACGCGTTCATTTTCTATATCTACAATCGAATAGTTAATTGAACAATACAGATTTCCGGACGAAAAAGCCCTGCACGCCTGATTCAGCATATAGATTGTCATTTCCGGATAATAGCGGCTGTTCTTTGCAACACCAAGAAACTGATACGGCGTCAGAATAACGCCACTGCTGTCACGTATGCGCATCAGGCATTCATAACCGATCACCTCTGAATTCCGGAGATCGACCAGAGGTTGTACATAACTTATAACATGATCCTCACGCAAAGAATTGCGGATAGTAGTCAAGGTTTGCAGGTTATTATGAATACTCTGACGATGCTCGGCGACTACCTCATTTGCAAACACGATGTCGGGTCCAATATGTAGATCCCTGCCATCCTCGAATGCGACCAGACCATCTGATAAAACATCGTCACCTGCCAGACTCACAACCAGACGGAAATCACAGGTAAAAAGCAGATTATTAACTTCAAATTCTGCATCAGATAAGTGATGTTCAAAGGTCCGCATGATTGTAGGAGCAGATTCCATATCGATATACCGGTTATTATCCAGAAAACGGAGAACAAAGGCACCTCGATCAATTACATACAGCACACACTCGACCTGAAACATCTGCGAAGCAATTTCTTCAATTTTACCACAGAGGGCAATTTCCAGATTGTTTCCGATCTGTGTACCATACAGCCTTCGAACTGCAGAAACCTCTTTTGAACGAAGAAACAGCAGAGGATTCGCGCCATTTTCATTTTCTACATCCTCATGTAAGGCAAGCAGGTTCGGACGGCTTGTTACGTGGTCAATAGTTGCCAATACAAATTTTCTGTTGACTTCCGCCAGCTTGAGATAGCTGCGGATCTGTGCGCCTAACTGCACCCTGTCAAATGGCTTATGAATATAATCAAGCACTCCGGATTCAAATGAGCTTATCATCTTGGAAGAGTCAGTTTCACCGGTGATCATCAGCATTGGAATACGAGCAGCCAGTGGATGCTGACGTATTAACGCTACGGCTTCGGGTCCATCCATTTTCGGCATGCGGTAATCCATCAGAATCAGATCGGGCAATACCTCCAGAGCAATGCCGACTGCTTCCTCGCCATCCTCAGCCTCAATTATGTCCACATGTAAATCCCTTAGAATTTCACAGACCATTTTTCTGGAAGCAATGCTATCATCTACAACTAGTACTTTCGGTGTAAACTTTTCTGCCATGACCTATAGCATATAGCCTTGGTATGAAAAAAGCAAAAGATGAAGTATAATTTCCGCGGGAGAACAAATGATCAAGCAGTCTATCAATCAGGATACTCCTCTTAAAACCAGAAATGTCGCTGCCTATGGAAGTGGGGATATTTTCGGCGGAGGTGCGACAGTCCTGATAGGACTCTACTTCTTTTTCTTCCTGACAGAAAACGTCGGCTTATCCCCTCTGATTGCCGGAAGCATCTTCGCCCTTGGGAAACTCATCGATGCCGTCAGCGACCCTTTCATGGGTTACTTCAGCGATATTACCCGCAGCAAATTTGGAAGACGCCGGGTATATTTCCTTATCGGAATTCTCCCGATCGGGATCAGCTTCTTCCTCCTCTGGCTGCCAGTACACACCAACAGTACAGCTCTGCTCTTTATCTATTACTGCTCGGTATACATCCTGTTTTCACTTGTGTACACGCTTGTAATGGTACCATATTCGGCCCTCAATGCTGAACTCAGCAGATCCGAATCCGGAAGGATGCAGTTAGCTGGCAGTCGGATGTTTTTCACCCAGGGCATTACCTTTATCGCGATAATAGTACCTAACTGGCTCCTGGATGCCATGAATATTCAGGGTTATTATGTAATGGGTATAGTTTTTTCTATCATTTTCTGCATCCCCTGGATCTTTGTTTTTCTGGGAACCTGGGAACTCCCATATAAACACAGAGGCACACGAATATTCTTTGGCTCCTACCTGAAGCAGTTTTTTTATATAATTAAAAATAAAACAGCAAGATGCCATATAATCATGCATGGAGCCAGTTATGCCGCCATTGACATCATGATGGTACTGGCCCTCTTCTTTTTTATATACTATCTTGCTGTCCCCCAGTCATTATACCACTATGCATTAGGTGCTCTCATGCTCACAATGATCTGCACACTCCCTGTATTGTATAAGGCTTCAAGAAAATTCAGCCCCAAGCTTATATACTGTGTTTCACTCTCGATATGGGCAGCGGGACTGCTGCTTGGCTATATTTTACTCAAGCCAGGCAGTCATTGGGGCCTGGTAATTGCCGTCTGTGCATTTATGGGTATCGGAACCAGCGGCGGAATGCTGATTCCATGGACAATCTTTCCATCAGTGATTGATTTGGACGAGTACGTAAGTGGAGAAAACCGGGCAGGAATGTATGCAGGTGTCCTTACCTTCATCCGCAAGGCTGTACAGGGACTACTGGTTATGCCCTTGACCGGCGTAGCCTTACATTTTATCGGGTATGTGCCCCAATCATCTGTACAAACTGCCCAGACCCTCTCTGGGCTCCATAATCTGTTCTTTCTTGCTCCTGCAGTCTGTATAGTGATTGGACTTACAGCGGGAATACGCCTGCCGCTCACCGGAAAAAGAGCTGCACTTCTCAAAAAAATACTCGGAAGTAAACGAGGGAACGGTGTCCCTGTCATGACCTCGGATGAACTGAATGAAACCGAGCTGAAATACCTTGTTTAATTACGGTGAAGCCGCCTGCTTTCCCTGCAGATCGGTCATCAGTTCAACTGAGTTGGTTTCAGTCAGTACGGTACGGAGAATACCCTGGAATAAAGGTGCTTTGCCGCCGCCTTTCCAGATGCCGGGGAAGTTCGAATTCCAGAAATTCTTTACCTCCGACATGGTCCAATCTGCAATCACGGCCCAAAGTGTACTGTCCTCATCTGATTCCTGGGAACAAAGCAGCAAAAAAGGATCCCTGGTTTCTGTATGATGCATTTCCGCCAGATTTCGTGCAACCAGGGGGAATAAACTGGAATCCTCGACAAAAGCCAATGCAGAATCACCAGATTGTGCATAGATTTTTGCGGCTATCATTGCCGCGAGCTGCTGTTTAAGGTTTTCATTCTCACTTCGCTGTGTCTGCAGTAGTTTGTCTATCTGTACAACCCGTGACTTCAGTTCAGCCAGAGGGCTTGAGAGTTGCATCCCGATTGAATCACAAATGTCTGACATTTCCAGATATTCCTGCACTGCTCGATTTCCGATCCTGAATGAGAGACGCAGCCTTCCCCGAATTCGCTCTGTACCTGTAAGTCTGATAACGGCCAGTTCTCCGGTACTCCCGGCATGGATTCCTGCACAGGCGACACAATCCAGATTCTCTATTCTGACAAGACGAACTGAGCCGATTCTGTCCGTCGGGCGCCTGAGCTCACTATGGTCGATTTCATCGTGCTGAAGCCATTGACTGCTGATCTTCAGGTTGCGCTGAATACTCCTGTTAACCTCGGACACAAGCTCATGCAGTACAGAATCTGCCAGGATCTCCTTGTTTATTTCAATTGTGGTAATTTCGGAGGACTGAGCAACGGACACGGTATCTGCCCCTGCAGTCCGTTTGAGAACTGCAGAAATAAGATGCTGTCCTGAATGTTGCTGCATGTAGTCAAAACGCCAGCCCCAATCGATTTCAAGCTGTACGGGGTCGCCCTTGCAGAAAGGCTGCCCTGGACTCTCAAGAACATGAAGGACGCCACCTTCAGAATCCTTCCTGACATCGACTACATTTTTTCCGTTAATCGTCCCCTTGTCCGAGGGCTGTCCTCCTCCAGCTGGATAAAAAATAGTTTGAGCAAGATAGATTACCCAGGAATCACTTCCTTCGGCTTTTCGGCAATCAATAACCTCTGTTTGCAGTTTGGTCAGGTACGGATCGGTATAGTAAACCTTATTTGTTTGTTGAATATGCATATGATCATTGTGCATAGAATTTAAGTTCTATGGTATACTTTCCCGGTGAAGGCGAAAAAACAAATACTAATTCTGGCAGGAATTGAGCTTGCTCTTTTCCTGCTCATTCTCGTAGTTGTCATGATCATGCAGTCTCAGGGGCGTGTCTACACCCAGCGCCCGATCGTTTTCAGAGGCCGCAGCATTGTTACCTATGTGGTCGGTGATGTTCAAATCAGTCCTGATGGAAGCAGCTGGCAAAACATCAGCATTGGCGACAGAATACAGGAAGGGCTGTTAATCAGGACAGGAAATGACAGCCGGGTAGATATTCGTTTTTCTAATGACTCGGGCATAAGACTCGAAGAAAACACGAATTTACGCATAGATACACTTGATGTGCGTGAAACTGATCTGTTCGTAGAAACCGGTACTATTTTTTCCAGATTTTCCAGAAGATTTATTGAACAACAATTCAGAATACGAAGTGAAACCGCTACAGCCGGCATTCGCGGGACAGCTTTCTCATTCTCGGTACAGGGCAATGCAACGAAGGTATCTGTACATTCCGGACTGGTAGAGCTGATAGCAAAAAGCTTCCCTGAGTCCCCGGTAATGATTTACCCTGGTGCATATTCAGTAGTCAGACCCGGTAGGGTTCCAGATTCTCCACGATCACTTGATCGGAGCGAACAGCAGGATCTTACATTGAAGATACAGAATATCCAGCATGAACAAGTACTGTTCATTTCCAGGACCATTCAGTTCGAAGCTAATACGGACAGGATATTACCGGATTCATTACCGGAACTTGAGTTTGTCCTGAAGGAATTGCAGAAAAATCGGCACTCAGTCAGAATTGATGGACATACAGCAAATATAGGCGCAGAATCCGCTATGGCAGATTTATCCCTGCAGAGGGCAAAGCGAATTCGTGATTATCTGATTGACAACGGCATTCCAGAGCGAAGACTGCAGGTTAATGGTGCAGGAGCATCAAAACCAATAGCAGATAATAGCAGCACAGAAGGACGTGCGCTGAACCGCCGTGTAGAATTCATAATAATTGATTAGAAAAGGAAACTTGCATGAATGCACTTATCGTAGAAGACAGCCGAGCACAACAATTGCTTGTAAAAGAATATCTCAAGATGCTGAATATTTCTGCGGATATCGCTGAGGATGGTGCGTCTGCTTTACAGTGCATAGAATCAAAAGCGTACGATTTAATTATCTGTGACATTATACTTCCACAGATGGATGGCATTGAACTCATAAGAAAAATCCGGAAACAATGTAATTATCCGGTGAAAATTATTGCCGTATCCGGCGGACTTCCCGGCACCGTACAAGGCAGTCTGGAAACAGCAAAAATCGCAGGCGCATCGGCTGTATTACCAAAACCATTTCAGAAACAAACACTGCATACACTCATCAAGCAGTTGAGTAGTTCTGAATCATGAAAAGCAGAATCAGTAAGGACTCAGGCTTACACTCACATCGTCACGGCATCCACATTTTTTTGGCCGCTTGCTTGTGTCTGATTTTATTTATGCTGCTTCAGACAAGCTATGCCGTGCCCGATACTGAACTCCTCCCTTCTGCAGAGCGCATATTCAGTATTCATGAACAGATGTCCAGTAATGAATCCAGCCATTATCGTGTTTTCAGATTTCTGGATATGTTATTTCCACTTTCATATACATTGTTTTTCTATTTGAGCTTACGCGAACTTACCGGATTAAACCGGTCCCTCCCCACGGGAGAAAAATCAGCCAGCAGAATACAAGGCTGGCTTCCACTGATTCCGCTGGGAGCAATGGCAGGCGACTATGCAGAGAATATCTTGTTTCTTACAGCATTCAATTCACATCCGGCAAACAGCCGGGCCGCTCAATTCGCGGCCTGGCCAAATGGCATTAAATGGTTGTTTCTTCTGATTACTGTGGTAGTGACAGTCTATCTTCTGACACAGCGAGTCAAAAGCGTCCGCCACCGATCCTGAGTTCAAGGCTGGCGGCAGTTTTTCCGAATGGATTTCTGAAGGTAGATCCTCCTGCCTGGTAATATCCCCCGAATTCGGTACCTGCGTCCCCATAGGAGTAATGCAGTCCACCGCCAATACTGAAGCCCTGAAACCATTGCCATCCCAGGTTCACTGAAACCAGACCGGAAAGGTCTGACCATGCAGCCTGCCATTGGAGACTTCCGTACAGTTTTTCTGTGAATATTTTGCTGTGTGAAACAGATAACATGCTGTGATGCCTGCCAAACAGGCGAAGTATTGCAGGAGCCTGCTGCAGGAGATCCATATGTTCCGCACTGCTTTCAGAGGCATCTGCAGTTGCGGCAGTTGCGGCAGCCATCGAGTTAAGATAACTGGACAGCATTCCATCTTCTGAATAACCCTCGGCTTGATACAGATATTGCGCGATCAGGGCAAAGTTACGCTTTTGCGGAGTCCAGCGAAAACCGGCTGTTCCGGAAAAATACAGATTGTCATCGGGTTCGAGACTGAAGCTCAGCCCGTCTTCAGCCGGGACATACCGCTTGTGTTCACGCCCGAAACTGATTCGGCCTTCGGAAAATCCGAGAACATCTCCTATCGGAATATTCAGGGCAGAAATAATACGCAATGGTTTTTCACGCTGGTATGCACTTCCGAGTGTCAATTCGACCGGTGCCAAATATAATACTGCCCGGCCGGCTATTCCTGTATCAGATATTCCCTGCATGGCATCGTTACCGATGAAATACAAGTCAATACTGTGTTCCCGTATCGGTATTGTTGCTTTTACCGATAATGGCCCTTCACGCTCGGCTTCAGGTTTATCTGGATCAATAGGCACAAGGCTCAATATGTCAGCTGGCGACCAGAAATAGCCGCTGCCCCATTGAATATTTTGTTTTCCAACCCGAAAGAAAATGCTGTTGTCGTAATGCACATCCGAGAACAGCTCACGAATTTGAATGGCTTCAGTGAATGGATAACTGCTTCGAGCTTTTGCGAATATTCTTAGATCCGAATGAGGTCTGGCATCGAGATAGATATCTGAACTCAGGTTAAAATTTAACCCATGAATAGACTCTGATTTAAAACTGTTCCAGCCATCCGGAAATTCGCTCCATGCCCAGTAACTGCTGATAGAAGATACAAGGTTGCCTCCGATTCCCAGATCATCCTCAAACCATGTGAATGAAGCTGCTTCAGAAGATTCCTGAATCTCTTCAATACCTTCGTCCATAAACATAGACTCATCATCCCAGTCAAAGTCAATGGATACAGCTGGTGAAGCAGTAAAAAAAATCAGGATGAGTCCCATCAACGGGAACAGAATTTTCCCATGTTTCATTGTGTACATCACCGGCCTATCCTCTCGAGATAGCTGCGGGTGAAGACATGATCAGGAATAGGAGCAAAGCTTATGTTACGGACCGTGATTTCACTCCGCTCACCTTCATTCAGATTGTCCTGAATAAGTATTTTGTTGGCAACAAATCTACCCTGTACCGAGGCATAGCCAGGGATCAGTACAGTACGCATAAGCCGGTCAGACAGGCTGTAATTTTCTTCCCGCAGAATAAGATTGTTATCCTGACGCAGCCATAGCTTGATCCGTGGAAATGTAACACGGTCATTTACAGCCTTGAGATCAAGAATATAAACATCATGTGCGCCAAGACGGCCAGTCTCTGCTGATATTACATCGTAATTAGCACTTATCGTCAGTTCTGCGAAATCACTGGTTCTGGCACTGGAATCCTGAAAATTTTCCTGTAAAGCGAAAATAGCAAACTCACGGCTTTCGGGATCATACGACCATGCAGTGTCTCCAATCTGCAGATATCCCTCTCCTCTCCTGGACCCGGGTTCAAGTATGACCATAGTCAATTTATCCTCATGATCACGACGGAAATTCTGCATTCTGAAAATACTGCGTTCATCACCGGGCTTCTGGGTTACGATTGTGTACTCTGCAGAGAAATCAGTTTCCGGAAAGGAATTCAACTGATCAAGATTCCTGAGTATTGCCTCGGTATCTATGTTTTGAGCAGCTATTCCGGATGCACAGAAAAAGCCCACAACCGCCATTACTAGTAATAGTATTCTTTTTATTCTCATTGTTTCCTCCAAAGCAAAGTGCAAATCATTTGTGATTACTCAGGCTACGCTGCGCAGAGCATCAGCCGGAAGCAAGCGGGCAGCTTTCCGGGCTGGAAGCGCTGCGGCCAGAACAGTAAGTATTGTTATCAGAATAAAATTGGCGATCAGACTCCCCGACTGCAGCGGAAAGCTTAACTGCCCTTGGGCAGTAAAAAGCGCAAACGGATTTTCGAGCGGAATAGCTATAAAACCAAGTCCGAAGGAAATGACTATTGCCATAATCAATCCACATAGATAACCAACCGCGGCAAGGCATGCTGCCTCATAAAGAAAAATACGGCGTATGCTCTTTCTCTGCACGCCTATTGCTCTCATCGTTCCGATTTCCCGTACCCGCTCGAACATAATCATTCTGAATGTGTTCACCACACCAATCATCGTAATTACAATGAGTACCAAAAGAATACCGGTACCGGTTGCATTCAGAGCAAGCGCCAGCTGGTCAATCTCATTCGTGAAGTCGTTGATATTCTGCAGAACAAAACGCTGTCCACTCCAGCTTTGCTCCGGCCGATCCTGATGCACAAACATCGGACCGTCAAGTCCAAGACCGGAAGCGTTCTCCGCGCGTTCAGCAACAGCAGCCCTGTCCGATAATGCCTTGTACAGCAAATCGGTCACACGCTCTGTATCCTCGATTCGCGGTAGATTTATATGTACAGCCTGATAGGATTCCGGAGAAATATTGATCAGATTGTTGACAGTACTGCGGTGGGCATAAGAAGAAATACTACCCAGGATACCTGGGTCCTGCATTATACCAGCTACCCTGAGACTGATAACATTCTGCTGTCCGCTTACCGTGGAACTCCGGAGCAGGATAGTTTCACCAACCTCAACACCCAGACGACGAGCAGACTGCTCATTAAGTACAATTGCATCAGGATCATTTACTACATCCTGAATAGACCCGGATAAAAGGACAAGCCTGTCCTGCAAGCCGCTTTCCTCTGCCCAGTTGATCCCGTCGATATTCTGCTCGCTGGTCCTTCCACTGAACAGCAGGGTTCCAAATGCTGACGATCGCCGTACGGTATTCTTGCCATCCAGCCCCAGATCAGAAAGAACCTCATCCAGAATGTCTATATTCCGGAACTCCGAAATGACTCGATCGTCATCCCTGCGTGTCTGCTCTGAGACATATACATGCCCTGCAAGCAGATACGAAAAATTGTCTTTGAGATTGACTGATGCCCCGGCTGTAAACCCATTAATGAGTGTGATAACCATGATCCCGAAACCAATAGCCCCGCCAAGCAGAACCGTGCGCTTCTTTTGCCTTCTCAGATTACGGATTGCTATCTTTAAAACCTGCATATATGCCCCCTAATTACTCTGCATTGCCTGTACCGGCTGAATACGCAGCGCAACTGATACTGGATACAGGCTGGAAAGAAAGCCCACACCAAGCATCATGAATGCTGCCTGGAAAAAGCTGCTGTAAGAAAACACCGGACGCAGTACTGAACCGCCAAACAGCATTTCAAAAAATAAATTGGGAGCAGGAAGACCAATTACTCCAAGAACAATTAGCAGCACTGTTCCCAGAAATAACCCGATCATACCGAAAACGATTGAAATACTCATTGTTTCAAGAACAAACATCCGTCGAACCATCGATTTTCTGGCCCCAAGAGCTCTCATAGTACCGATCTCGGCTGTGCGTTCTACAACCGAGATAACAAGTGTATTCATGATAATGATTATTGATACAATGGTGATAAGAGCGACGATTATCAGGAACAAAATCTGGAAAGCCTGGACAAAGGTAGCCATTCCACCGGACGCAGCACCCCAGCCCACGGCCTCGACACTCCAGCCATTCTCCTGAAAATCGTGGTTCAACTGGTCGATAAAACTCTCGGTTGCGCGCCCATCTTCAAGCATCAGTAGAATATATGACCACGCACCTGAATCAATCCTGGAATATGATGAACTACGTTCTGGAGTACCTTCAAACAGACTGTCTGGATCAATCTGAGCCCTGCTGGAGATATCATTCACTTGCTCCTCGACCGAGAAAAACAGGGAGTCCGAAAACAAACTGTCGAAATCATCCTCAACATCCAGCAATCTCATGTCGTACTCATCTATTGCTACCACATCGCTGGTACCAATGGTCATGTTCGCCAGATCACGGACAGTAAATACATCCATAAAGGACATACCATCCATGGCAGGTGCTTCAACCATAAATTCATAGATTCCCTTTACCTTAACCTCACGAATACGCACACCGCTTCCGGCACTCATGGATTGAAGCCGGACAGAATCCCCTGGATTAACCTCAATACCAAGAACCTCTATCAGTTCATCACGAATTTTTCTGTGCAGCACAATTCCCTGCTCGTTCTCTTCAAGAAATCTACCGGCTGTCAGCTTGACCGAGTCAGGGAACATCCTCAGATATGAAGTTGGCTCAATCCCGAACAGAGGAATCAGAGCAAACTGATTCTGTCCTTCAGTACTGAAATCCATCCGTGCGAAAAATGGAACCTGAGGGTTCATGCTTTTTATCCCGCTGTAATTCTGAAGATGGGAATATATGTCTCTGTAATGAGGGAGTCTGGGACCGGATAAATCTTCCATAGTAAAACCAGTTGCTCCAGCTATAGAGACCGGGTTGTCACTTTGAGCCCGTACCATCACATGACCGGTAAAATTATCAATAAATACCAGCTCTGTCCCACGTGCGGCAGTAGCCAGCAGAGAATTTCCTACAATCAGAAGAAACACTCCCAGAGCGATCAGAAAACCGACAATAACAGTTTTCGCCTTGTGCTCTTTCAGGTTTCTCAGCGCGATCCGCAGTAATACAGACATGCCTACCTCCGTTCTTCCCTGATGATTTTTCCGTCAAGCAAGCGTATAACGTGATCTGCAATATCAACAATCGTTGAATCATGAGTGGAAAAAATGAAAGTTGTGCCCTGTTCGCGATTGATTTTTTTCATAAGTTCGATTATCAGCTCACCTGTCTTGCTGTCCAGATTAGCAGTCGGTTCATCCGCCAGAACAACACGCGGTTTGGTAGCCAGTGCCCGGGCGATCGCAACCCGCTGTCTCTGTCCACCTGACAATTCATTAGGTTTGTGTGTCTTCCAGTCGCTCAAGCCTACTTCCTCAATAAGATGATCAATCCACTCTTTTCTCTCTGTCTTTGTCATGCTGCTCTTACCAAGCAACAGCGGGAATTCAATATTCTCATAGACGTTCAACACAGGCACCAGATTGAAACTCTGAAAGATAAAACCGATAAATCGATGACGCAGGTCAGTAATTTTCTTATCGGTCAGGGTTTTGGTATCCGTTGAATCAATTATAACCGAGCCATCACTCGGGACATCAATACAGCCAATAAGGTTAAGTATGGTCGATTTACCAGATCCTGAAGGGCCAGCAATGGAGATGAAATCTCCTTCCTGAATCTCGAAGGAAACACCTTGCACAGCATGTACTTCTGTTTTACCAAGCGGATATACTTTGTGAACGTTTTCCAATGATACGATTGCCATCAAATACTCCTTGTCAGAAACCTATACCGGTTACTGATATTTTTATTCAGAAAAGGGCAAATAATTTGCGATTTTCCCGTGTTCAATTTACCTGGGTTCTTTTTACAGTATTTCTTCATCGAAAGGATAGCTTCGAAGATGTCCGTTTACAGTGCGTCTGAATATCGGGATAGCATCAATCAGAGCAATATCACCGGGAGTCAGACTGACAGTGGCTGCTTGTAGATTTTCGCTCAGATGACTGGAACTGCTTGCCTTGGGAATTACGGCCATTCCTTTACTCAACAGCCAGGCAATAGATACCTGTGCAGCAGAGATATTATGCTGGCTGGCAATATCATTCAGACAAGGGTCATTTAATACCTGTCCATGGGCCAGAGGCGAGTATGCGGTAATCAGGATATCGAGTTCTCTACATTCACGTAGAAGTTTTTCCTGTTTCAGATGAGGATGATATTCGACCTGATTTGTAACAATTGGAACAGGACTGACCGCTGCTGCTTCACTTGTGATTACAGAATTAAAATTACTGATTCCAATGCTCCGCAGACGTTTTCTTTTTACGATATCAGCAAACGCATTCAGGGTATCGGAAAAGGGAATCTTTGCATTCGGCCAGTGAACAAGAAGCAGATCAAGATACTCTACATCGAGTTCCTTCAGCATCCGGTACTCAAATGTCCGCACCTGTTCAGGTCTCAGCTTACCAGGCGGGATTTTTGTGGTAATAAATAGTTCGGACCGGTCGATTCCGCTTAGACGTATACCCTCTGCTACCTGCTCGTGATTATTGTACATAAATGCGGTATCGATATGCCGGTAACCTGACTCTATTGCCCGACAGACCGTATCGATGCAGGTCTGCCCCGTCAACTCCCAGGTTCCCAGGCCGAGTGCCGGCATTAAATGTCCATCTGAAAGTTTAATCATTTCCATAGAATAAAAATATCTCAGGTATCCGGACAGCCTTCAGACTTGTCGATTGTCTGCATATCATTCAGCTGGAGTTCAATGGCATTCATAGAGATTCCGACTTCAACTATAAGCACCAGCAAAGCAGCTGCCATGCACACAAGCGCTCCGGCAAACATGATCCATGACAGTATTATCATCTGTATTACAATGAGTATCATAGACACCGTGCAAAACAGGAGTGAAAGTGCACCAGCGATCTGTGTCATTTTGATTAGATGCATCCGTTTTCTGAGATTATTAATCTGCGATGAAATAGCAGGGTCGCAATTGACTAACCACTGTGAATGCAGTCCCCGCACGAGGCTGGCATAGGATATAAATCGATTGGTGAATGACAGAAAGAGCAATGAAATTGCCGGAAAAAGCAGCCCGGGTGTTGAAAAAGAAAGCGTCATATCCTGCATGTAAAAAGTCTAAACCTTTCCTGGCTTGCTGGCAAGCGAGTCCTGTAATTCCCTGTCCCGGAAACCAAGTAAATACAGAACGCCATCGAGACCAATGCTTGAAATTGCATGGTCAGCATTCTCTTTTACCAGCGGCTTAGCCTGGAAAGCTATTCCCAGGCCTGCCAGACTGAGCATAGGCAGGTCATTCGCACCATCACCAATCGCAATGACCTGTTCCAGGGTAATTCCCATTTCAGCTGCAATCTGTTGTAGATATTCAGCCTTTTTCTGGCCGTCTACAATTTCGCCGATATAATTCCCGGTAAGTTTTCCGTCTGCGATTTCAAGATGATTCGCATATACATAATGAAAGCCCAGTTTTTTCTGTAGATATTCTCCAAAGTAGGTAAATCCGCCTGAAAGTATTGCAGTTTTATATCCTAGCTGATGCATTGTTGTCAGTAGTGTCTCGACACCTTCTGTCAAAGGAAGATTGTCAGCGATATCCTGAAGTACTGATTCATCCAGCCCCTGAAGCAAGGCTATTCTCTGCTTGAAGCTTTCTGAAAAGTCGATTTCGCCACGCATTGCTGCTTCGGTGATCGCATGTACCTGTTCCCCGACCCCTGCACGACGAGCAAGTTCAACTATGACCTCGGTCTGTATCAGGGTAGAATCCATATCAAAGCAGACAAGCCGGCGGTTCCGCCTGTAAATACTATCCTCCTGAAAGGCGATATCTATACCCTGCTGAGAGGCTGTTTCAAGGAAACTGGCTTTCATACCAGCCAGATCTTTTGCTTTGCCTCGAACCGATATCTCGACCGAAGCTTTTGATCTTGAATTTTCCTCATCTAGCGGTATTCTGCCGCTCAATCTGGAAATAACATCAATATTCAATCCCTGATCGTAAATTATGCTGGTGACTGCAGCGATCTGACGCGCGGTCAGCTTCCTGCCCAACAGACTGATAATGTATCTGAACTTTCCCTGACTCTCGACCCAGGTTGAATAGCTTCCCGGATCTACCGCTTCATATTTCACATGCAGCCCAAGCTCATAGCCCGCATATAAAAGCTCCTTGAAAACGCTTGCCGAGTTTGCTCTTTCCGGAATCTCGATCAAAAAACCCAATGACAGTGTGTTATGAATTACCGACTGTCCTATATCCAGAATATTTACATCGTGTTCAGCAAGAATAACGGTACAGCGTGATGTAATTCCCGGCCTGTCATCACCAAAAAGCGTCAACAGGAAGATTCGGTCATTTCGTTCTTTCATATAGCATATTGTTCCTTATTTTTATCAAGTTTGCGCCGTGCCGGGCAGAGCTCAGGTTGTTTGAAGTGAAAACAGGGGGAACAATCAAGACAGTATGATATCTTCTCTTCCATTCCACTGACTGATTTCAGAAACCACTGCGGATCAGCGAGAACTGCTCTCCCGGCAGCGACAAAATCAACTGGATCCTTGCGGTTTAATACATCAAAAGCCTGCCGGGGCGTCTTGATACCGCCAACTCCGATGACAGGGATTCTGTACTCAGGATCAGCATGTAACTCCTTTCTTGTACGAAATGCAAGGTCAAACAAAGGAGAAAACCCGTCTGCAGTGTCTGCAATGGGACCGATACTTTCCTCCCTGGGCATGCTACCGGCATTCGATACATCAAGCAGTTCGAGACCGGCACGGATAAGATGCCGCGCAGTTTCAATTCCTTCCTGTATGGGTAACTGCACCCCTGCCACACCAAGCCGGCAGGCCACAATCGGTTTCGGAGAATTCACCTGCCTGGCAAGTCTCTGAAGCCGATCCTGAACGGCCTTCACAACCTCACACAAAAACCGCATCCGATTTTCAAGACTTCCACCCCAATCATCTTTACGCTTGTTGAATCGGGTTGAAAGAAACTGACTGCCCAGGTAGCCATGTGCACCGTGTATTTCTATAATGTCGTAGCCCGCAGAAAAAGCCCGCTCCGATGCATCTGCAAAATCCTTGATTATGCTGAGTATCTCCTGCTCGCTCATTTTCGGAACAGTGACCGGTTCCAGACCCCAGTTTTTCTCAACTGAACTTTTTTCTCCAGCATGATGGATCTGTATACCGGCCAATGCCCCATCTGCTTTTATGGTATCTGCTAATTGCCTCAATCCATCTATCTGGTCGTCATTGAAAATCCCTATCTGTGTGGAAGCAAGTCTACCAGCAGGTGATACACATGCAGCTTCCACAATTACAATGCCGGCTCCTGCAGATTGCCGGTAATGCTGCAGATGATCTCCGGTAACGAGACCTTCCTTTCCGGACTTCCAGATCACTAGTGGAGGCATTACCAGCCGGTTGGGGACTGATCTACCGAGTAAATCAACAGATGCTGACAGGTTTTCTGATTCAGATGTAGTCATACAGCGGATTATATCAGATGACTTTTTGACAGACCAGCACTCAAATGAGTAAACTATTACAATGATAGAAAATCTCAGAATGCGCAGAAGCATTCGCAAATATAAAGAGACTGCAATTTCAGCTGATCAGATAAGCTTACTACAGGAAGCTGCTTTACGCTCTCCGTCGTCACGATCAATAGAACCATGCGAGTTTGTCTTTATCGATGATCGCAGGATCATAAAAAAACTCGCTGAGGCCAAGGAACATGGTTCATCATTTCTTTCAGGAGCTCCGCTGCTTGTTGCCGTGATAGCCAACACAAAGATATCAGATGTCTGGATTGAGGATGCAAGCATAGCAGCGTGGTCCATTCAGAGTACTGCTGAGTCTCTAAAATTAGGAGCCTGCTGGGTGCAGATAAGACAGCGGAGCCATAACGGAACTATCAGCTCAAGTGACTATGTATCAGAAGTACTACACTTACCAGATGGAATAGCTGTTGAAGCATTGATAGGAATTGGCTATCCCGATGAGAAGAAAAATGCGCGGAAAAAAGAATCATTGAATTTCTCCAAACTTCATCGCAACACATATAATTCATGATCCTTTCATACCGGGTTAGTATGTAACTACATCTATATATGCAGCAACCGTTTATGCTACACTCCCTGCATGACCACAGCTACACACGAAGAAAACAGAAAAGCTTTTCTTCCAATCAATATAGAAGACATGAAAGAGCGAGGGTGGGATCAGCTTGATTTTATCCTCGTAAGTCCAGATGCATATGTAGACCATCCATCGTTTGGTGCAGCACTGATCAGCAGACTGCTGGAATCAAGGGGCTATAAAGTAGGCCTGATATGTCAACCAAACTGGAACCAGATCGATGATTTCAAGTGCATGGGGCGCCCTAAACTCGGCTTTCTGGTCAGCGGCGGAAATATGGATAGCATGGTCCTGCATTATACGGCCGCAAGAAAGCCAAGAAGTGAGGACCTTTACAGTCCCGGAAAGAAAACCGGACTACGTCCGAACAGAGCTACAATAGTTTATTCCGCAGCAATTCGACAGGCATATAAAAAAATCCCGATTATTATTGGCGGTATTGAAACCAGTCTACGGCGTATGGGACACTACGATTACTGGTCTGATACCATCCGCAGATCAATACTGTTGGATTCAAAAGCCGATCTTGCTGTCTACGGCATGGGTGAAATAGCCATTATCGAAATAGCAGACAGACTCAAACAGGCAAGTGAAGCAGGAATTAATCCAGTTAATGCAGACCTCCGTGGAATCAGAGGAACTCTGTATAAACTCGGTGCCCAGCAAGCTGAAAACATACCTCAAAACGCAATAGAACTCCCTGACTATGCTGATATAGTCAAGGACAAGCAGCTGTATGCCAAAAGCTTTGGAATACAACATCGGAATACTGACCCCTTCTCAGCTGCACCGCTGGTAGAAAAATATCCCGGTGGTGAAAAACTTGTTCAGATGCCACCATCTCCTCCATTGGACACAGCGCTGTTTGATCAAATCTATGAGTTGCCGTATACACGCACATACCACCCGATCTACCTGAAGGAGGGGGGTATCGCAGCACTGGATGAAGTAAAATTCAGTGTGATTTCTTCTCGAGGTTGTTTTGGAGGATGCTCCTTCTGTGCACTTACGTTTCATCAGGGCAGAAATATACAGGCACGCAGTCATGAATCGATAATCAAAGAAGTGAAATTATTGTCCGCTATGCCGGACTTCAAAGGCTATATTCATGATGTTGGAGGCCCGACAGCCAATTTTCGTGTGTCGGCCTGCGAAAAGATGGCCGTAAAAGGCTCGTGTACCCACAAGAACTGCCTGGCCCCAGTTACCTGTAAAAACCTGAAGGCTGACCACAAGGATTATCTCAGCCTCCTGAGAAAGCTCAGATCTCTGCCGGGAATCAAGAAAGTTTTTATAAGGTCTGGTATCCGATATGACTATTTGATGCAGGACAATGACTCTGATTTTTTCACCGAACTCGTAAAGCATCATATTTCCGGCCAGCTGAAAGTTGCCCCCGAGCACGTTTCCCGGAATGTTCTTGATCTGATGGGTAAGCCCCATCTGGATATCTACCGGAAATTCCAGGATAAATTTAATCTGCTTAATAAAAAAGCAGATAAACGTCAGTTCCTGGTTCCATACTTCATCTCGAGTCACCCGGGAAGTACGCTTGATGATGCAATTGAACTGGCTGAGTTCCTGCGTGATCAGAGGATATCGCCTCAGCAGGTCCAGGATTTCTACCCCACCCCTGGCACCCTGTCTACATGTATGTATTACAGCGGATATGACCCGCGAGACATGAAAAAAATCTATACCGCACAAAACAGCCGGGAAAAGGCTATGCAGCGTGCACTCCTCCAATACCGGAAAAATGAAAATCACGGAATAGTGCGTGAGGCATTACTACTTGCAGGACGTGAAGATCTGATAGGAGGCAGTAATTCATGCCTGATACCTCATGGAGAAAGAAATCGGAAGAAAAAAGTGAAAAAATAGTGTTTTTTTCCTTCCATACAGCTACATTTCCATTGAGGTGATAATATGTCTTTGAAAATTGCTAGGGTATTATTGATTGGTACTTTAGTTCTGAGCATGAGTACCATGGGACTTTTCGGAAACTCCGAAAAGCCGGAAGAGGACCAGGCGATGCTCCTGTATATACAAGCACTCGAGCATATCATAGATGAGGACTATGAAGCTGGATTAAAATACCTGGAAGATATCCAGTTACTGTATCCTCAAAGTGAGTTCAGCAGCAGAGCCTATAACCTTGTCAACGAATTAGGCTTGTACCGCGATACCAGCGGCTTGCTGAGTTTTTACATTGGTAATCTGATTACCGGTACCACGGTTGCTACCAGCTTACCCATTGTCTTCGAACTCGGCCCGGTCGCTACCGGAGCAGCCGGTATAGCCGGGATTGGAGGCAGCTTGTATACCAGCTGGCGGCTGACAAATGAAAGAGGCATATCCCAGGGCACACAGTTACAGACAGACAGCACCCAGATTACTTCCCTGCTGTCATACATCTTTCTGTACAATATGCTCCGGGAGCTCAATGTAATCGATCTACCGGCTGATACAAATGACCGGGTATTCTGGCTTGGAACAATGCTGACTGCAGTTTCATCACGAACTGCAGGATATTTAATCTCCAGAGACAGCGGTATACCTGCAGGTAAGCCTGCTTCGTATCTTACCGGTTATATCTGGACTAATATTTATCTTGGCCTGACCTTTCAGGGTCTTCTTCAGCTGGATAACCCCTGGATTACCTACCCATCCCACATACTGCTCCCGGGAGCAGTGGGCTATGCTGCATCCAGAGCCTGGGATAATGGCGGCTGGAGCTCAGCCCGGGTTGGAATGCTTTCAGTCGGAGGTGCGGGAGGGATGCTGATCGGTGGGTTCGTCTCTGCACTGCTGAGTCCCCTGCAGGATGTGCTGCCTCAGGAAACCGCCGTTTTTAATATTCTGCTGTTCGGAGGTTTAGGTCAGGCTGCTGCCGTCTACTTTACCAGAAACTATACGCCTGATCCTCGCTGGAATAAGGATATCAGCATGGATATATACCCTAGAATACAAAGCACAGCACAGGGAACCGTCACTGGCTTTGAAGTCAAATTAGGCTACTAGTGCAATAGCGATCAGTGCCGGAAGCATACAGGGGGACAAGTCCTGAAAGGACATGGTTTTGACCTATCCAGACGGACTGTCCACCTGCAGCTGTGTATGTTTTCCGCAGACTCTTATTGCATACTGCATTACATACTGCTATAGACTATTCGAGTTCAGAACTCCCCATAATAAATCTATCAATTTCTCTGGCTGCAGCCCGTCCTTCGTTGATCGCCCACACGACCAGTGACTGCCCTCTGCGAGCATCGCCAGCAGCGAATATCTTCGGGACATTGGTAGTGAATTCACCGTAGGGAGCAGAAATATTGCTCCGGGCATCAGTTACTATTTCCGCCTGTTCAAGTAGATTCTGTTCAGGTCCAAGAAAACCAAGAGCAAGAAAAACAAGATCTGCTTCCCATGTTTCCTCTGTCCCGGGAATCTCCTCCATCCGCGGTCTTTCTCCCGCTTCCTTTGTCCATTTAACCCTTACAGTCTTAACTGCAGTAACTTCACCGCGTTCGTTTCCGACAAACTCCTTGGTAAGAATTGAAAACTCTCTTGGGTCTGAGTTAAACACATGATCGCTCTCTTCATGTCCGTAATCATTTTTCAACAATCTGGGATATGTAGGCCAGGGCTGCCCTGGCCCCCTATCATGTGATGGTTTGGGCAGCAATTCAAAGTTCACCATTGAACTGCAGCCATGACGTATACTGGTACCAATACAATCATTTCCGGTATCGCCACCTCCGATCACGATTACTTTCTTACCTGAAGCATTTATGAATAAGCCGTCGGTCAGATTACTGTCAAGGAGACTCTTTGTGTTGGACCGCAGAAAATCCATCGCGAAATGAATACCGGTTAGCTGCCTGCCAGGGACCGGTAAATCACGAGGCTTTGTGGCACCTGTTGCCAACAGCACAGCATCAAAGGAATCAGTTAATTCCTGTATTTCAATATCAGTACCGACATTAACATTTGTTCGAAAGGTGATACCTTCCTCTGCCATAATTGCATTCCGCTTGTTCACCAGTTCCTTGTCAAGCTTCATATTCGGGATGCCGTACATCAGCAATCCGCCGATCCGATCGTCCCTCTCAAAAACAGTCACTGAATGCCCCACCTTGTTCAGCTGATCTGCTGCAGACAGACCTGCAGGACCGGAACCTATTACTGCAATTTTTTTCCCGGTCCGAAGCTGTGGAGGATTCGCTTTCATCAATCCAGAGTCATAGGCCTTGTCGATAATTGTGCATTCATTATCCTTAATGGTAACAGCAGGCTCATTAATGCCTAAAACACAGGCAGTCTCACAGGGTGCGGGACATACCCGGCCGGTATATTCAGGAAAGTTATTGGTCTTCATCAAGCGATAGAAGGCTTCGTCCCATTTACCTCTGAATATCAAGTCATTCCATTCCGGAATGAGATTATCGACCGGACAGCCATAACTGGATTGACAGAATGGTACACCGCAATCCATACACCGTGCACCCTGCTCCTGTCTCTCGGATTCATCAAGATGCTTATGAAACTCCTTGAAATCCTTCACCCGCTCCTGAGCCGGGCGATCGATTACTGTTTTCCTCGTATATTCCATAAATCCTGTTGGCTTACCCATTTACAGGCTCCTTTCGACTTTCAGGCTTGATCTTCAGATCATGAGAGACATGTCCTTCCGAAGCTGCTGCATTCAACTCGAGTATCCTTCGATAAGCAGGACTGATAATTTTGAGAAAGCGGCTTGATTCATCTGACCAGTGTTCAATAAGTCTTTCCGCCACTACCGATCCTGTTCTGGTAACATGCTCCTCAAGCATTGATATAACATATGCTGAATCAGAATCATTAAGGTCGAGAATTTCAACCATACCAGGATTCACTCTGTCCTTCATGCGATTATCAGGATCATACACATAGGCTATTCCCCCTGACATTCCGGCAGCGAAGTTCCTGCCGGTAGGCCCGATAATCAAGGCCCGTCCCCCGGTCATATATTCCAGACCATGATCACCAACCCCTTCAACTACTACTTCAGCCCCGGAGTTTCTTACACAGAATCTTTCTGCTGCCACACCCCGGAAAAAAGCCTTTCCGGAAATAGCGCCATACAATGCCACGTTACCTATGATTATATTCTCTTCTGCAGGAAACAATGATTTTTGAGGCGGATATACTACTATCGTTCCTCCGGATAAACCTTTGCCCACGTAATCATTTGCATCACCTTCAAGTTCGAAACTGACACCGCTGGATAACCAGGCTCCGAAACTCTGACCGGCACTGCCATGGAATTTGACATTCAGGGCTGATTTTTTTCCGAGCTCCGTGCTGTCTATATGCCGTAAACCCTGTAGTCCACATTTCGATGCAATTACATGACTCATCATTGTGCCAACTGCACGATCAGTATTCACTATCGGAAGCTCGATTTCTGCAGGTATATGATCTGCCATTATCTGTTTGGCGACAGGAATCAGACGCCGATCGAGAATTGTTTCCAGTCCATGATCCTGAGGAACACAGCAGATTACCGGCGCGTCGGCAGCCAGTTGATTCACCGGCTTGCTGAGCAGACCACTGAGGTCTACATGTCTGGACTTCCAGTTAAGGACATCCTTATCCTGTTCAAGTATATCTGTTCTACCAACCATTTCATCGAAAGTACGAAAGCCGAGATTCGCCATGATTTGTCGAACATCTTCCGCAACGAATCTCAGGTAGTTCACAACGTGTTCTGGTTTACCACTGAATTTCTTTCTGAGCTTCTCATCCTGTGTTGCTATACCTACAGGACAGGTGTTTTTTTCACACTTCCTCATCATGATACAGCCGAGAGTTATCAAGGCAGCAGTGGCGATTCCGCATTCCTCAGCACCAAGCAGAGCGGCCATTACTACATCGCGGCCAGTCTTGAGCTGACCGTCTGTCTGCACCACAACCCGGCTTCTGAGATTATTCATGACAAGTGTCTGATGCGCTTCTGCCAGTCCCAGTTCCCATGGAAGTCCGGCATTCTTGATTCCGGTTAGTGCTGAGGCGCCAGTTCCTCCATCATGACCGCTTATCAATATATGATCCGCATGCCCCTTGGCCACACCAGCTGCTACTGTACCGACCCCGACTTCACTGACCAGTTTTACACTGATCCTTGCCTGCGGGTTAGCATTTTTCAAATCAAAAATAAGCTGTGCAAGATCCTCAATAGAATATATATCGTGATGTGGAGGAGGGCTTATCAATCCAACACCGGGAGTCGAATGCCTTGTTTTGGCAATTACATCAAATACCTTGTGTCCCGGTAGTTCACCACCCTCACCGGGCTTGGCACCTTGAGCCATCTTGATCTGTATTTCATCAGCGTTTGTCAGATATTCAATGCTGACACCGAAACGGCCTGAGGCAACCTGCTTGATGGCACTGCGCTTGCTGTCGCCGTCAGGGAGCTTGATATAACGCTCTGGCATTTCACCGCCTTCTCCGGTATTGCTCTTTCCCCCGATACGATTCATTGCAATCGCCAGTGTTTCATGAGCTTCCTGGCTGATCGAACCAAAACTCATGGCCCCGCTCACAAAACGACGCAGGATATTCTCTACAGGTTCGACCTCTTCTAAAGGAACAGAAGACTGAGCACGAAATTTCAGCAGACCACGTATCGTTGCCTGAATAGTAGATCTCTGATTCTGACGCTCGGCAAAACGCTTATACGCATCCTGATCATTGTTTCGGGCCGCAATCTGAACATCGGCTATAGATTCAGGATCCCACATATGCTTTTCACCATTAAACCGGTATTGATAGTCACCCCCCGGCAGGTATTCCCTACCGGTAAGATTGTTCCGTTTGGGATATGCAAGTGCATGACGTAGATAAGCCTCATGTTCAATTTCAGCGAATCCAATACCATGAATCCGGCTTGCAGTTCCGGTAAAACATCGATCCATTACTTCATCGGATATACCAACAGCCTCGAATATTTGAGCAGCTTTATAGGATTCAAGGGTAGAAATACCCATCTTCCCGAAAACCTTACGCATACCATACGCCATTGCACGATGATAGTGCTCAATTATATCGTTGTCGGACAAGTCGGAATCAAGAACCCCGGTATCCCGCAGATGATACATGGCATCATAAGCAAGATACGGATTGACTGCATCGACACCAAAGCCAACCAAGGTACAGAAATGATGAACTTCTCTTGGTTCAGCTGATTCCAGGATAATACCGATCTGGGTTCGCTTTGCTTTTTTCACCAGATATTGATGCACTGCACCAACAGCCGGCAATGCACCAATCGCAATACGTTCTCGGCTTGCCGAACGATCAGATAAAACAATCAAGGCAAATCCGTCAGAGATTGCCTGCTCCGCTTCTCTACATATTCTATCCAGCTCTGTCTCCAGCCGCGGTACAGATGTACCATACACATAATCAGGATCTGCGGTGTAGGTAATATCTATTGTTTTTGACTTCCAGCCTCTGTAGTCCAGGGACTTGATGGATGCAAGCTCAGAATTGGTAATAAAGGGAGTGGGCAGAAACAAACGATGCGCATTATCAGGACTGATGTCAAGCAGGTTCTGTTCTGGACCAATATAGGTTGCCAGGCTCATGATGATATCCTCACGGATAGAATCAATCGGCGGATTGGTCACCTGCGCAAAAAGCTGCTTGAAGTATTCATACATGAGCCTCGGACGATCGGACAAACAGGCAAGCGGTGTATCATTTCCCATGGATCCCAGCGGTTCTTTCCCCATTTCCGCCATCGGCTTGAGAATCAGTTGTAGATGTTCAATCGTGATACCGAAAAGACGCAGTTTCTCAAGCAGTTCATTACCAGTACACGATGCGGCGGGCTGAGCTTGAGGCAGCTCACTTAAAGAAATTCTCTGCTCGTCCAGCCAGTCACGATACGGAAATCGGGCAGCATATCCGTCCTTCAGCTCAGCATCGTCAATAATACGACCCTGTTCAAAATTCACCAGGAACATTCGTCCCGGCTGCAGCCGACCTTTTGATACAACATCAGCCGGATCTATATCCAGCACACCAACCTCACTGGCCATAATTACCCGATCATCTCTGGTAATATAGTATCTGCTAGGCCGCAGACCGTTTCTATCCAGGGTTGCACCAATGTAATGACCATCGGTAAATACTATGGAGGCAGGGCCATCCCAGGGCTCCATCATGCTGCTGTAGTATTCGTACATGGCCTTGCCGGCATCCGGCATAAGTTTGTGATTCTGCCATGCTTCGGGAACCATCATCATAACCGCTTCCGGAAGTTCTTTCCCGCTCATCAGAAGGAGTTCAAGAACATTATCAAAACTGCCTGAGTCACTCAGATCAGGTTCGATTACCGGCAGAAGTTTGTTGACACCATCTCCGAAGACGGTGCTCGCCAGCTTGCCTTCCCGAGCCCTCATTTTATTAACATTGCCCCGCAGGGTATTGATTTCACCATTATGACTCATAAAACGCAGGGGTTGCGCACGATCCCAACTGGGAAACGTGTTGGTTGAAAATCTTGAATGAACCATTGCAAGATGGCTTTTATATAATGGGTTTCGCAGATCAGGATAATATGCAGTTAACTGCTCGGGAGTCAGCATGCCCTTGTATACAATCACCCGGGAAGAGAGAGAACATATATAAAAATTGTGATCCGGATCCTGTGCAGATGCGCGAATTATATTAGCCGCCTGCTTACGTACCAGATAGAGGCTGCGTTCAAAATCATCCTGCCTGGTGCCGGGATCACACCCCACAAACAGCTGCTCTATAGCTGGTTCCGATGCCTGCGCGCTGGGACCTATCATTGAATTGTCCACGGGAACAGAACGCCAGCCGAGAAAATCCAGTCCTTCTGAGATTATGATCTTTTCCAGAGCCTCCATGCACTGCTTTTTCTGCTCTGGATCACGAGGCAGAAAAACATTCCCTGCACTGAATTTACCTTCATCTGGAAGACCAATACCTAATTCGGTTTTCGCTATACGCCTCAGAAAATCCCAGGGTAAAGCAGTGAGCATCCCTGCTCCATCACCGGTATTTTTTTCACTTCCTACCGCGCCGCGATGAGTCATCCTGATAAGAATTTCTCTGGCATCATCAACAATTTTGTGACTTGATTTACCTAATATATTAGCTACGAAACCAACACCACAAGCATCGTGCTCAAATTGGGGATCGTACAGGCCTTGTCTTTCCGGTCGCTTTTTCAAACTCATGCTCCCCCCTTACAGTCGCATATCATGTAAAAATATGCATCAGTATACCCAGAGGTCAAGAGCAAATCAATTATTTCACTACATACTGGTAGATACTACAAATTTGTAGGTACAAACCGGGGGTTTATGCACAAAACAGTAGGTTACATTCGTTCCAGAAATGGAATCCCGAGCATGTAGAATCCATTCTTCATAACCTGTAATACCATGCGGCACAGCGCAAGACGTGCCCGGGATACATCGGGAGAATTATCCTGAAGAACCGGAGTATCATGGTAGTAGCGACTGAAAGACTTACCCAACTCATATAGATATCCGGTTATTTCTGAGGGCGACAAGGTATCCGCAGCTTTCTCAATCAACTCAGGAAATCGGCCAATTGATTTAAGAATATCCCATTCGCTATCCAGAGTCAGAAGCCCAAGATCTGCTCCATGCACATCAAGGCTGGAAGCATCGGCTTTTCTCATGAGGCTGGAGATTCTCGCCCCTACATACTGCAAATATGGACCGGTATTACCATTAAAAGATAATGATTCAGCGGGATTAAAGACCATATCTTTCACAGGTGTAACTGCCAGTAAGTAGTAATGGAGTGCACCAAGCGCTATTGAATGAGCGATCTCTTCAGCATTCTCGCCCTCACTGTCGCGCCCACGGTCCATCAACTCCTTCAGAGCAAGCTTCTCAAGACTTGCGATAAGATCATCCGCATCAACTACTGTACCTTCTCTTGATTTCATCTTGCCATCGGGCAGGTTCACCATACCGTAGGATAAGTGGGAGAGGTGCTGCGCCCAATCAAAACCAAGCAGTTCAAGAACATGAAAAAGAACCTTGAAATGATACTGTTGTTCTGATCCAACTACATAAATCATCTGTTCGAAAGGCCAATCGTTATGACGGGCTATAGCAGTACCGATATCCTGCGTCAGATACAGACTTGTTCCGTCCTTTCGCAGCAAAACCTTGGTATCAAGATTGATATCCGATAAATCAACCATGACAGCCCCATCTTCATTCCGGTAAAATACTCCACGGTCGAGTCCATCAAGAATTTCACTTTTACCACTTAGATAAGTCTGACTTTCATAATACAAGCGATCAAATTCTATGCCGGTATGCTTATAGGTTTCATTAATTCCTTCAAGGGCCCAGCCATTCATTTTTTTCCATAACTCAATTGTCTCAGGCTCACCTGACTCCCATTTCTGAAGCAATTCGGCAGCTTCTGAATCAGCCTCAGGATGTTCCTTCGCCCATTGTGAAAACTTCACATAATAGTCTCCGACAAAGTGATCCGGCTTTTTATTCTCTGATTCAGGGGTCTTGCCTTCGCCGAACTTACTGTACGCCAGCATGGATTTACAGATATGAACACCACGATCATTAATAAGGTTCACGCGTTCCACATCTGCACCAGCTGCTGCACAAAGACGGGCAACACTAGCTCCAAGGGCATTATTCCTCAAATGGCCAAGATGTAGAGGCTTGTTTGTGTTAGGGCAGGAAAACTCAACCATTATCTTTCTGTTTTTGAAGTAATCAGAACTTCCATATGCATCTTTCTGATCAGTTACTGCTGCTGACAGCTGCTGAATATACACTGAACGCTTGAATCGGACATTCACATATGGACCAGCTGATACTGCTGATTCAAGAAACTCATTCGAAGCGGACATGAGTTCATCAGCCACGAGAGCAGCAATTTGAGGCGGACCCATTCTCATTATTTTAGCCAGTGGAAAAACAGGGAATGCCAGATCTCCCATTTCACTGTTAGGAGGTGTAGAGGGAATTATCTGGGCAAAATCGATATCCGTTGCTGCGATACCCTTATCTTCAGCTATCTTGCTGACGGCTGCATGAAAAACTGCTTCTATCAGCTTCTTTATTTCCTTCATCTGGTACTATCCTTTCTAACAAGCGCAATCATTCTGGTAAATTTCTCAACACCTTCCCTTCGGAAGGAACCTAAATCAACATGAGAATACGTGCAGTCTGTATACACTATAACGTCCTTAATTTCCAGAGCCGAATTATTCTCGAGAAATCGATGAAGTATTTCAATATTGGCTGCACGTAAATCTGCCGCAAGCTGTCCATTTTCAAGCCTGACTGCAGCACACTGCCCCCATTCTGATTGAAACTCAATTGCAGAATCATCATCAAGGGGATAATTTTCAGCAGATATACAGGGTCCAAAACATACAGTGTATTGACATCCGGAAATACCGGATGACTCTGCATAATCACGTATCATTTCCAGAGCGGACAGCAGAATACCAGTCCCCTTCCTTCCAGAATGCAGAATCGCCCAGGATTCACTTTTATGTTCATATACTGCTATTGGCATACAGTCAGCTACCGTAACTGCGGCCGCATCTCTACTGAGAAGTTCCGACTTTGTTCCCCAGATTCCATCTGCTGCGTAATAAGCTGATTCTGATACCGATCGGTTAAAACAGACAATATCTCTGGAATGCACCTGTCTCAACAGCATGGTATGCGCAGGGTCAGCACCAAAATATTCGAGGACAGCAGCTCTATTTCCTTTACGCCCACACCATAAACTTCCGCTGCGCTCGATACCGAGGTCACCGCAATGTATTGAACTGAGAAAGAAGGGAAGCGGAAAATCCAGTCTGATACCAATCAATTCAGAATCAGGGCTGATAATCCTGGCGCTCTTGTCTATTTCACGATATTTTATGTTCATAATGATTCCCGGGCTTTGTGACTGTAATTCTTCAGGTGAAATTATAACCTTCTTTTGGTCTGCTCCAGATCAATTGCCTCAGCCAGAAATTCCTTGGTCGTGATAATCTCCTTCAGCATAGTATTCAACTGCTGCAGGTAGAGTTTATTAGCTCGGCCATTAATCTGACCAAGATTTGCAATTGTATCAAAGCGTCCACCAACCTCACCAAAAAGGAGCCCGTTAAGCACATTAAACAGCATTTGCAGGGAATTCAGCAAATCATCAACACAGGATATAGCCCTCTTATCAACATTTGACAAAAACCCTTTCATCTCGGATGGTGGCTTTTTAACTTCCTTTGGCAAATCAGACAGCAGGGCTTCTATTCTGGAAGATAGCCCCTCAATAGTCTGGTATGCAGCATCATACTCATCTCTGTTCGCATCCTTGTAGAACTCCCCGTCAATCAGCAGAATCTTGAGTGGTGACATCCAACGCTGCGTGAACAATTTATCCAGAATGAACTGACTGACTGCGAGTGAGAACGGAAATTTCCCGCTGTTATAAAACTTCTCTGTACCGTATGGCGATACATCCGGAAACTGCGCTGTATTACCGAGCTTCAGAAGTGATGAGAGTATATGCTTCTTTCTCTGATCAAAAATGAAAGCATCAACCCGTCGGTCAATTATATCGCTTATATGGTCCCTGAATAGAGTGAACCAATCCTCTCCACCGGACAATTCAATTGGAGCATACCGTATATCTCCGCTGCAAAAGGCAATAATGTCCCTGAGCGGGACTTCTCGAATAAAAGACCGCAACGAAGAAATTGCAGCAGCAGCAGTCTCAAGCTGTTTGGTAAGTTTTTCGGTCTGCTCGGTCTCATCCCCAAGCTCTTTTTCCAGAAACACAAAAACCTGCTGCAGAATATCGGAAGACGGGATTTCTGTAATAGAATGGATCTGGGAATCAAGACGACGCAGTACACCATCCAATCCTGTATATTTTGCAGGTCTATAACTATTTCCAGCAGCAGAAAATTCCTGGATTATCTGCATATACGGAAAACTTGAAAGCTGCAGAAGGTGACCAAGAAACCGGTAGTTCATGTACACCTGCTTTCGCTGATCGCTTCTGGCAGATTCAAGTATATCCTTGAAACTCCTTATCATCTTCGTCTTCAGTTCCCGCTCACTCAATTCCGGATATGCACTGGAAATCGACTTCGGATCTGTTTCCTGCCGGATGAGATCATAGGTATCCGGAGCGATCATGCTGAACATAAAAGCTACGAATTGTTTGCGGTTATCTCCTAAAATAATGCTGAGCGGATTTGCCAGAGGCAGTATAGAACTTCGCAGATCTTCTACACGCCGGGCGAAGCCTTCAAGAATAAAAGGGCCTTCAGCATTAATGAATCCCGGGTGATTAGTGACAATCTTTCGTCCGATTTTTTTCAGCAGAAGTTCTTCAACAAGGCTGTTCCTGGATTTTCCGGTGAAAGATTTCTGAAAGAATATAATTATCTTACGCCACAGTGAAAGGCTGTTATATTCAGCCTGCATATCTATTTCTGCAGGGTCTTCGAGATCTACCACAAGAGGATCCGGATCGAGCCCTGGGGCTCGTTGAATTTTACCGAGCAATTCGACCCGCTCTTCCCGAGACATTCCCTGTACTAATGTATCAAATATTGATTCTGCCATAACACTGATACACATTGTATAACAGCTTGCAGAAAATATCTGCACAACTAAAGCAAAAAAATCGCTCTAATTACCGGGAATCCAGTAAAGGCCGTGAAATAATCTCACCTTTCTGTAAGTGACGAATCCCTTCAAGGGCAGCCCGAGCCGCAGATATTGTCGTTGTGTAAGGAATTTTTCTCCGTACAGACTCGATTCTGAGATAACTGTCATCCATTTGAGTAAAGCGTCCACGCGGAGTATTAATCAATATATCCACTCGTTTGCTTCTCATATGATCTATAATGTTCGGATGTCCTTCATGAACTTTAAGTATCACTTCAGTGAACACATTGTTCTGAAAGAGAAAATCGGCAGTCCCACGGGTAGCGCAGATTTCAAAGCCGAGGCTGGCAAACTCCTTGACTATTTCCAGAACCGCTGGTTTATCATCCTCGTGAACCGAGACAAAAACCCTGCCGCTTACAGGAAGCTGAGTACCAGTTGCCTGGGTTGCTTTTGCAAAGGCCTCTCCGAAATCTGCTCCGATACCAATAACTTCACCAGTTGATTTCATTTCCGGTCCAAGCAATGGATCATGATCCCGAAAACGATCAAAACTGAACATGGCTTCCTTCACTGCCCAGCCGACCACACAGTCGCCAACAGCTGCCTGATATTCCGCATTCGGTGAGACAAGCCCCTGCATAATCAAATCCTGCCCAAGCCAGATTTTAACAGCAGCGTCTACGAGATCAACACCAGAGGCCTTTGAAATAAACGGCACGGTTCTTGATGCCCTGGGATTCACCTCGAGCACATAAAGCATATCATGCTTCACTGCAAACTGGATATTGAGAAAGCCCTGAACCCCGATTTCGCGGGCAATCTCGGCAGTTGCTTTTTTCATCTGATCAAGAATTGCCGGTGTAGACTTGTATGGAGGAAAAACACATGCGGAATCTCCTGAATGCACACCAGCAGCCTCTATATGCTGCATAATTCCGCCAAGGTAAACGTTTTGGCCGTCACTGACGGCATCAACGTCGTACTCAAATGCATCTTCCAGAAACTGATCCACCAGGACCGGACTATCCGGCTCAATCACTATGCTCTGCGCCAGGAAAGCTTCCAGTTCCTGCTGTGTATATGCAATGACCATACTTCTTCCGCCGAGTACAAAAGATGGTCTCAACAGCACCGGATAACCAATTTCCTCAGCACATCGATAGACATCTTCGACTGTACCCGCCATGCGGTTTACCGGCTGCCGAAGATTCAACTTGTTTACAAGATCAGCAAACAGGCCCCGGTCTTCAACACCTTTGATGGCATCGACACTGGTTCCGACAATTTTCACGCCTGCAGCCTGCAGATCATCTGCCATATTCAGCGGTGTTTGCCCTCCAAGCTGTACAACAACGTTTTTCACTTTCTCTTTACGAATAACGGAAAGGACATCTTCGGCCGTAAGCGGCTCAAGATACAATCGATCGGAAACGTTAAAATCCGTAGATACGGTTTCGGGATTGGAATTAATAATTATGGTCTTAACACCTTGCCTCCGGTACGCCATTGATGAAAGGGTACAACAGGTATCAAACTCAAGCCCCTGCCCGATCCTGTTTGGACCGCTTGCAAGAATAACTACTGCATCCTCTCCGGAGGAACCACCTTCATCGATCTCTCCATAGGTAGAATAAAAATAAGGAGTATCGGCTGCAAACTCACCACTGCAGGTATCTACGAAGTGATATGAAGCATGCATCTCGTTATCAAATCGGAAGGCGGTCACTTCCTTTTCGCTCACACCACGAAGCCTGGCTATTCGTTTATCACTGAGTCCACTGCGCTTAGCCGAAAGCAGAAGATCTGCTGTGAGCTCTTCCTTCTGCAGTCTTTTCTCAAGTATAGCGAATTCGGACATTTCATGGACAAACCAGGGATCATATGCTGTTGCTTCAATAACTGATTTAACTGCATCATGCCCTCCGCGGCAGAGCTTTGTGTATGCAGCAAAAATCCTGCGGGGGTGTAGGGTCTGTGTCATCCGGTCAATTTCTTCATCCGAAAGCTGGGGGATATCCTCCAGCCCGGTAAACCCAAACTCTCCGGCACGGATCCCTTTATTCAGAGCTTCAATGAAGGTACGCCCTATTGCCAGGCTTTCTCCTACCGACTTCATCTGCGTTCCCAGTTCAGCGTAACCGCCCGGGAATTTTTCAAGCTCGAATCTGGGCACCTTAACTGCTACATAATCAAGAGATGGCTCAAAACAACTGACTGTCTTACCAGTAATATCATTCAGTATTTCATCAAGCGTAAATCCTACAGCAAGCTTGGCTGCACAGCGCGCAATCGGAAAACCGGTAGCTTTGCTGGCCAGAGCTGAACTTCTGGACACGCGCGGATTCATTTCAATTATAACCATTCGACCGTCTTCAGGATTTACCGCAAACTGGACATTTGATCCACCGCACTCCACACCTACGGCCTGAAGAATGCGAATTGCAGCAGTACGCATTTTCTGGTATTCACGATCACTGAGCGTCTGGATTGGAGCAACTGTTATACTGTCACCGGTATGTATCCCCATTGGATCGAGGTTTTCAATTGAACATACAACTACTGCGTTATCTGCTTTATCCCGCATGACCTCGAGTTCAAATTCTTTCCAGCCCAGGAGCGATTCATCCAGCAGCACCTGATGAACAGGACTCTCCGAGAGCGCCCACTCAACATACTCATCAAATTGATCTACTGAATATGCAATGCTTCCACCACGACCACCTAGTGTAAAACTAGGACGAATTATTACGGGCACGCCTACTTTAGCAAGAAAATCACGGGCCTCATCAAGAGTGCTGACCAGTGTCGAGTTCGGATTTTCCAGACCGATACTTGTCATGAGCTCCTTGAATTTCCCTCTGTCTTCAGCAACCTGAATAGCATTGATGTCCGCGCCGAGAATCTCAATTCCGTATTTCTCGAAAATTCCCTGCTCAGCAAGTTCAAGGGTGAGGTTGAGTGCAGTCTGTCCACCCATAGTAGGCAGAACTGCATCAGGCTTCTCCCGCTTGATAATATCTTCAATATAAGGAACTTCCAGTGGATCCATGTAAATAACATCAGCATTACCAGGGGTTGTCATAACGGTAGCAGGGTTGGGATTCACCAGAATAACCCGGTACCCTTCTTCCCGTAATGCACGAACAGCCTGATTACCTGAATAGTCAAACTCACAGGCCTGGCCGATAACGATGGGTCCTGAGCCAAAAATCAGTATACTGGAAATATCCTTTCTTGCTGGCATGCGTTCTCCTTGGTAACAACTATGTTATCTTAATTTTCAACCAATTCTACAAAGGTATTGAATATCCATTTAGAATCATCGGGACCGGGCGCACTTTCAGGATGAAACTGTGCCGTTCTGACCCTGCGTCTGTCGTCCCTGATACCCTCAACAGTATTATCGTTGGCATTTCTGAACCATACATCTACTCCAGGCGGAAGGCTGTCTTCCAGCACGGTAAATCCATGATTCTGGGATGTAACAAACACCTTGCCCGTTTCTTCATCCCGAACCGGATGATTGACGCCATGATGGCCAAACTTCATTTTCGCGGTTTTTGCTCCCAGTGCCTGAGCAATTAACTGATGACCAAGACAGATTCCGAATACCGCTGTTTGTCCAAGGATTCCTCTGATTGCAGCAATCTGTTCATCGAGCACTGCAGGATCACCCGGACCGTTTGAAATGAGGACAGCATCCGGTTTTGCTTCGAGTATTGTCTCGGCTGTACTGAGACTGGGCAGCAGACGAACCTGACAACCTCGTTCGGTCAGCTCTTTGATAATATTAGCCTTGCTCCCGCAATCCAGCAAACTGAATGAAGGCTTTCCTCCCGGATTGAATATCGCGGACACACTGCATCCCACGTCAGGAATAAGATTTCGCCCGAGCATGTCAGGAAAACCCTTGAGATATTCCAGAACAGCATCAAGATCAAGAGAAGGATCTTCATCCAGAAGCACGGCCTTCATGCTGCCTGAGTCTCTCAACATGAGCGTCAGACCGCGTGTGTCTACCTCAGTAATTCCAGGAATTCCATGTCTTTGTAGAAATGTATCTATGTCAATCCGCCCTGGAGGAACAGGTCCTCGATAAACGCTTCTGACAATCAGGCCGGCCGCTTTTATTCCGCGAATATGCTCACGATTTTCCGGACCACCTTCTCCCCAGGCATCGTCATCTCCATAATTTCCGGCATGAGGATAGGTGAGAACTATCAGCTGTCCGGTATAGGAGGGATCAGTCAAGACTTCGTGATAACCGCTCATAGCCGTATTGAAAACAGCTTCTCCGGCGGCGGCATAGCATTTTGCCCGATCTCCTGCCGATCGAATATCATCTAACGATAAAGCAGCTCCGCCGAATGCCCGTCCCGGAAAAACACTGCCGTTTTCCAAAGCCAGATACCGTTTCTGTTCCATGCTTTCCTCCTTGGCGGTCTCACCCAACACTACAGTGTCCAAGCCATGCATAAACTACCAAAATGTAGCCGTTTGGGTAAAAAAAAACCGGCGCCCCGCCGGTTTTTTTTCTGCATCAACTTAAAAAGTCTTGCGCGGGCAATAATATTAACTTCCCGGGGAGGATTTGAACCCCCACAGGCAGAACCAGAATCTGCAGTGCTACCGTTACACCACCGGGAAAAGTCAGCTCTCGCTTACGAGCTGGATATTACCGCAGCCTGCAGATAAAAGTCAACTCCCTGCAGAAATTTCATGCACATTTCTTCGCTACCCAGCGGTTTCACTATTGTATTCAATGAGGGTCTTGACCGGCATCCCGGAGAGCTTACTCATATAGTCAAGAAACGGTAGTCCAATAACACCGAATACACCTGCCAGCTCAGCCCCGCCCTTTCTGAAAAGCCTGGCGCTCGCAGCAAGAGTACCACCGGTTGCGATCAAGTCATCCACGATCACTACCTTACCACCCATAGGAACATCCTCTGCGTGCACTTCAAGTGTATCCGTTCCGTATTCAAGCTGGAACTCTTCACTGTATACCTTCCCGGGAAGCTTTCCTTTTTTCCTTACCATGATCAGCGGCAAGGCAAGATCCTTTGCAACCGGAGCAGCAAAAAGAAATCCCCTGGCATCTATTGCGGCTATCGCATCGGGCTTCAAGGTATTGATCCATGTTTTGGCTTCGCTTATACAGAAATCAAATGCCGCAGGCTCCTTGAGTACACTGGTGATATCGTAAAAAAGAATACCTGGTTTAGGGAAATCGGGTATTTTACGGATTGCCTTGTCCAAATCAAAATGCAGATTCATTATCTTCCTTCCTTGCAAGTCGCAGTCGTTTACCCTATGATCATAAAGTAATGACAGCAATTATTCCAATAGCCAGTGGCAAAGGCGGCGTCGGAAAAACCATTTTCACTGCGAATCTGGGCATAACACTTGCACAGTCCGGTAAAACAGTCATCCTGGCCGACCTTGATCTTGGTGCTGCAAATCTACACACTATTCTCGGAATCCGCAATCGGCAACCCGGCATAGGACATGTTATCAGTAAAAAGGAATCGAGCCTCGAAAACCTGGTCATTGATACAGTTATTCCACGATTACACTTCCTGCCCGGCGATGCGTTGATACCCGGCACAGCAAACCTGCCGTTTTTCAGCAAGAAAAAAATAATCCGTGAACTTCACAACCTGGTGGCAGATTATGTCCTTCTCGATCTGGGAGCCGGCTCCAATTACAATACCATAGATTTCTACCTCTCCGGTTCATACGGAATCGTTGTATGCACACCGGAAACAACATCAATACTCAATGCCTATTCCTTTATAAAAACGGCTCTTTACCGCCTGCTTATCCGCAGCTTCCCTGCAGGAAGTCCGGAACGAGAAATAATTCAGGATTACATGAGCAGCAGGATTGAAGGCGGAAGTGAATCCCTTATACAGCTTGCTGATAAAATGCCTGACAGCGCTGCTGCTGATATTATCCGTCAGCGACTGGCAGGGTTCACTCCACGTATCGTACTCAATAACGGCAAATCTGCCGATGAGCTTCCTCTCGGCGGAAAGCTTCGGCACATCGCAAGGAAAAATCTGAACATAGAAATGGAATATATCGGTTTTCTCCCGCATGACCCCTGTGTGGAGCTGAGTCCTTTTGAGCGGGTTCCTACAGCCCTGAACCACCCTGATTGCATGTTCATGCAGGCACTGAAAGGAACAGCAGCAAGTGTGCAGCGATCAGCTACAGATCCAGAGCTGCAGAATCTTTTTGATGATAATGAGGATCTCTATGCGGCAGCCAGACAATATATGGATGCAACCGGAGAAATCCCAGGTAATCAGCACTGAAAATTCAGGGGTAGTTTCTCTTGAAACCAGGGACTCTGGCTGCAACGGATGAAGACAGAGAATCTCCACCTTTTTTTCTGACAGAATGATATCCAAGCCCGGCTATCATGGCTCCGTTATCAGTACATAATTCAAGTGAAGGATACCATGCATCAATATTCCGCTGCGCTTTCAGGGCCTGTCTGAAATAGGTATTGGCAGCTACACCTCCAGCAGCCACTACTTTGTGTACATTATGATATTCACAGGCATCCAGAACACGCTTCAGCAGCATTTCCACTGCCCGTTTCTCGAATGAAGCGGCAATATTCTCCATGCTTGACTCAAAACCGTCCTGAATAAAGGAATCCCGCTGATTTATAACAGCTGTCTTGAGACCGCTGTAACTGATGTCAAAACGATGATCGCCCTTGTGCAGACTTGAACCCGGGAACCGATAAGCTGCGGAACAACCTTTCCGTGCAAGAGCATCGATAAGCACTCCACCTGGATATCCCAGACCGAGATGCTTTGCTACCTTGTCAAACGCCTCACCTATGGCATCATCTATGGTTGCTCCGATAACAGTAATCTCCATCGGAGAATCCACCATGCAGATCATGGTGTGCCCTCCGGAAACCAGGAGACCAATATGCGGGTACGGGACTTCATTCTCCAGCTGTACGGCATATAAATGAGCCAGAATATGATTAACCCCAGTGAATGGAATTCCCTGCCGTATTGACAGTCCTTTTGCAAAGGTATGCCCAACGATCAATGAACCAGAAAGACCCGGCCTGTCTGTAACTGCAATTGCATCCAGTTTTTCAGCAGAAATTCCTGCATCCGCAAGGGCTTCCCGGTAGACCGGGAGTATCCACTCCGCATGTTTTCTGCTGGCAATTTCAGGCACCACTCCGGAATAAGGCTTATGAAAGTCAATTTGACTGGCTACCACATTCGAAATAATTCTACGCCCATCCTCGACAACTGCAACTGCACACTCATCACATGATGATTCTATACCCAGTACCAGCATCAGCGATTCGGCTCCGATAAATAACTGATCAATTCTGTAAGTGTTGTCAGCCTGTAGCCTTCCTGCATCAGTTCAGGGTAGAATTCAGTGATTATATCGCCCAAGTGCTCACTGAATACATGACCAATCATAACGGCATGTCCCTGCTTTCTGGAAACAGACTTTCCCTCTTCTATCGCAGCAATGATTGCTGATCTTGTATCTTCATTATCCAAAAAAATATCCCGCTCCACTGAACGTACTCCTGACTGATCAGCCATTTTTATACCCACAGAATCACTAGTGGTTCGGCTGTCCAGAAAAATGAAATCCTCATTGAGATCCTTCATGGCTCTCAGAAAGATCTCCATTGCATTACTATTCCGGGTAACCGCAGAACCCATGTGATTATTGGCACCACTGGAGTAAGGAACCGAGGTGAAGGCTGCAACTGTTTTTTCCCGAATCTCTTCAGCTGAATCACTGACATAAATCGCACCTGGACCTGGGTCCAGATCTCCATTCAGCGCTTCCATCGGCATGTGTACAATAACTTCTTTTCCGCTTGCATGGCTACGTACAGCAGCATCAGCACTATAAGGCAGGTGCGGCAATACTGCAATAGTCATAGGAGCAGGTGAATCCAGGAAAACCTGCAGCTGATCAAGGCTGTACCCAGCATCATCTATCACAAAAACCAGCCAGTTCACCTCAGTTTCAGCCTCTGATGGGATCGGAGGAAAATCCGGCTGTATCGGTGTTTCAATAACATCCTCGGTCTTAGTATCCCTCTCGGGAATCTTTTCTTCAGGCGCAGGTGCAACCTGATGATCCCTGTATTCAGGGAGTTCATGGACAGGAAAAAACACTATAGAAACCGCCACCAGTGTTAACAGCAGCAGAATCAGCGTCAGACCGATTAGAATCTGCTGAATCCAGAATCTGCGCTTCCTGTCCCTGGAACTATCTCTACGCCCTGAAGAAGTGCTTTTTTCTGCTGTCGATTTTCTGCGGGCTCCTTGCGCTGGACTTTTCTTTCTGGACGGAGACCCGCGCCTGGATGTTTGTTTGCTGCTGTTTTTGCTGCTTGCAGTGCTTCCAGGCTTTTTCTTGCTGTTCTGCTTACCCTCAGATGATTTCCCGGCCATGACCACAGAGTACGAAATTGACTGATAACAGGTCAACCTTCAGATCAGGCACCTATGTGCTCTATTGAAAAGGAAACAGTCCGAAGTTTTCTCAGAGCCTTCATTTCGATCTGCCTGACGGTTTCCGGACTTATACCCATCTGTCGTCCAATTGACTTGAGCGTGCACCGCTCGGTACCAAAGAGTGCGAAACGGTACTGCAGTATTTTCCTTTCCCTGTCTCGAAGTCCCTGCAGAAGATCCATGGTCTCTTCCTCGACGGCTTCCTTCATCAAACGAGCTTCAGGATCATATGAATTGTCTTCAATTACATCGAGCAAAGTGCTGGAATCGTCATTAATTAATGCCTGCAAGGAGGCAGTAGGTGCTGAAAGCTGCAGAATTTCGATTAATTCAAGATGATCCATCTTCATTTCCGTGGCAAGTTCTTCGGTTGTCGGACTACGCATCAACTGCTGCTGAAGTAAAAGAGACATTCGTTTGATACGCCGCAAAATCTCTTCCTTCCTGTGAGGAAGACGAATAGTCCTCTGTTTATTGGCAATCGCTCGTGTTATTGACTGGCGAATCCACCAGGATGCATATGTGCTGAATCTGGCTTTTTTCCGGAAATCAAACTTTTCTGCCGCTTTCATGAGGCCGATATTCCCTTCCTGAATCAGGTCAAGAAGATAATTCTGATCACTGGTATAAGCCTTGGCTATTTTCACAACAAGCCTGAGGTTTGCCTGAATAAGCTTCTGAATAGCTGAACTATCTCCGGAAATAATCTGTTCGGAGAGTCTGCACTCCTGTTCTGCAGTCAGCAGATGATATCGTTTTATCTGGGAAAAATAGGCCTGCAAGGCATCGATGTCATTATCTGTTTTTTTGTTATTCATACCATACTCCCGCAATTTATATGCAATTTTTATGCCAAGCTAAAATCTACGAGAGCTATATTATATTTATATACATTACAAGTATTTAAGAATAAATAAAAAAACCCGCCTTTCAAGGCGGGTTAAAGTGTACGATTTATCAGACAGCTACAGACCGATTAATCAAGTAAATTTTCAGAAAACACTATTCCAGGGAATTGCTCATCTCATTGTAGGCAGCAGATTGCTGATTTCTGCTGAGCTGGTCATACATGGAGTCAGCAAGACCAAAGGTTCCACTGAAAGACATTTCCCGGGCATACTCCATATTCAGCATATCCCGGAATATATTTTCTGATTGACCACCGTAGAATAATCCATCCTCAGGAGAGAGTGTACTATACATTGAATCCAGCATCTGTTTTACAAACAATGCCTCAAATTCCCTGGTTACTTCACGAAGCTTGTCGCTCTCCATTCCAGAGGCATTTTCCGCACCGGATGGTACTTTGGGCTGGGATAAAAACCTTGTAAAATCGACATCAATGCCGCTGGTTACTGTCATACATTCCTCCGGTCTCGGTTAATAGTCTGTTATCGCTTCAGGGTAGCAGCAATTCCAAGCATCGCATCAGAAGTCTGAATTGCTTTGGAATTGAACTCATATGCACGCTGGGCAGTTATCATTTCAACCATTTCCCTGACAATTTCCACATTCGAATTTTCCAGAAATCTGTGCTGAAGCTGCCCCATGCCATCCAGCGCAGGAGCACCTGCTATAGGATCTCCACTGGCTGCACCAGAAGTAAAAAGGTTCTCACCAACAGCCTGCAGACCAGCCGGATTAACAAAACGGACAAGTTCCATCTGTCCAACCAGCAAAGGATCATCATCTCCCGGAATATTTACAAATACCCTGCCATCCTGAGTTATATTCAATGATTCACGAATAAAGCCATCCGGTAAAATCACCTCGGGTACAACCCTGTATCCCTGACTTGTGACTAACTGACCATTCGAATCAAGCTGAAAAGCCCCATTTCGGGTATATGCGAAACTCCCATCATACTGCTGCACCCGGAAAAAACCTTCCCCTGCAATTGCAATATCGGCAACATTGCCTGTATTTTGCAGGCTTCCCTGGGTAAACATTTTTTGGGTTGCAGAGGCTTTTACCCCATGACCTACCTGAACGCCGACCGGAACAAGAGTGTGCTCTGTTGCCGGTGTTCCCGCAGTACGTACAGTCTGATACAGAAGATCTTCAAAGTCTGCCCGATTCCGCTTGAATCCGGTTGTATTCACATTCGACAGGTTATTTGAAATTGTATCGATATTAAACTGCTGTCCTATCATGCCGGCTGCAGCGGTGTGCAAAGATCGCATCATAACTCTATCTCCTATCCAAGCCGCATTACTTCATTCAGGAGCCGGCCAACGGCTTGATCCTGTGAGTCTATTACTTTCTGATTTGCTTCATATGCGCGGTTTACTTCGATCATCGCAACCATTTCGGTCACGGGATTGACATTAGAGGTTTCAAGAAAACCCTGTTCAACCACTGGCCGGGCACTATCCTGCAAGCGGAAGCTATCCCCGGATTCCCTGGTAGCGAGAAGTAGACTGCTGCCTGTCTTCCGGAGGTAGCGCGGTAGCTCAACCTGTTCAAGCCGCAGAACATCTACGAGACCGGTCTGATCCCATTCATTTTCACGCATGGAGACAAGCCGGTCAAAATCCTCTGCATAGCGCTCATTCTGAAAAATCCGGCCTTGTCGATCAATGACAAAATTGTTTTCCTTGATCTGCACCGGACCATTTTCACCAAGAACAGGAAACCCTTCCTTGGTCACCAGGATCCCCTCCGGACCTAGGTGAAAACTGCCGTTTCTGGTCAGGCGTTCGCCATAAGGAGTGTCTACAACAAAAAATCCTTCTCCCCCAAGAGCCAGATCGAAGGGATTATCTGTCTGCTGCAGCGAGCCCTGTTCATAGACCGTGAAAACTTCGTTTGTTTCAACACCAGTACCTAGCTTCCCGACCACCGGAGCTTTATCGATGGATCCCAGGGGAAACTGGACCACGGTGTTATCATTGAATCTGCGCATAAGCAGTTCAGGGAAAGCTTTCATTACTGCTGTATCGCGTTTGAACGCAGTCGTGTTCACATTGGCAAGATTGTTTGAAACTGCATCCATTCGATTCATCTGTGCAGTCATGCCGCTTGCGCCTACATAATATCCTCGTAACATGCTATTACTATCGGCCCGGAATTATCTCAGCTTAATCAATTTCAATGTGTTCCCATTGATGCAGTAATTCAGGCTTGTCAAGACTGTTATTGCGAACATCGAGCTGCTCACGATACAAATTATCTTCAAGTCCCGGCAGAAGGACTGAAACAGTTTCGAGTCCTGTATTCCGAATGTTCAATCGTTGAAGCCGCGGTAAGGAAGCAATTATGACCTTTTCACGGGGAAGATGCATCACAGGGACATCACGCACAATCAAGGTTTCAAGTCTGTGGAGATTCCGGATTGCCTGTAAACTTTCGATCCTGCTATTCCGGTTCAGATTCAGATATCTTAAATTATACAATTCCGAGAGAGCGGATATGTCCCTGATTTCACTATTTCCCCTCAGGCTAAGCCATTCCAGTCCAACAAGTGATTCCAGGGCTTGAATATCCCTGATATTGTTATTACGAAGATCGAGAACCCGCAGATTCCCGGCATACTGCAATCCTTCCAGTGATTCAATTCCGGCAGACCTGGCATGAAGTTCGGTCAGATCGAGTATATCAATCTCGAAAACCGGCAGCCCTGGCATTATTCCCAGTGAATCAGCAATATGCATATACAGAGAATCACATTCGAACCGAATTTCATGAGAACGAACAACTGAGTAACTATTATCTACTGCAAAGACGCCTGCTGCAGCTGGTTGGAAAAAAGAATAAAGCAGGAAAGATACAACAGATACCATACGAATGTAATAGACGGTTGGCAGGCCAGTCTGCAGTCTTCTCATCGGGAAAATATAACACATCCAGTGCATTCACGCCATGTATGAAAATCATGGATTTTTTTCCTCTGCTCTAGTATTTTTGAGTTATATGATTAAAAAAGAAAACAATTCAATACATAGATTCCTGTTCGTAGTTGCCGGTATGGCGGCAGTTATTCTCGCTGTTTCGGGATGCCGGAGCCCGGAGATAGTTCCCGACGAATACGAGCCTGATGCATCCTATGACGATTATCTGACCGCAATGCAGAGACTTGGAATTGCCGATAGCAGCATAGGTTCCGAGTGGATTATATCAGGCGATCCAGAGCAGGCTGACCCACTTGCGATAACCCTGCCGTTTTCAGAACAGCGACTTATTGATAATCGGGAACAATATGCAGCATGGTACCTGATAGAGGGAGTTCGAGGGCACCGAATTGACATTGATATTGATGGACCTGCGGAAGCATCATATTTTCTGGATGTATTCAGACTACCGGAAGATTATCGTCCCGACTTCACCCGGAATTTCACAACAGCAGACAGCAATGCACCATGGAGAACCGGTCTGGCAGAGATAGCAGTCAGTGCCGGCGGTGTACAGGAAGGGCAAAGCCATCTGCATTTTGAACCTAGACGACATCGATGGTATCTTGTGCGACTGCAGCCGCGTCTTCTGGAAGGCGGTGAATTCGGAATCAGAATTCATGCGAATGCAGCCCTGTCATGGCCAGTACCCGGAACGGATCACAGAGCTATCTGGAGTGTGTATGGCGCATCACGTGATGGTGGGACCAGGGTTCATCACGGAGTAGATATTTTCGCACCACGGCATACAGAACTGATCAGTATTTCAGAAGAAAGCACGGTACGAGTCGGAGAAAGGGATCGTGGGGGACTTACAGTCAATCTGACAGATGAAAAACGTGGGCTAATGCTTTATTATGCACATCTCGAAACCCAGGAGGAAGATTTACACGGCAGCAGAATACCCACCGGCACAGTTATCGGCACCATGGGCAACACCGGAAACGCTATTACCACTCCGCCGCATCTACACATCGGAATTTATGAAGGCAGCTGGAGAGCTCCCGTTGATCCCTGGTATTTCATTGTTCCAATCGAGACGAAACCTGTTCCAGCAGCCCAGATTTCATCCGCACGCATTGGTGAATTCATTCGACTTCCTGCCGATGTACCCATATTCTCTACACCTTCACAGCAAAGTTCAATAATTCCAAGCCCGGCGATAACCGATGGAAATGGACAGAGGCTTCCATCTTCTGCCTATCCTACTTTATCGATTCCAGCCCGGATTATTCCGGAATCCGAGCTGAATTCCGATGACCTGACTTATCGCTTCATGGGGATAACCGGCGACTACATGCGAATTCGGCTGAACAGTCGCTCATACGGGTTTATTTCAGCTGAGAATTTTTCAGGCTGATTACTCGCTGCTGTCAACAGTGAATTTCTGTACCATAGCATTCAGTGATTCCCCTAGTTCCCCGATGGTCCGCACGGAATTTCCGGCTCCCTGAAAGACCTGCACCATTTCATTGAGTCCCTGGGTAATCTCCGAGATATTGTTGGTGACTTCATTGCTGAGCTGCTGCAGGTCGAGAATCAGTTTCCGAAAATCATTCACACCGGTCATCATTACGGATGTCTGGTCAACCGATTTTCTGGAACCGGATTCCAGAGCATCAACATCATGTGAGACCAGGGTACTTCCCTCCTGTGCCTCAGCAACAAGACCGGACATGGTAATTATTTTCTCAGATAAATCCTGGATCCGGGATCGCATAGCATCAAACACCTGTTCGGTCTTTTCTCTTGATTCATGCGCTTCATTTATTTTCCTGATAATTCCTGAAATACTGTCTCCGATATCCTGCGATTTCTTTGCTGAAGCGGTAGATAAGTTCCTGATTTCTCCGGCGACAACAGCGAAACCCTTGCCTAGTTCACCAGCACGAGCAGCTTCAATCGCAGCGTTCATTGATAACAGATTAGTGCGTTCAGAAATATCTGCAATTACATCTGCCATATTGCGAATTGAACTTATCGAGTCAGCTATCTCGGAAACTTTTTTCTGACTTTCTGCAAAAACCTGACGGGCGTGCTGCGTTTCTTTAACAAGAAGATCGGTAGCAGTGACATTCTGCCTGGTAAGTTCTCCGGCGGATTGAATCAGGTTCATTACCTTATGTATGGTTTTAGCGGCGCTTTGCTGCTGGCTGCTTTGACTTTTGACTAGTGAACTTGTGTTCTGGATGACGCCTTCCATAGAATCATAAGCCAACAGGGCCGTATCAACCATTTTATCAATTCCGGATATCCGCTGGCTGATTGAAGAAATATTTGCTTCAATTTCTATCGATGAACTGGATGCAAGGGCAATTGAATCATGTAGATCTCTTTCCATTTCGACATTTTTATTTGAAGTCACCATAATTTCATGAATCGTAGTCCTGAGACCGCGCAAAAAGAAATTCAGGTTATAGCCCAAACGGCCCAATTCGTCGTTTGTTGTCAACTCAAAAGAAGGACGCAGATCCCCACTGGCTATTACAGAAACAGTGCTGTCCATGATCTTGATAGGGCCAGCCATTTTCCTGGCAACAAAGAGAGCAATAATTGATGTGAGCAAAATCAATAGAACAATCACTGTCCCCATTAGAATCGTAACCCGGCGCAGTTCAGTTGCAATAGCGGCATCTATGAGAAGAAATTGTGAGTCGACAAGATCGCGGCCGAAACTCAATGCATTACTTAATTCCCCATAGGTTTGTCTGAATGTACGGACACTGTAGCGGATTGTCACAGGGTTCTGTACAGGTGGATCGAGACTCAAGCCAATAAAATCAATCCATACAATCAGCTCTTCGCCACCTTCCTGAGTAATTGAATCAGCTGTCTGCGTCAGAAGGTTATGTGCTTGCGTCACAATCCTCGGCCCAAGCCGGGCATAGAATCTGCTGTTCAAATCAAGAATTCTTCCAATAGCGGTTTGTATTTCCGGACTTAGCGCAGGAAGCACCTGCAATTGTTCCACATCATGGAATGCCTCAGTCAGAGATTGAGAAGCTTCTTCAACCGGTTTAATAGATTCCGAAAAATTATCAAGCAGCAAGGCTGCTGACCGGACCTCCAACTCAAGCATCTGCACATACAGTTTATCCAGTATTTGACGCTCTGCTTCGATGGATCTGGCAGGACGGCTTAGAATTATATACACGGCAAGGCTGGACAATGACAACAATACTGAAAAAAGCACCAGTACCGACAATTTTTTAGTAATGGACATGACTAAATTATAAATGATAATCAGAAAATGTATAGGCAGGAAAAAACAAATATCTGCTCAGATACACCGATTTATAAAGTTTACCACGGATCGCGTAATCTGATCCGAAAAAAAGCCAGAAGTGGGATTCGAACCCACGGCCTGCTCATTACGAGTGAGCTGCTCTACCCCTGAGCTATCCTGGCAGGTTATTTTATTTACTTACTTAACATAGCAGCTTGTACTGCTGGAGCGATTATTCACGCCTCTTTGTGCTCACCAGGCGGTTAAAATCATTGATGTTTTTTACGATGATTTTATCCTTGAAGAGCTCGATTCTTCTTTGAGTTGCAAAAGAATTCAGAACCTGACGGCAGGTTTCAACCTTGAGGCCTGCCCAGTGAGCCACATCATCAATAGAAATCTTGAATTCCCTCACCTGATCATACTCATCATACTTTTCTTTGCCGGATAGCCCCTCATTCAGCATGAGAAAAACGTCGGCTACCTTAGCCTGGTTGTCATCCAGAGTAAGGATCATAAACCGGCGACGCTGATCATAAATGCGCTTGGTAAAAAGTTTCAGCAACTTGAGTGCTATTGCAGGATTACCCTGCATCAGCATCGGAAAATTAGCTTTGTTAAACTCAAGCGCTTTCACAGCATCAAGTGCGATTGCATTTGCACTGCGTGGAGCCTCTTCCAGTATGGCCATCTCGCCAAAGATCTCCCCGGGCTGCAGAATATCTATGGTTTTTTCAATTTCGCCCATGACCCTTGAAATCTGAACTCTACCCTTCTGTATGAGATAAAATTTATCCCCGGGTTCATATTCACAAAAAATTACCTGGCCCGGTTCAAAGTTTACCGCGAAACGCTCAAACACACTCAGATTCATATTTTGCCTTCCATTTTGCGCATTTCGTTTTTCACTTTATGCTTGAACTCTTCATCAATACCCTTAAGAGTCAGAATTCTGTCAAAAAAGGCTTTTGCCTTATCGGTATTTCCGAGTGCTGCATAGCTGCGTGCAATATAGAACAGGGCTTTTTCCATTTCCGGGAGATTAGGCATCTGTTGGGCAATGCGTGACAGATGTTTAACGGCTTCTGTATAGTCCTTCAGATAGTAGTAACAACGCCCAACCTCTATGAGAGACGAACTTTTGTATTCCGAGTCACTGTCCTGCTGGGAGAGATCATCGAAAACGGCAAGTGCTTCCTTATAGTCCCCACGGCCGAATATACTCAAAGCCTGATAATACTGTTTGGCAGTACTGTCCAGTTCCGGTTCCTGTTCACGAGGCTCGGAACCTGCTGATGCAGTGATTCGCTCACTGTAGTTGCCGCAGCCTGCCAAACCTTCCCGGGCCTGAGCTGCGTATTTTCCATTCGGAAACATATCAAGATAGCGCTGATATGCGTAGCTGGCCTGCTTCAGTCTTCGCTTGTCATAAAAATAATCAGCAGTTCTCAGTATCCCGAGTTCAGGACCCAACTGGTCGTCAAACGCGAGCCGGCCCCTGACCTTAATATGTATCCGTCTGAGCTGATTGGAAAACACCTTGAGCATCTGCATTACAACTCTGGGATTTCTGGCAGCGAAATCTTCAAATTCCTGGACACTGAATACGAGTAGAACACAGTCGCTTACGGATATAGCATTCTCTTCTCTCGGATAGCGCCCAAGAGCTGACTTAACTCCGAAGAATTCGCCCGTCCGAATCATTTCCTGCAGCTGTTTACCTGTTTCGATATCACGGGAGGTAACAGAAACCTTTCCCTCGCGCAGCACAAACACTTTATCACTCAGATCGCCCTGAAAATAAATGATTGAGTTCGCTTTATAACTTACCGGTCTCGGCACAATTACATCTCCCTATGAAACTCTAAACATCCTGTATGAAATAATCAAGGATGTGCATGATTTTTTGCAAACTAAAGCTTATCTTGACTATTATCGGCACTAATATCAAAGTATAGAAGATGATAGTCAAATTTCTTTGCCTGTTTCTGCTGCTGCTTTCCACTGCACGCACTACACAGGCAGCTGGTCCAGAGCAGTTCCCTCTGCTCACAAATCTGCAGGAGAATAACCCTCTGTTCCGCCAGCTCAGGGCTGATATAGAGCAATCCTACCGGCGCAACGAAGCAAATCCACCGCTTGTTTTATACCGGTACATACCACAGGAAGGCGAAACCTTATTCTCGATTTCCGCAAGACTACTTCTACCATACAGCAGCATAGCAAGTCTCAACTCCATACACTCTTCCCGGACTGATATAAACGGAATGAATCTGCTGATTCCTAATCAGCCTGGAATATTCAGTCCGGCTGATTCCAGAACAGAACGGAGTACAAGCCCGATATCTATCATACTGCCTGAATCCCGCTCAGGCAACACCGTTTGGAACTATTTTCCTGGTGAAGACTTCTCACCTGCAGAACGATCACGATTTTTTGAATCACGTTTCAGCTTTCCGGTCGACGCCCCGAGGGTTACATCCGGCTACGGTATGAGGATAAGTCCGATAACCAACATGGAACTGATGCATCATGGAGTGGATTTTGGAGGTAGATCAGGCAATCCGGTTTTAGCCGCTGCAGCGGGAAGAATTTCAGCAATTTCCTGGAATCCGGTACTTGGTTATTATGTCGAAATAGATCATGATAGTGGTATATCAAGTTTATATGGCCATCTTGCTCAGATTACAGTAAATTTCGGACAGCAGGTAAACAGAGCAGAAACTATCGGGAAAATGGGCACGACAGGATTAACAACAGGTCCTCATGTTCATTTTGAGATCAGGCAGGAAGGTATTCCGGTAGATCCGTTTTTGTATCTGCCAAAGATAGAAGTGAAATGAAAAGAATCTATTTAGCGGGCTGCATGTTAATTCTTCTCACATTCTGCATAGGGGCCTATAATGCCTTTGACGGCGAAATACTGTCTGTTGAAAAGCTTCCTGAAGAGATTTTCTCACCTATAATACATGAAATCAGAATCGGCCAGCTTGTTCTGATTGAAGGATTCCCTCATTCAAATCCACTGGCTGAAGGTATCGAGATTACCATTCACCCCCCTGAAAATACCCGGGTTAGCGGCAGCGCATTTGCCTTGTATATGTTTCAGGAGGTAGAGCCTCGCGATATATCCCAGACAATTGCAGATCTGAGCCCTGGGGGTATCGGCAATCTTAAAGGGAGACGCATTGCTTTTGAACTCCTCCCTGCCCGTTCGCCATTTTCAATTCGTATACCTGCCCGACCAGACCACAGTATAAGAGGCGGGATTGATGCACGGGTAACCAGCATAATAGATGCCGAACTCGTCCCCGTTGCACTTACGATTCTCCCTATAATGAAAGGTCTACCATCCGATCAACTCAATGCCCCATTCAGACTTAGTATTCAGCCAATTCTCAGTCAAACCGGAGGTTTGAAGGTTTCTGTTTTCTCCCACAGCGGAGAACAACTTAGTCAGGATGACATCGACAACCTGGATCTCGCTCTTTCCCTGGACCGATACGGAATTCTTGAAGTAGATGAAACAAGCTACATAAGACCCGGAATTTATCAGATAATGCTGAATCGGGGAGCTACACTCTTTGATGCTGCACAGGTAGGAGTTGAGAGGGGAAGCATACAGGAAGTCAGCCTGGTGCTGCCAAGACCGGAGAGCCGTGTCTTTTTTGATTTCCCCGGGTTTATTTCTGTCAGCCTGGATGGCGAACCAGTTACAGAGGACAGTATGTACCTGACCCCGGGTGAATATGAAATCGAACTGAAATTCGAATCATTCACCAGAGTTCAGAACCTGATTATCCAGGCCGGCAGGGATTACTCGCTTGGCGTTGATCTTGAACTCCTTGTAAATGACGTTCCTGAAGACTTGCAGACAGACGATTAATTGCTTATTATTGTATAAAGTGTTGTCGGATAAAACCGATATTCACAGTGTCGGCTGTTCAGTTCCCCTCCCAGTTTGCTGTATGGCCGGCACCCAATGGGTAGGGCCGGTTCGCGAGAACCGGTCTTTTTTTTTTATCCACCGCACGCCCGTCTGCTCAGCCTGCCGGAATAGCCAAAAGCAGCCCTCTGAGCTACAGCAGCGGGGCCTGCCTTCCTTGACAAAGGATAGACGTAAAAGTAATCTGCATTCTATGAAATTCACTAGACCGAAGAAGGTGGTTATAGGCTTCCTTGCCCTGTTCACCGGAACGGTAGCGCTGGCTGTTGGCATCAGTCTTGGCATGGCCCTTGCAGCCATGAACAATATCTCGGATTTCGAGTCCGTCGCGGATCAGACCACAGCGCTCCCAACACAGGTATATGATATTAACGGCCGACTCATCACCCAGTTTTTCTCGGATGAGAAACGTGAGATACTCGCCCTGGATGAAATGCCTACACATCTGGTATATGCACTGGTTACGCGTGAAGACCAGAATTTTTTTGAGCACAGCGGCTTCAGCCTGCGTCATACAATCAGAGCAGCATATAATAACTTACTCAAACGCTATTTTTCAGGTGGATCGACTATTACACAGCAGGTCGCGGGTCACATGTTCGCGGACCGGCAGGACATTAGTGTACTCCGAAAGCTGAAAGAACTCTGGTGGGCATTTCAGCTCGAGCGAAACTGGACTAAAAACGAGATAATTGCAGAATATCTTAATCGAATGTATTTCGGCGCCAACACTTATGGAGTCGAGGCCGCCAGTCAGTTTTACTTCAATAAAAGTGCCCGTGATATTTCAGTAGCTGAATCCGTTATGCTGGTAATACAGCTGGCTAATCCAAGTCTCTACAATCCCTTCAGGCGACCGAATGAAGCACGACAGATGCAGCAGACAATTCTCAATCAGATGGTTGATCTTGAGTATGTCACCCGTGAGGAGGCAGACACTGCGTTCTACGAGTACTGGTCAAATTTTGACTACTCACGTGCAACAAGTGCTACTGCCTTTTTTGACCGAGAGGACAGAGCCCCCTATTTCAGTGAATATGTACGTGTACAGCTCCAGAACGAGATACTGCTGGGCACCAGTGACATCTACAGGGACGGGTACAGTGTATATACAACTCTGGATATAGATGCCCAGGAATCGGCGCAGAGGCATCTCGTACAGGGTGTGAACTCCGCTAACCGCATCTATAACCGAAATATACAGCAAAGACAGGATCATGCGGATGATGTATTTGTCGGAATAATTGACATGCTCAGTCTTGCTTTCAACATTCCAGATATCAGGATCGCTGACGCACGACAGCTCCAGAAAGCAGAACAATATTTTCTGACAGAGATTAATCCAATGCTCGGCCTGCTTGGCCTGAATTTCGGAGAAACCGAACAATATCCGGCACGTATAGCAGTACAGGCTGCAAATATCAAAACTGAAGCACTGGTGCAGCAGAGTACTGTACAAGGTGCTTTGATAGCAATCGAACCGGATACCGGTTATATAAAGGCCATGGTTGGCGGTAGTCAGTTTGAAGGCCGAAACCAGAGCAATAGGGCAACACAAGCCAGAGTTCAGCCGGGATCAGCCTATAAACCATTATTCTATGCAGCCGCGATCGAAGACAAGGTTGTCACCACAGCTACCAGAATCTATGACTCCCCTGTTGTGTTCTGGAATGACGACGGATCTCCGTATACTCCGAGAAATTACCGTGGGTCATGGGAAGGACCTGTGCTGGTTCGTAGGGCATTATACCGTTCCATGAATGTACCTGCAGTAAAAATTCTGAACGATGTCGGTTTTACGAGTGCCTTTAATATTTCGGCCCGACTCCTGGGTATACCGGAAAACCAGATGACAGCTCGTGGCTTTGAACGCCGTTACCCGGTTGCTCTCGGCACAATCGCTGTATCTCCTATAGAGATGTCATTAGCTTTTGCCACCTTCGCAAATCGAGGACAAAAGGTTGATCCAATCGGTATCCGTTATATAGAAGACAGAAACGGGCGGGTTATTTCGGAACCGGAGAGTCAGCTAAGACAAGCCCAGCAGCGCCGCAGCCGTGCTGAAGCACAGATTCTCACACCTCAGACTGCATACATTATGACGGATATGCTTCGCTCAACGGTTGAGCGGGGCGATGGAACCCTGAATTATGCTCGATATGCAGCTGGCGGTTTCGGAGGAATGCCAGTTGCTGGTAAAACCGGAACTACACAGAACTGGTCTGCTGCCTGGACGGTAGGTTATTCACCGTACGTATCGACCGCTGTATGGATAGGTTTTGACAGACCAGGCCAGAGTCTTGGAATTAATCAGACTGGTGCAGTTACAGCTGGTCCGATCTGGGCAAGATTCATGCATGATTATCACAAGGGACTCGAGATCCGTGAATTCGATCGACCTACTACCGGAATAACAGAGGTGGAAGTCAGTGCACGTTCAGGATTACTGGTGCCGGAAGGTTTTTCAGGCAGTACCCTGACAGAGGTTTTTATAAGCGGAACGGAACCAACCGAATTTGATACCCTCGACCAATTCGAGCAGGAACAGAATCAGCGTCTTCTGCAGAGAATGGCTGGTAGCATCGAATCAGGAGGATTAGGCGCCGGAAATCCACTGCGCGGACTGCAGAGTGTCGACAGCCTGAGGTTCAGTGCGCAGGATCTCGGGATTAATCTTTCGCTTGACTCTTCATTGCTTAATGATGAAACTATAAGCAGCGATCCGGTAAATCTTCTTGATGACTCTGAAGAAGCGGATTTTGACTGGACTTTTTCCGATGATCCGGACGGACTGATTCTTCCGGAAGAAGAGGATTATTCCAATCCCCTGCTGGATTGATTGATTTAAACATGAGATGCCTTGTATGAGGAAAGTATTATGGAACTGAATATTCAGGATATACGCATTGAAGAGCGCATCAGGCGCGATATAGGTGATTTAAGCGGACTGAAAGAAAGCCTGAAGCACTATGGCATGCTGAATCCTATTATAGTCAGTCAGGACAATACACTTATAGCCGGCTTTCGCAGATTACAGGCAGCAAAAGAGATTGGTTGGACGAGTGTTCAGGTCAGAAGAGTGAGCAATACGGATGAGGCCGATCTGGTCGAAATGGAAATCGACGAGAATCTCCACCGTAAAGCCTTTACCGATGATGAGGAAACCGATGCATTTCTCCGCCTGGAACGTCTCCGCCGCCCTTCTTTATGGACACGTATCCGTCTCTCATTTCAGCGCCTGCTTGCACGGATTCGATCTCTGTTCCGACGCAGATAAGCCATCAATCGTCCCAGATTTCCCGGTAGCTGTGCGGCTTCTCACAATACACACATACAAATGAATCCTGTCCGTATCGTATGAATTCCTGCTCGACATATTCCCCATTGTCAGGATGTGCAATGCAGTCAGGATTTCTGCAGGAAATAGCATCGAATCCATATACCCGGGGGGGCATATTCAATCGGACTTTTCTGAAAACGTCAGCGTTTTCAATCATATTCACAGTAACATTAGGTGCAATTGCAGCGAGCATTTTCATGCGCCGTTCATCCATATACGCTTCACCAGGTATTGAGATCAGTCCCTTGTAGTTTTTTCCGCTGTGTCCGAGATACACACCATGAGAACTGACACAGTGAAGCCCCAGAATCCGGCGGATCTTGTCTATATGGTCCCATATTTCTTCAGGCTGATTTCCACGGCCGATATGGTCAATAACAATCCCCCGCTCGACCGGTTTAATTCCAACCTTGAAGTTTGGTTTTGATTTTTTGACAATCGGAACATCAACCAGAATATCTTCTGATAATTCAGACTTCTTTGGACCGGCACCGAGAAAATCATGACCGAGTACTCCAGAAAGCATACCAATGAGAGCTATTCTGGTGAAATAGCCATTCATTGACTGTATATCCCAGGCATTCAGGGATGTTCCATCCAGAAACTGCGGAATAGTGGGCATACTGCCATGCCTTGGAAGTGGATGGAACAATCTGGATCCTGCCGGCATTAAAGGTAAATGATCCCTTCTCATGCTTACAGAATATCTGAGGAAATCTGCATTGTCGCGGACCTTGTCCCCCATACGCTCAAGCTGCAGCCGTGTAAAATACCAGAGCCGGGCACAATTTCCACTGGCAAGATAATCATCTATCGACTGGAACTCACGAACCGTAAATCCACAGCCGGTCATGCGTTCACGGTAGTACTGAGGCAAGCGTAAATCATTAGGGGCGATAAGGTCGACGGTTACCTTCTTGAAAATCCTCAGGCCATCGACTTTAGAATGAACGGTACGTCCATGAAACAGATCTCCGACAAGGGCCAGGTGAATGCTGTCAGTATTCCAGTTTAATTCTTCTAGAAAACTGAATTCGTCCAGAAATTCCTGGGTTGGGTGTTCGTGTCGGCCGTCACCTGCGTTAATTATTGCGGGCTGAGGTAACCCGGATGTTTTTCCGTATTCCGACAGCACACGATGCAGCCACAAACAGGTCCCCTCAAGACGGCTTCGAACCATGAATATTGACCGCGAGCTGTAACCGTACAGCATTCTCATGGTATCAGTCAGGGTTTCCTTTTTGGCAAATGAAGAACTTTTGGCATCAAAATCATTTACCTTAACCCCGTGAAACTTGGCAGCGTTTCGGAATGACTCCTTGGTTCGGGTACTATCCTCAAGAAAAACCAGGTATGCGCCGAGATCAGAATCCATGGATCTGAACTCATCAAGCGGCTCTCCGCTCAGGATGGCTTTCTTGATCTTCCTTGCAGAATCATATAGATACCGCTGCTCATCGATACTTAAATCCCTTACTACAGAAACATTTCTGCCGAGAAAAGGATGCTGATTCCTTACGCTCACTCTATTATCTCCAGGTTGTCGGTATTAAGTGCTACAATTCTATTGTCTGGTGTCTGTACATACACAAGATTATCTTCAAGAACTATTGCGCTGTGCGGTAAAATCCGTATCTCAGACCGTTGCACAAGACTCAGATCCGGGGTAAATCCGGCGAGGTAAGCATTATTACCATCCACAACTGCTGTAAGTATAAGCCCATTGGCAAACACAAGTGCAGCGGAAGGCACTACCTGCTCTTCAGATTGCTGAACAAGCTGTAGTGACTCCTGATCGAAGCGACTCAGATAAGCTGCGTTCTGTGTCCCGCTCACAGCAATTATACCCTCTGGTCTGATCAGCATCTGCCGTCCGATAAGATTCGAAGCGGTAGAACGTCCGGCAATGCGTCCGCTGCTTTTCTCTACCAGCACCAGCTGACTCCTGAGCAATGGACCTGTATCTACGACCAGCATCATAGGAAACAGTCCGGGAAGACCAACGGCAGTTGTGACTTCCTCCTGTGGATCTGCATCGATAATTTCTTCGCGGTCATCTACGATATCTTCCCGCAAACGATCAAGCTCTTCCCGAACCTCTTCAGTTTGTGTTTCGCGTTCAGTAACCCTTTCTTCCCGCTCCTCGATTTCCCTCTCACGCTCAATTATCCTTTCTTCCTCTTCGTCGATTTCAGCAAGTCGCTCGGGATCAGGTTCTTCCATCCCGGTAATTTCTTCACGTTCAGCATCCAGAGCGGTACGCTGTTCATCAATATCTTCCCGTTCAGCAGCAATATCTGCCCGCTCGGATTCGGCTTCCTGTGTTTCTTCCTCAATAAGCCGCTCCAGGAAATCAACCATATCCCGACGCTCTTCAAGCCCCATATCCCGTCTTGAGCGAAGATCCTCCATTACAGCAGGGTCTATAAGCTCACCAGGACCAATAATTCCCAGGCGTCCAGTTGCATCCGGATCACGTATGGGTATTAAAATTTCACTATTTCCGGGCCATTGGCGATAACTTAGGGGAAGACCAGCCCCCGAAGGGCTCAGAAAGCTGAGGACATGCGGGGTATAGCGGGCAGTATAAAACTCAAGATCCTGATGATGCACTGCATTATATACAGTTATAAAGCGTGCCAGCAAAGCTGCATCAGCAGAGCTGTATCCGTAGGTCTCGGAAAGATAAGCACTGAGAATGCGGCGGATATTATCTATATGATCAACACGTGCATCTTCAAGAATAAAAAGAATATCAGCATGAAGTCCAATCGGGGCATCACGATCCACAGCACGGACAATTCTATACCGATTCACATACCTCAACTCATTCAACTGCCGCTCTCTGGCGGTACCCAGAAATCGACCGATTCCTGCTATTTCCTCTGCGGTTGATATAATACTGCGCGGTCCGGTATAGTTTTCGAATTCTATTTGTGGAGGTTCGTCAAACTGTAGTTCCTCTTCGACCACTTCAAAACCATGAACTGGCAGTATGAAGGAAACAGTGAGCAGAAATGCAAAAAACATTTGCTTCGTATCTAGCATAAACCTCTCCTCTTCATTTATTACCTTAACCTGTTTTCCTGCAAAAAACCAGAGGAAAGCTCCCGCAGAAGATCAGAGGCTGCATAACGTAATGCAGGAATATATGCATTCTCCAGTATTTCCTGACAAATAGCTTTAGCTATTGGCATATCCGTTTCAGCAATATATGGCTGGATAGATCTCAGAAGTGATAAAGCTCCACCCGCAACAGCGGAATCTCTCCGCTGCCTGCTTTCACGCTGGATCAGCTGCTGCACATTAGCAAGCCCGCTGCTGTCAACAGCACTGTCACCATATGAGCGAAACACAGCACCCAGGACCTTGGCATTCTGTTCCCGGGCAGCCAGCTCAACCAGGAACTGAGCCTGCCTGCTTCCGCCGATTCGACCCAGCAGCATCACTGCCTGCTCCCGTATCCGTGGATCGATACCAGCACCTGAGGTTACCACCTGTTTCAGCAGCTCGCTGTATCCATCTATTCTGCCGGCAGCCCTGTTGCCATCCAGACGTTCTTCCACGCGCTCAACGAAATTCCGGGCCCCCTGATTCGGAGTATCAGCAATCTGTGCACGGAAAATCTCATAATCCGCATGTCTTGAAATCCCTCTATCCAGGCTGGGCAGTATCCTTGCAATAGCCGCTGGTGCATCGTAGAAAAACTGGGTCCACTGATTATCCTGAACCAGAAGTCCGCCGGTTCCCAGAAGCTGAATCCCCTGAATTTCGGCGCCGCCTGGCAAACGTGTTTCCCAGAGAATTCCGTATCTTGGATCAAGCTGCATAATGCGTCCACTTTTCCGTGCTACATACACGGTTCCATCGCTTGCCGGAACAGCAAAGTCTCCTGCCACAGCATGTTTAATCTCTCTTCCTTCCTCGTATAGCCAGAGAATGATTCCGTCTGCTGTATGAATCAGAACAGAAGCTGAACCGTAGGCCGATGAAGAAGCCGCTGACACAGACAGGACTGGACTCTCTGTTTCCATGGCAGCCCGTACCCCGGCTTGACTATCTAAAACAGCAACCCCGCTCCTGTTTTCCGGCAGGGCAATAGCAGCAGCAATTCTGTCATTATACAGCCTGCTTAGCGACTCAAGAGGAGCAGTGAAATCTGTAAACCGGCTTGTTGTTCCATCCCAGGCTACCCAGGAAAGCAATCCTTCAGGAGAAGGAACAAGTGCGCCTCCCTGCCATGCTATGGGCTGGCCTGATATCTCTGAATCCAGCTGAACGGACCAGAGGAAATGTCCCCGCGGATTAAACGCACGTATGATACCGCTTCTGTCAAACTGCAGAACATATCCATTTGAAGCCTGAACAGGCTCATAAAACATTCTGAACGGATATAAATCCGAGAATTGCAGCTGTGGCACCGAGATTCTCGGCTGACTGAGCCACTGGACACCCTTCTTTAACGAATACCGTGCCAGTCCACCGCTGTAGAGCTGTAGAAGGAAATCTCCTGAGGAGAAAGTCTGCAGGGAATTTCCCGGGCGTAAGCCTGTCTGGAATTGATGCCGGATCTGTCCTGTAACCGTATCCAGAATATAGATTCTTCGGTTGTCGGCATGAAAAACTGCTTCTCTACTTCCGTCCATGATCAAGGGAAAAGCCGGCACAGCACCTGATGCGGTATAATGCCATTGTAGCCGCTCTGAATGCAGAGACAGTACCGGCAGGAAAAACAGAAGAAAGAAAACCAGCCAGGTTCCGGAATTTCTCTTGCTATGCATAAGTAAAAACTCCAAGAACCTCCAGATGAGCCGTGTGGGGATAAAAGTCCATTGCATACAGGGATTTCAGCTGCATGCCTTTTCTGAGCAGATCCCCTGCATCCCTTGCAAAAGTATCAGGATTACAGCTCATATAACGAACTTCACTGCTGCGTGCCTGATCCGTCAGATAGGAAAGAACCTTCTTTGATAATCCCGGTCTGGGGGGATCCAGGATAATACAGCTGAAAAAGGTACCAGATTCAGGGCTGGAGACCCATTTCTCAACACTCATCTTTCTGAAGGTTATTCTGGCATCAGAAGTTCGTACTGAATCAGATGAGTCGACAGACAGTGAACTCACAGCCCTGTTCTGCTCGGCTGCAAAATAAGCCAGCACTCCAATACCGCCGTAAAGATCTGCCACCAGCCCTTCCTGTATTCCGGAACATATCGGGTCGATCGACTTTTCAAAAACGCCGGTATTACTCTGAAAGAAATCATCGGCCATGAATGAAAAACTATGCCCCAGCAACCCGGTGTGAGCCAACTCACCTGAAAAAAACACTGCATTATCATCGGCAAATACAGAAAAATCATTCCCTGACCTGATGTGCTGCGGACATGCAGAGGTCTGGAGCGCATGTTGAATCCCTGGATGGGCAACCGGACACTCCCAGACAGGAAAAACATCTACTGAAGAACGCTTTCGGAGTCCCCACTCAGCATCCGGTAGAGCAGCAAAACGCATACGGTTCCGATATCCTTTATCCCGGCCCTTGATCCTCTGCAATTCGGGCAGCCTGTCCAGCGGTATTTTCCCGATTCTCTTCATGGAATCAAGAAATGAATCACACTTCAACCGGAACTGCATACCAGGATCAATATGCTGCAGACGGCAACCTCCACACTCGCCGAAATGCCTGCAAAAGGGTTCAACGCGGTATTCCGATGCCTCGTGGATTTCAGCAATCTCAGCTTCGGCATAGCCGCTCTTGACCGCCGTGATTTTAACCAGTAAGGTGTCACCGGGAACGGCGTCGGAAACAAAGCAAACAAGACCGTCAATGCGGCCCATGCCGCGTCCATCGGATAATAAACGCTCAATGCATATTTCATGCAGCGAATCGATATTTAATGCACTATTTAAGATGACAACCTCCCGCGACTGGTATATACTATCAGGTAATATCTTCGGATTCAATAAATATCCGTACACGGAAGAATTATGAAGGAGGCGCGGATGAACAACACCCGCCCGGCAAGTCTACCTACTATCAAACGCCTACCATCCTATCTGCAGGTCGTTGAGGCCGCAAAACGTGATGGGCTGGAATTTATATCCGGAACAATTATCGCCGAGGAACTTGAACTGGAACCGATTCAGGTCAGAAAAGACCTGGCAGTCACCGGCATCGTCGGCAAACCGCGGGTTGGATTCTCGGTTAATGAACTGCTCAGCGCTATATCCTCCTTTCTACGCTGGAACCAGATCAACAGTGCCATTCTGATGGGTGCAGGTAACCTGGGAACGGCCCTGCTGGGCTACAGTGAATTCAAGAGGAATGGACTCTCCATTATTGCAGCTTTTGATACTGACCCCGCCAGGCAGAACTCAATGATTAACGGGACCCAGGTCCTTCCAATGGATCAGCTGGAAAGCTTTATTCCACTTAATAAACCGGAAATAGCTATACTTACAGTCCCCTCGTATGTAGCTCAGGAAACGGCTGACAGGGTCGTGGCTGCAGGCATACAGGCAATCTGGAACTACACCAACGTCAAGCTGAAATTACCGCCAGGCATCGTTGTTCAGAAAGAGGATCTATCCTCCGGCTATGCCGTGTTATCGGTTAAAATGGGACTGGCAGAGGCTGAACGAATGGAGGAATCCGGAGTTCTACCGGATGCAAGCGTCTCCGGTGATCTCCAGACTGCACAAAAGGATTACTAATGCAGGACACTATTGCATTTCAGCAGGATATGCTGATCAACAGACTTAAAAAACGCCGCCGGCATTTATGGAAATGGGCGAAGCGAAATGACATAAGCTGCTTCCGGCTGTACGAGCGTGATATTCCGGAAATTCCCTTTATAATCGATGAATATGAAGGGCATCTGAATATGGCCGAATTCGACCGCCCTCATGACCGTACTCCCGAGGAGCATGAAATATGGCTCGAAGCGATGCGCGAAGCTGCTGCCAGAGGTGTTGGCGTACCACTTGAGCGCGTATTCATGAAATCGCGGACGCGTCAGCGGGGAAAAAGCCAGTACGAAAAATTCGATCAGCAGCAGGTTGAAGTAATCGGAAAAGAATACGGCCTGAAGTTTATCCTCAACATGTCTGATTATGTGGACGCGGGCTTGTTTCTCGACCATCGCACCACACGGAAATATGTCATGGATATGGCTTTTGGAGCCAGGGTTCTGAATCTCTTCGCATATACCGGATCATTCAGTGTATACGCAGCTGCCGGTGGTGCCGAACAGACCCTGTCCGTGGATCTCTCACATACTTACTGCGAATGGGCACGCCGAAACATGGATCTTAACGGCCCCTTTCCCGGAAAACATGAAATCCTCAATATGGATGTTTTTGCGTATCTGGAAGAGGCTGTACAGAAATCAGAACGTTTCAACATAATCATTCTTGATCCACCTACCTTCTCCAACAGCAAGAAAATGGAAGGCGTGCTTGACGTACAGCGTGACCATATCAAACTCATAGAAAGCTGCAGCAAACTGCTGACGAATCAGGGCATCCTGCTTTTTTCAACCAATTTCAGGAAGTTCAAACTCTCCGAGCAGGAAATTCCTCGGCAGATGAAGGTCAGAGAACTGACCCCACGCACTATTCCGGAGGACTTCCGGAATCTGAAAATACACAGATGCTGGGAGATGCTCAGGGAATTCTGAGATTCAGCTCAAGCTGATTCAGAATTTTCCTGAGGCTGGCCCTGGATTTTGAAACACCCCATTTATACAGAGAACGGATTCCCTTCCGCAACAGGAACCATCCGGCAAGGCTGGTGACAAGAGCAGTACCGGCGGCAGCCGGTAATGCCAGTCCAGCAGATGAGGACAGGGCAAATATTGCAACAGCAGCAGCCGGGCTGAGTACAGCTGCAAGCCATTTGCCGATTTTACTGTTGAGTGAAAGGGATCTTTCAAGCGGTGCATAGAGGGTTACTGCAGTCCGGTTTTCTGCCTGCGATTCAACAACAACCAGGAATTCCTTCACATCTCCATACCAGAGCCCATTGGCATATTCAAGTTTTTTGGCGGACTCAAGACTCCAGACCGCAGAACTGTCAAGGGAAACGGCAATAAGGGGTTTTTCACCTGCATCATCCGGCACATCCGAAACCCCGGATATATTCAGGCCGTATATCTCGTTTTTGAATAAATCAATCAGGCTATTATACACAAGCTCCGCAGCCCCGTTGATTACAGCTGTATGAACGATACAACGCTCACGTGATCCGAGATAGGACTCAGCAGAACGAAGCCTGTCCTCAGGAGTACGTCCGGTATACTGCAGCAATTCCGATTCAGCCAGTGCAATCCGGAACTTCCCGGCTTCAACACCGGCCTCCATTGCCGCAGCCTTGATGATCCCCACGTCCATACCGCTTCCATCGGCACCGGCATCATGCCGCCGGTCCTCCTGGTTCTGCTGATCATGAGACGACATGCTCGCCTGGTCCGCAGCATGCTGCAGTTCAATAGCCCGCCTTATAATCACCTGGGCTCTCTGTTCAGAAAGCTTCTTCTCACCAGGGACTCCAGGTAAATCAGCAGAAATTTCATCTTTACCAGACATACAATGCCTCTCCTCTGCCATGCAGGCAAGCAAAATCAGGCCTATACTACTGTCAGCCGATGCACGCGTTTCTTCCCGGCCCTGAGAACCATCTCAGCCTCGGAACCGCTCAGAGAATCCTCTGAAACTACTGCTTCGGGATCATTGATTTTACTGTCGTTTATTTTGGCCCCACCCTGCTTGATCAGACGTCGGACCTCGCTTTTTGAAGCGCAGAGACCGGTCTCGACAAACAGATCGACCAGCGGAATACCAGCTACAAGTCTGGTTCGTTCAATTTCACTGCCTGGCATCTGCTCCCGGCTGCCTGCTCCAGCAAACGCTGCACGGGCCCCGGCCAGCGCTTCATCCGCCGCAGCATCACCATGCACCAGCCTGCTCAGCTCATACGCCAGACGTTCCTTGGCTGCATTCAGAGCCTGTCCCTCACAGGAAGTCAATTCATTGATTTCATCTACAGGAAGGAAGGTATAAATCAGCAGAAACTTTCTTACATCCGCATCCGGCACATTCCGCCAGTACTGAAAGAAATCATAGGGAGTATACATTTCGGGATCAAGGAAAACAGCCCCTTTCTCTGATTTCCCCATTTTCTTGCCGTCGGCTCTGGTCACCAGAGGCATGGTCAGCCCAAAAAGTTCCGGACCCCCGAGACGCCTGGTAAGATCAATGCCGGCAACAATATTACCCCACTGATCATCTCCCCCGATCTGAAGCCTTACACCCTGGTCACGATTCAGAACAAAGAAATCATAACTCTGAAGCAGCTGGTAATTGAACTCGATAAAACTCAGTCCGGTTTCCAGACGCTGTTTGTAGGCCTCGAATGTAAGCATGCGATTCACGGAAAAATGCTTCCCTACATCACGCAGGAAATCTATATAGTTCAGCCCGGCCAGCCAATCGGCATTATCGACCAGGTTTATTTCTGCACTGTCCCCGACCGTCCGCTCCAGGAATGAGCGCAGCTGTTCACCTATGCTCACCGCGTTCTGCTGAATCTGTTCGATAGTGAGCATTTTCCGCATTTCGGACTTGCCTGAGGGATCACCGATTCTGGCCGTACCACCGCCCACCAGGGCTATCGGCTTGTGCCCGGCCATCGCCAGGTGAGCAATCGCATACATCGGCACCATATGCCCTGCATGCAAACTGCTCCCCGTGGGATCAAAACCGACATAGAAACGCACAGGACCATCCGAGAGTAGCCGTTCAAGCCCCTCACGGTCGGTACACTGCTGCAGAAAACCGCGCTCCTCAAGCACCTTGAGAGCACTGGCTCCATTGAAATCAGACACGGCGATACTCCTTGCTGGCCTGCTTGATATGCTGAACCAGTTCGCTTCTCGGAATTCTGACCTGTTCCATGCTGTCACGATAACGCAGGGTCACGGTCTGATCATCCTTGGTATCATAGTCAACGGTAATACAATATGGTGTTCCGGCCTCATCCATCCGACGGTATCGACGCCCGATCGCCCCGCTCTGATCGTAGAATGTGCTGAAATCCTCACGGAGCTCCTTCTCGATCTCACGTGCAAGCTCGGACAGACCATCCTTTTTTACCAGAGGAAAAACCGCTACCGTAATCGGTGCGATATTCGGATGAAAACGCAACACAGTCCGGCTGTCCCCGCCTTCGAGTTCCTGCTCTTCATAGGCATCGCAGAGAGCCATAAGAAGTCCGCGAGTCAAACCGGCTGAGGTTTCAATGATATACGGCAGAAAACGCTCGTTGCTGCCATCATCCAGGTAGGTCAGATCCTTACCGGAGAATTCGCTGTGCCGGCTCAAGTCAAAATCTGTCCGGTTATGAATACCCTCAAGTTCTTTCCAGCCGAAGGGGAATTCATATTCAATGTCAAAAGCATCCTTCGCATAGTGCGCCAGCTCATCGGGCCCGTGCTGATGGAAACGCAGCTTCTCGGGACGAATACCCAACTTGTCATAATAACGGATCCGCTGCTCCTTCCAGAACTCGAACCATTTCTCATCCTCTTTCGGATGGACAAAATACTGCATTTCCAGCTGTTCAAACTCACAGGTACGGAAAATAAAATTCTTGGTCACGATCTCGTTCCGGAAAGCCTTTCCGACCTGGGCAATACCAAAAGGCACCTTTACCCGGGCAGTCTGAACCACATTCTTGAAGTTCACATAGATGCCCTGTGCTGTTTCCGGACGCAGATACACCTTGGAACCGGAATCAGCCACCGGTCCGAGGTGGGTTGAAAACATCAGGTTGAACTGCCTCGGCTCTGACAGGGGATTCCCCTTCGGGCTCTTCATTTCCTTCTGACATTCCTCGGGCAGCAGGTCGAAGCGGAAACGTTCATTGGTTACCGTATCCTCAACCATTAAATCGGAGAAGTTCTCTACATGGCCGCTGGCCTCCCATACGCGGGGGTGCATCATAATAGAAGCATCAATACCGACAATATTATCATGAAGCTGCGTCATTTCCCGCCACCAGAACTGCTGCAGGTTGTTCTTGAGCTGCACACCTAAGGGACCGTAGTCCCAGGCTGAAGACAATCCGCCATAAATCTCGGAGGACGGAAAAATAAACCCGCGCCGCTTGGCAAGAGAAACAATGTTCTCCATTTCCTTGTTCTTGATCTGTTTTTTATCACTCATATAGCAATCCCTTTCTGTAATCAGTCTTTCAGAATTTCCGCAGCCACGCGAATCCGACGGATTGCGTGTTCGGCTCCCAGCAGCGCAATGCTGCCATGTAACGGAGGAGACATTTTCGAACCGGTAACCGCAATTCGCACCGGCATCATCAAGGCTCCCACCTTCATCCCGTTCTCCTCAGCACAGCTGTGAAAACGAGCATCAAACCCTTCTTCATCAAGATCAGCAAAATCACCAAGAATCTCTGCCGCAAGCTCCAGGGCTTTCAGAGTTGACTCCGCATCACTCTTCTTCGGAATCAGATTCTCTGCAGTAATCCCCTCCGGCTCCCTGAACAGAAACGATAAGGCTTCCGGTGCATCCGTCAGGAACTTCAAACGCTCCTTCACAAGCGGCACTGCCCCGTCAATCAGGAAAGACTCCCGGGCACTCGGTTCTTCGGAAATCAATCCCGCCCCGGCCAGCAGCGGCAACAGCAGCTCCCGCAATTCGCCATTGCTCTTCTGCCGGATATACTGACCATTGAACCATTCGAGCTTACGGTAATCAAAAACCGCCGGACTCTTCGCAATTTTCTCAGCCGAAAACACCTTCTCAAGCTCTTCACGGCTGAAAAACTCCGTCTTGTCATCAAAAGCCCAACCCAGCAGCGATACATAATTAATAATTGCCTCGGGAAGATATCCCTGCTTTACGAACTCCTGCAGACTCGTAGACCCGTGACGTTTTGACAGCTTCTGCCCGTCCTTGCCCATAACCATCGGCAGATGTACATACTGCGGCGCTTCCCAGCCAAAGGCCTGGTACAGCAGCACATGCAGCGGAGCTGAAGGAATCCATTCCTGTGCACGCATTATATGGCTGATACCCATGAGATGATCATCCACCACATTCGCCAGGTGATAGGTCGGGAACCCGTCACTCTTCAGCAGAACCGGATCAGGACTCACATCCTCGTTTTTCCGTTTTATATCGCCCAGAACCAGATCATGAATAGCGGTCTCACCGGAAAGCGGAACCTTGAAGCGGATAACCCCGGGAATCCCCTGCTTACGGTACTCCTCACGCTCATTCTCATCCATATCCCGAAAAAAACGATCATAACCCTGGTGCTTCGATTTGCTCTCAGCCTGCTTTTTCCGCATCTCCTCGAGTCTCTCCGGAGTATCGTAGGCCCAGTACGCATGGCCGGACTCCACCAGCTTCCGGGCATAATCCCTGTACAGTTCCACCCGCTCCGACTGCACATAGGGACCGTACTCGCCTCCGCGATCAGGCCCCTCATCCCAGTCGATTCCAAGCCAGCGGAAGGAATCATAAATATCCTGCAGAGCCTCCGGGTGAAAACGTTCCTGGTCGGTATCCTCAATTCTCAGAATAAATTGCCCGCCATTCGCCCGTGCAAAAAAATAATTGAACAATGCAGTCCGGATTCCTCCGATATGCTGCATCCCCGTCGGCGACGGGGCATAACGTACACGTACACTCATTGGCGCAGTATACCCAAAGAATCCACGCAATGCAAATCATTCATACGCAAGAGAATTCATGTATGACAGAAGAGATATAATACTGATTTGTGACCATCAATAGTTATGCAGGAAGGCAGGCGCGCCTGCGGCTCTGCCCCCTTGCGTCAGCAGGATTTCAGGCGTCGCCCGGATATTTCTCGATAAAATCCCGTAATCGCCCCATGGCATCTATTAGGGTATCCTTGTCCGGCAGAAACACAACTCTCAGATGATCAGTCCCAGGCCAGTTGAAACCACTGCCCTGCACCAGCAGGAGTCGTTTTTCCACCAGCAGCCGGAAAATGAAATCCTGATCGTTTTTAATCGGTAGTTTTTCCGGATCCAGACGCGGAAAGAGATACAGGGCACCCTTCGGCTTTACACAGGTGACTCCCGGGATATCGGTCAGGAGACGGTAGGCAATATCGCGCTGCTCTCTCAGTCTGCCGCCGGGCAGAATCAGGTCATTGATACTCTGATACCCTCCCAGAGATGCCTGAATAGCGAACTGTGCCGGTACATTACTGCACAAACGCATATTGGCAAGTATATCCAGTCCATCAACGTAATCGCTGGCACGCAATTTGGGTCCGGTCAGCAGCATCCAGCCCGAACGGAAACCAGCAGCCCTGTAGGCCTTTGAGAGACCGTTAAAGGTAACGCAGAGAACCTCATCTCCAAGGGTAGCTATTGAGACATGCTCGGCATCATCGTAGAGAATCTTGTCGTAGATCTCGTCGGCAAACAGAATAAGCTTGTGCCGGGCCGCAAGATCGTAGATCTTCTGCAGCACATCCCGACTGTAGACCGAGCCGGTCGGATTATTCGGATTGATTACCACAATTGCCCGGGTTCTATCGGTGATCTTTGCTTCCATATCTGCCAGGTCCGGCTGCCACTCACTCTGCTCATCGCAGAGATAATGAACAGCTTTCCCACCTGACAGGGTAACCGCTGCAGTCCACAAAGGATAATCAGGAGCCGGAATAAGCACCTCGTCACCGTTGTTCAGCAAGGCATTCATGGACATGGAAATCAGCTCACTGACACCATTGCCGATATAGATATCCTCAATCTGTACATCCAGCAGACCGCGTTTCTGGTACAGCTGCATGACCGCTTTCCGGGCTGAGAACAAGCCCTTGCTGTCGCTATAGCCCTGGGCATTCCTCAGATTAACAATCATATCGTGAAAAAGCTCATCCGGAGCATCGAAGCCAAAGGGAGCCGGATTACCTATGTTGAGCTTGAGAATGCGAAAGCCCTCTTCCTCCAGGCGCCTGGCTTCCTTCAGAACCGGCCCGCGGATGTCATAACAAACATCTGCCAGCTTTTGTGATTTCCTGACCGGGTCAATCATCCGATGTCTCCTTATCCGCATACAGCCAGTTCAATGCATCACGGATAAACTGATCAAGAATAAGAACAACAACATTCTCTTTTTCTTTTTCAAGTATGCCCATAAGCTTCCGGGAATCCACTGCCTTAAGGCGTGCCTTCTCTGCAGCCAGAAAGTCACGTGATTCCCTATCCTTGTACGCAGCTGCATCATACATATACAGGGCCATTGCCCGCAATAGATAGTTACGACGGCGGTTGATTATTTTTTCAAGCAATGGTTTAGTCTCCTCAAGCCGATGCTGAAGGAATACAGAAAATATATACAGCCATTCGATCCAGACAGCATCATTGCCCGTGGCTTGACCACGAAGACCAGAGTAGAATCTCTCCATTTCTGAATGATTATTTTCCAGGATATATGGCAAACCAAGCAGCAGTCCGAAGCGGACATGCATTCGAGGACTCTTCTCTTCAAGTAGCTGCCTCAATTCCAGAATTTCAGACGGTTTTGACCGTACTACCGCATTGTGAATATAGAGCCGCAGGTACTGCGAACGAAAACGCTGCTTGTCCAAGATTTCAGCCTTGAGGTAAGCCTGGAGATTAGTCCAGTCTTCTCGTTCGAGAAGTTGATACACCTTCCAGAAGCGCAGAAAATACGCATTTATACCAGCAAAGAAGGCAAAAAATACCGCCGCAAGGTACCAGTTGGAAGACCAGAACAATCTTGTATATTCTGCATCAAGCAAAATAAACGGTAAAAATATGATAAATGCAAAAGAAAGTAGTATAATTATGTTAAAGAGTAAGAAAATTGCCTTAAAATTCATGCTGAAATCTCCTATAATATATATAGAAGTAAAAGTGTAGTTTAATTGAAATAAGGGGTCAACGGTACAAAGATGGCAGACATACTGGTAAATACGCTTCGCGTCGGAAGATACTATTCTCAACCCGTCTATCTGGACGATAAGTTTATTCTTCTGACACCGGAAATTCCGGTATATCAGGAAATGATTGATCGCCTTAAAAAATGGGAAATTGATTATGTATCCTGCGAAGGTTCGGAGCAGGACCAGCAGATTTCATCTCTGGCCATTGGCGACGAAACCGAACCCGAAGAAGGTCAACCCCAGGCCGTAGCTGGTTTCAGTTCAGATGCCAAAGAAAGCTCCGCAGCTGATGCAAGCCAGCAGTTCTTCATGCAGAGCATAAACTTCCTTGAGCGGATTTTTTCAATATATGTCAAACAAGGCCATGTATCACTGAACGACGTAACCGAACAGGTAAAGAAAATAATCGACCAGGTTCACAACCGCAAGCAGTACCTGTTGCGGATCACCGAGTTCAATGCCGATGCCCAGAACTACATCGTGGTACATTCCATCAAAACAACAATCATTTCTGTTGCAATCGGCGCAACCATGAAAATGCCGAATCATAAGCTCATAGAGCTTGGTACCGCCGCACTCATGCACGAGCTGGGTATGATCAAGCTCCCGTCAAGCATATACATGAGCAAGAAAATGCTCAGCCCGACAGAGAAGAAAGCCATAACAGCCCACACCCTGCTTGGCTACAAAACACTCAAGCAGAACTCGTTTCCCATGAGTGTCTGTCTCGGCGTTCTGGAATGTCGTGAAAACATGGACGGATCGGGCTACCCCAGGGGACTCACCGGCGACAGAATCAGCAGTTATGCAAGAATAATCAACGTAGCCAGTACCTACGCAGCACTCACCGCAAAACGCCCCTTCCGCGGTGCCTTTAACGGACACGCATCACTCATGGACATGCTGAAGCGCAAAGGAACCATGTACGATGAATCGGTACTGCGAATCCTGATCATGATTCTCTCTGTCTATCCCCTCGGCACCTATGTACTCCTCCAGAATGGATCAAAGGGCATGGTTGTCGAAACCAACCAGGGAAACTACCGGGCACCGAAAGTCAGAGTTCTGGTAAGCACAGATGACAAACTCGTACAGGATCATATGCTCATCAACACCGAAGCCAGCAACTACGGAATAGTCCGCCCCCTGTCCAACGAAGAAATCTCGAAAATCAAGAAAATTGTCGGGGAACAGAGCTGAGTTAGTTTCTATATTTTATATAATTTACTCCACAATCAACTGATCAAGCAGAATATTACTTCCGTTTTTTAGTGAGACCGAGATTTCAGCATTCTGAACCCCATGCTGTCTGATATGCTGAAACAAGGCAAACGTTTTTCCTGGCAGTACATAATTCCCGGCAGGCAGTAAAGGCGGCCCTGTCAAGTGCACAGAAACGGATTCCGTTATCAACCAGGGTCATCCGACAAGAGGTATATTCAAGGCCTGCAGTGTGTGTGTATCATATATTTCAGACTGTAGCTGATCTGGAAAAGAGATTTGATCATGTATATACTGGAACCAGTTCTGCAATAGTACACGTGAACTCAATCCTGTTGCGTATTCTATACTTCTCCAACCACGGTGCGGACTACTGATTATATCTCTCAGTAGTTTAACTGCCCCGTTTTCAATGAGAATACCAGGATCATCCTCATCCCAGGCAACACCACCGTACTCCCAGACCAACCAGGCAAGAAAGGCCACCATACCACCGCGTTTACCCGCACTATCACGTTTCCCATGAACATCAATATTAGCACCCAAGGGAAATAAATGAGGTGACCGAAAAAATCTCTCTACAAAGGCAATATTTCCACCAGTAATTCCATAGCCTATCAACACTTCAGTAAGATGTGCCAGCCCTTCAGCCAGAAAAACCTCATCATATGGTGCATCCCGGAAACCATTCTGTATCTCGGTATAGGTCTGAGTATAAAAATGGATAAGGTGCTGAAGCTCATGTCCGATCGTTGCCAATATTATATCGTCCAGAAAAGGATACTCACCCGAGGGTACTGCTACGTAAATCATACGAGCCTGATTGGAAAATACTGCCTCAGGGTATCGATCATTTGAATCATTGGCAGGAAATAGATCCGAGGGATTGAAAAAACCTAATATATTCCCGTTCTGATTCAGTTTTTCCGAAAACAGTATAACAAGGGGAACATCACTAATCCACCAACCCCAAAGCGCTCGCACCCGAGGGACAATCAGTTTGCTGATTTCTTCCTGAATTGCAGCCACAGCAGCTGAATAATCATTGACACTCTCTGAATCAATCCACAGCTGAACATGATGATCATCATATACCAGGTCTGCCTCAATCTGCACATATAAACCAGTATTCAATTTCTCTAAATCAGGCAAATAAAAAACCCGCTTTACTACCTCACTCGATAAAGGCATTATAAAATGTTGATAATTACCATAAAGCCGTGGTATTCCTGGCTGAGAGGTATTCTTCCAGGAATCCATACTGCAGGTAATAGCGCCGAACGGGCGTAAGGGGTCAGATTTTTCAGTCAGTAATAAGCCTGCAGCATTTGATTGCATAGGCGAAATACCTTCCCAGGCATTGCTATCCACCTCAAATTCAGCAATTTCATCAAGATGGTTCCGCAACATTGCAGCAACCCGGCCTGCACGTACTGGTATGACATTGAACGTATCATTCAATACAAATGTATTTCGGTCTCCTGATTTTCTTGCACCATACTCGATATGAATCATGACTTCATCTAAAACCTTATCCTGTCTTGTTAATTTAATTCTATGATTGCCTCCCGAAAGATACCTGAAAAATCCATTATCTGTACCAAGAACCCCATCCAGATCAGACGACAAAGTTGTAGAAAGTCCATTATCTTGCCAGAGAAAATGAATTTTTTCAGTCTCGGAGAACACCTGCCCATCCCGGGGGCGCAAGATAGCTTCAGAATTATCATCAGCTGAATCAGACCCGGAGACAACAGCTCTGCAGGCAGTAATTGAACTCATAAAGCAAACAGCATATAAAAGCAGGAGAATTGATAAGATCCTCATCAATCATTAACCTCAAACACCAGAAGTGGACTACGGGACTCACTTATTGAAGAATAATTTTCGGTCTGAAAAAATGCATCCCCGGAAATAGATTGCGCCACCACCTGGGCTTGAAATACTCCTGCTTCCAGAACTCCTGCATCCAGGGAGTAAACAGGACTTTCGGTATTTGCTGCGTACAGGACAGACCCTGCCCGGGAAATTCGTAACTGATACACATCTGCATAAGGAACGGATTCCCATGCAAATTCAATATCACTGGATGATTGCAGCTCAGAACCGGTCATAGCAGAGTTACCTGCCGAATCTCGTAACACCTGGATAGATGGTCTCTCGGTCAGAGCCGTATGCGGGACTACAATCTTGTATTCACTTTCAGCAGCCAGACTTCTTATAATTACTGTATAATTACCAGAACGAGGTATTGCCATGGTGGTTCGGTACATTCCCTGACTATTATCATATGAAAAAATAACCCGTTCATCATCTGGAGTGAGCCCTAATACCAAACTACCGGTCAGTAGCATTCCATTGGCCCCCTCCACCCATACCGCAGCATGCAGTGGATTGTTGTACGAAGATTCCAGACTGACACGGACACCAAGAATTTCCTTTTCATCTGCGGAAACAAAAAGATTACAGGCCGACAAGAAACCCAGTAATCCAATAAGTATAATTGTCTGTAGTAACATCTTCATTTCAATACCAGATTCCCCTTGCGGCTGATCTTATACGGCAGTTCTACTGCATAGATTGTTCCCTGGTTGTAATAGATCATTCGATCTTCATAGTGTACTGGTTGATTG
>NZ_BAAHXT010000006.1:0-283963 GCF_054657935.1 Spirochaeta dissipatitropha | reverse complement strand
GCAAATCCACCTGTATGCAAGCTCATGGATTACGGTAAGTACAAGTTCGAAATGGACAAGAAAAACCGTGAGACAAAGCGAAAGCAGAAACAGACGCAGCTGAAAGAAATCCGTATGCAGCCAAAGATTGAACCTCACGATCTGCAGTTTAAAACCAAGCACGTCAAAGACTTCCTTGAAGATGGCAACAAGGTAAAAGTCACAATCCGTTTCCGGGGACGTGAGCTTGCTCACACTGAACGCGGATTGATAGTACTGGATAAAGTATTGGATTTGCTTGAAGACGGGTACGCAGTAGATCGCAAGCCCATGATGGAAGGTCGATTTATGTCGATGATCCTCAGTCCGAAGCTGACCAAGAAGTAATACAAATTTACGGTAAGGAAGGTAATACATGCCTAAAATGAAAACCCGCAAAAGTGCGGCCAAGCGCTACACCATTACCAAAAACGGTAAGGTGAAGTATAAAAAACAGGGACTTCGACATATCCTGAGCAAAAAGTCCACCAAGCGGAAGAGAAAACTCCGAAAAGCCGGAATTCTCAGTCCTGCAGAACAGAAGCGAGCACGGCAACTGCTGCCTTACGCGTAACGCAGGCTGAGATTACCGGTATAAGACCGGAACATGCAAGGAGACCATAATGGCAAGATCAGTTGATGGCACCAGACGGAAAGACCGTCGCCACGCAATTCTGAAACAGGCAAAAGGCTATTGGGGACGCAGAAGCAAGCTGCACAGAACTGCAAAAGACGCAGTTGCAAAAGCACACAGCTATGCATACCGCGACCGCAAGGTAAGAAGAAGGGAATTCCGCCGACTCTGGATTACCCGTATTTCTGCCGCCTGCCGAAATGAAGGCATTACATATTCACGCTTCATTTCTGGCCTGAACAAAGCCGAGGTAGCAATCAACCGAAAGGTTATTTCCAACCTCGCAATTGAAGATCCGCAGGCATTCCAGGAACTGGTTAAGACTGCGAAGAAAAACCTCGGGGAGTAAAGCATGATTCAGCTTGAGCAAATACAGCGACTGCAGGAGCGGGTGCTCGCAGCAGTCAAAAAGATCGACACATTACAGCAGGAAAACAGCAGAATGCAGGAACGCGCCGAGATGGCCGAGAACCGGGCTGCCGAACTGCAGGATCAGATCGACGCTCACAGCACGAAGTATGCTCAGATAGAGGAAGGCATTCTACATGCCCTTTCACATCTGGATTCACTTGAGGATGCGGTTGCACAGGCAAGCAAGCCTGTACAAGCCGGCGGTGCCGAAGAAGGCATTGTAATTGAAGAAGAAGCTGATCAAACTGATCCTCCTGCCGCCGAAGCTCCCGATTCTTCCAATGAAGAACACGAAGAAGCCAAGGCCGAAGTGCAGGACAGCGATGAACAGCAGACAGAAGTTACCGATTATTATGAAGAGGAACCGGCTCATCAGCCGGAGGCCGAACTAGATATATTCTAATGAAAATCGGAGAACCGGCGTGCAGATAGACCTGTTAGGTACAAGCTTTTCCATTGCAACCGATGAGGAACCGGAGTATGTTGAAAAACTGCTTCGGTTCCTCGAAGATAAAATAGCCGATACCGGCAGAAATGTACGAACCGATGACCCCCTGAAAATTTCCATTATCACCGCGCTTATGGTAGCAGACGAACTTTTCCAGCTACAGTCTCAGCTGGGAACCGATCATGCTCGCAGCAGCACCAGCAAAAACCCCGAACATCAAATCGACATTCAGCAAATCACACAGGATCTTATCCGACAACTGGATCTACGCCTGCAGGATTAAATACAAACCCGTGTTCAGGAGGTATAGGCACAACCTTCAGTCAACACTACCCTGCCTGCGAGTCGATTCGCTTCAACCGCCGCTTCTTCATGTCCCCTTCCCTGCATTACAGCATACAGATATCCGGCCGCAAATGCATCTCCAGCACCGGTTGTATCAAGTGGCTCAACTGCGATCGTCGGAACCATACACTTGAGTGATCGGTTAACTACACAGCAGCCATCAGCGCCCAGCTTGACCAACCAGGTCACGTCATGCTGCCCGGCTGCATCCATAAGTGACTGCCTATCTGCGTCCGGAAGCTCCAGAAGACTGCGTAATTCATCCTCATTACAGAAAACAAGGTCACAATAAAGCTTGAGCGCAGCCATGAGTTCCGGACGATATCTGTCTGCAACAAAAGGATCCGCTATATCAAGAGCCACCATCACGGCAGCTTCCCTGGCAGCTTTCATGGCCTCTTCAACTGCCTGTCGCTGGCCCGGGCTGTCCCACATATAGCCGGTTGTATAAAACACATCTGAGGCTTGAATAGAAGATATATGCAGATCACTGCTGCTGAACTCCCTGCATGCACCAAGGTAAGTAAACATAGTACGCTGGCCATCCGGGCTAACTAAAACGTTGGATGTCCCACTTGAGCAATCCGGCTTGAATGCAAGATGTGAACGAATATTTAGCTCATGAAGGATTGATTCGAATGCCCTCCCTTGTGTATCATGCGCGACAGCTCCTGTGTAGGTGCAGCGAATATCCGCCTGTGATGCAGAGGAAAGATGAGCAACTCCGCGCAGTGTGTTAGCACAGCTGCCACCGGCAGTCTGCTTGCCTGGACCTGCAATTCGTTCGATTTCCGAACGCTGCTGTAAATCAACCAGATTCATTGAGCCGGGCACAAAGCCCGCCGAGATGATTACACCTTCTGAAACATGGTGTATACTGTCCATAAGCGGATTTCCGAAGCCATAGAGATTTTTCATATAACGCTGCCTTTCATCTTGGGCCGCCAAAGGAATGACAAGAAGGTATGTCCATTACTACCAGCTCCCAGATAACCCGATACTACGATGCTTTCAAGGATGTTGATATAACATTTACCAAGGAAGTGATTCGCGCCTCACTGCTGAACACCAAGCAGATTTATATAAAACTGCAGGGCTATCAATGGCCTTGTGTAATCTATTCCTCGTCCTTGTCAGGTGCCAAGATAGTAGCAAATATAACGCCGACACTCAAGAAAAGTCTGAAGGAAAGTAAAGCTGCAATCAACCTGCGCTTCAGTTTTTTGCAGCGTGACAAGCGGAACCCAATCAGTTTTTTCGTTCCTTGTAGAATTACCGGGTTCACTCCATATAAATCCGGTGATCCGAACAATAATCTGCACTTCATCTCTATGACATTCACCCAGCGGCCTCCAAACGATTTAATTGAAATCCTTGGCCGTATACAGGAAGCAAACAGTGCGGCCCATAATCGCAAGGAAGAACGCGTTGTTCTGACAAATACTACTATCCAGAATCTCAGTCTGACGTCAAAGGGAGGAATGCTGATGGTTGACGGTATTCCACGGAAATGTATAGTACGGGATATATCGTTTGGAGGAAGCAAGATTATCCTTATGGGCGTCGCCCAGTTCCTGGTCAAAAAAGATATTGTACTCCGACTAGGGTTTACCGAACCGCCAGAAAGCATAGATATTCCGGGAACAATTATTCGATTTGAACCGGTTGAAGGCCGTAGCGACCTGGCAGCATTTGCCGTTAAATTCAAGGAAGATACTATACCAATGCGCTACAAACTTCGACTGAATGCATACCTTAAAACTATCACAAAACCGAAAACCCCTGTCCAGAAATTAGAGGCGCAGGACAATGAGAATAACAAGGAGCCGCAATGAAACACACTCACCCCAGCCTTGAGCACATTATGTACATCTCTGTACCGGAAGACTGGGAGCATAATATTGAGGGCTTCCAGATTAATCCATCGATACTGCTTCCAGTTGAATCCAGCCAGGAACAGGACTGGTCGATCAGCGAACTTTCATGGGAAGCCATTATCTCTGCGATGCTCAAAATACTTGCATACCAGCCCGATCACCAGGATGTTGATTATTTCAGGAATTTCATCTTGTCTGTAAAACCAGATCTTCCCGAAGAACTTTCGGAAACCGGAGTAATAAAAGCACGAAACAGAGACATGGCTATTGCTGAAGAAATTTTCCGTGCCCTCGCAAATCTGCAACCGGATAATGCTCTCAGCCAGATGAATCTGAGCTTGATCTGCGAACAGAGAGCCCAGGCTTTCTCGGAAATAGAAAACACAGTCCTGCAAAAGGAATACCTTGAAGCTGCTTTCAATGAATATCACAAGCTCTTCCAAATGGATGACGTTCCTATTATCGCTCATCTAAATGCCGGCTTTTTCTATGCACGACATAACGAATTTGACCAGGCGCTTCATCATCTGCAGGCCTATATCAGCGAAGGCGAGGATGAAGAGCTGATTGAGAAAGCCAATCGACTCCGTCAGACAATTGAAACCCAGAATCTCCAGGATACCAAGTTCAAGGAAGCATACGACTTTATAGCTATGGGGCAGGAAGAACGAGGCCTGGAACGCATACAGGAATTCCTCCGGGACAACCCCAAGGTATGGAACGCCTGGTTTTTGCTTGGCTGGGGTCTCAGGAGACTTGGCCGCTATCAGGACGCCGCCACTGCTTTTGAAAAATCATCAGAACTGCATCACGGTCAGGCAGATACCCAGAACGAGCTGGCAATCTGCTACATGGAATTGAATCGATATCAGGACGCTCGGCATGCACTGGAAACTGCCCTCAAAGCGGAACCTCAAAACACCAAAGTCATTTCCAACTTTGGTGTACTCGCATTGAAGATGGAAGACTATGATCAGGCGCGAGGCTTCTTCGAGACAGTTCTTGATTATGACCCGGAAGACCCGATTGCCCTGAAATATCTGGAACACTTACGCAGTAGAGAATAGGCCCCAAAGACCTTCTCAGAAAAAATAATTTGTCAGTTTCATGCTAAACATGATTCCGTAATAAGGGAAACTCAGACCCACGTAGCCCGGTTCATCGCGCCGGGTTTCAAGATCGGTATAAGAAACCTGGGGCTGAGTTCCAGTCCATGCTGTTAGCACAGATACCTCGAAGTGTTCCAGAACCTCGATCCCTACAGAACTGAAAACCGAAACATGACCTCCAAGCAGAAGCTCGGAAGCTACACCGGCCCCAAGCTTCAGATAATACGGAGGCTGACCTATATAGAAGTTCCAGCGCAGATAAGGCGTAGGTGCAATCAGAAGGAACTTCAATCCTACTTCGGAACTTGTTTTCCATAAATTCCGCTGATAACTCGTCCAGAAGTGTTCCCAGCCAACCTGCACCAGGGGATAGCCGAAATCTGCATTTACAATCGGGAAGTTATCTGCCACACCTCCAATACCAGCGATTAGATGATCACGTCTGTATCCCTCCCTGTACCTACGGTATTCCTCGGGAGAAAGAATGTTGTTCTCATATGCATCAATATAGTCATTAAAATCAAAACCCTTGGGGCGGAAAGCCGCACGGTAATGATCCAGGGAAAACAATCCGAGAGAAAAAGCCCTCTTCACATTGTAGTATGATATCTCGGCCTGAAAAAACTGCTGAATCGCCGACAGATCCCAATTACGTCGAACGGCATGTTCAAAATCCTCGATTCCAAAGCTTATATCATACTGACGCAAGCTGGTATAATCCCCCGGCTCCAGTCCAAGCTGGCCGAACAATTCAATCTGGCGTTCATCGGCGCCTAGCTGCAGCCACCATGCATCTTCCGTATACAGCGATGCCGTATCATCATCGGAAAAGAAACGTCGCACTTTCTGCGTAAGCTCAACCAGGGTATCAAACAAATGATCTTCGTTGGGCAGAAAGAAATTCTCGGTATATACAAGAAGTAAGTCAGGAACCTCAATAATCCGGACATTAAAAACCAGGCGTTCAGTACCAAGCCTTTCGAGGTTCATAACCATAATCGACTCAATATCAAGTTCTTCAGCAAGCCTGCCGAGTGTACCGCTGCTAATCGCCTCGCCACCTGACACAATTTGCTGGATCTGTGTTTGTTCAACTATCTGAAAAAGCGCGGTTTTGAACAGCTCGGTCCGGAAAATATCCGTAAGAATAACTGCCTGGGCAGGATCAATGGTTGAAGACTGAATATCAAGAACCGCGATTCTCGGGCGTTGGCTGACCGCAGGCAATACTGTGAATACAGATAAAATCAGAATCAGGCATATTTTTTTCATTTATTTTCCTCGGCCCCATTATATCGCTGAAAAAGCCAATTTCCTCGGTCTAAAATAAATATTGTTTTTTTTGTTAAAGATTTTCGGTACTGATGCCGATCCTGTTGGTAAGGGTTTTTCTTGTTTCAGGTCCCGAGGGCCTGCAGCATGACCTACCCCTAATCTTAATGTCGGACACAATTGTGGATGGCTTGAGAAAAAAAAAACAGTAATTGGTAAAAGTGGCCACGATTACCGAACTGAAAAAGGGCAAGGATGCCCGCGAAACGATTCAAGGAGGATCACAATGATTATTAATCACAACATGAGCGCAATGTTCGCCAACCGACAGCTTGGTCTCAATGACAAGGCAGTAAGCGGCAGCATGGAAAAACTGAGCTCTGGACTCCGCATCAACCGTGCAGGTGATGATGCATCCGGTCTGGCAGTATCAGAAAAACTGCGTTCACAGGTTCGAGGTCTGCGACAGGCTTCAGCCAATGCAACCAACGGTATTTCCTTTATACAGACCACTGAGGGATACCTTCAGCAGTCTCAGGATATCATGCAGAGAATTCGTGAGCTGGCAGTACAGTCAGCCAACGGTATCTACACCAACGAAGACCGCATGCAGATCCAGGTAGAGGTAAGTCAGCTGGTGGCGGAAGTAAACCGAATCGCATCACATGCCCAGTTTAACGGCATGAACATGCTGACCGGTCGTTTTGCGCAGGACCAGGGAAACAACGTGGTTACAGCTTCTATGTACTTCCATATCGGAGCCAACATGGATCAGCGGGAACGGGTTCACATTGGAACAATGACCGCACAGGCCCTTGGTGTAATGAGCATGGACGGACAGGAAGTACTCAGCCTCTCTACACCCGATAATGCGAATGCAGCTATCGGAACTCTGGACGCAGCCCTGCAGACTCTGAACAAGCAGCGGGCTGATCTCGGCGCATACCAAAACCGCCTTGAATTCGCAATTCAGGGACTCGACATCGGTGCTGAAAACCTTCAGGCCGCAGAATCCCGAATCCGTGATGCAAACATGGCTGAAGAATCCGCTGAATTCGTAAAGAACCAGATTCTTATGCAGTCAAGCCAGGCAATGCTTGCCCAGGCTAATGTTCGTACTCAGGGAGTCTTGCAACTTTTGGGTTAGAGTATTAACCTATAGAATGAGGTTTGGTTCCTTCCACTTGAGGGAAGGAACCCTTGTTCTTTGAAAAACACTCTCCAGGTTCAGGTCGAAATGCGGAGAAACCCCCTGATTTTATCAGGGCGGTTTCCCCGTAATAGCATCCGGTAAGAAAGCGCGAAGACTTATCGGGGGTTGTTCGGCACAGGTTGGGCAACGGATTTGCCCAAGAAGAACCAACAAGGAGGGTTATATGATAATTAACCACAATGCGAGCGCAGCGTTTGCCAATCGACAGCTGAATTTCCGTACATCAGAAACTACCAGCAGCATAGAGAAGCTCAGCTCCGGAATGCGGATCAACAAAGCCGCCGATGATGCTTCAGGTCTTGCAGTATCTGAAAAGATGCGAAGCCAGATCCGAGGTCTGAATCAGGCTGAGAGAAACGTTCAGAACGCAGTTTCATTCATTCAGACAACCGAGGGATATCTCCAGCAGACACAGGATATTCTTCACCGCGTACGTGAACTGTCAGTACAGTCGGCAAACGGAATTTACACAGCGGAAGACCGAATGCAGATTCAGGTCGAAGTTTCGCAGTTAGTGGACGAGGTCAACCGGATCGCCAGCCATGCGCAGTTTAACGGCATGAATATGCTGACAGGCGCATTTGCAGCAGATTCTGCAACAGGCCAGATCATGCAGTTCCAGATTGGAGCAAACATGGACCAGAACGAGCGGGTTTACATTGGTACAATGACCGCTGCAGCTCTGGGCCTGATGGACGCACAGGGCGAGAATGGAGTCATATCCCTTTCAACCCCCGAAGGCGCTAACAATGCAATCGGAGCTATTGATACAGCCCTGCAGGCGGTAAACCGTCAGCGTGCAGATCTTGGTGCATACCAGAACCGTTTCCAGATGGCACAGCAAGGAATTGCTACCGCATCTGAAAATCTGCAGGCGGCCGAGTCACAGATCAGAGATGCTGACATGGCATCAGAAATGGTCGGATTCGTTCGAAACCAGATCCTGACCCAGTCAAACCAGGCAATGCTTGCACAGGCAAATGTAATGCCTCAGGGCGTGCTGCAGCTGCTGGGATAAGACCTCCGCTGATTCCCCAAGAGATTTCTGGACGTCATCTTTTGGTTGGAAATGCAACACGAAGGAGGGGGAGTCGCGCCTCCCCTTCTCTTCATTCCTTGAACCCTGATTAACAGGTTTGGGAGGAAGCAATGGCTTTCCAGATTGATACAAGGGCAGATGCCCGAACACAGAACCTACCTCATCATACCGCAGCCAAGGCTGAGGCTGTCAAAAATGACGCCGCCCGTGCCGAAATAGCGGAAGTTCACAAAAAAGAAGCGGAAAAGCAGGAACAGACCCGTAAGCAGGTAAAAGAACTGGAACCTGTCCTCAGAGAACTCGAGCAGACCTCCAGTTTTCTTCACAGACGCCTGAAATACTCCATCAATTCAGATCTGAATAGAGTAATCATCAAGGTCGTTGATGCTGATACCGATAAAGTAATTAAAGAACTGCCTCCCGAAGAGCTGCAGCGAATAAGCATGCGCATCCGGGAAGCTGTCGGACTGCTAATAGACGAAGAAATATAGACCGCTGGTTCAGCGGTCGGGGATACTGCTGATGTCAGATATAACTATTCCTGGCGTAAATAATAGATTTTTCTCTCAGGAACAGATAGATAAGATCATTGAAGCTGAAGCAGCCCCTGTTCGGCGCCTTGAGCGGCAGGTCGAGACACAGGAAGCCCAGAAGCGTGCATGGCAGGAGGTCAACAGGAATCTCTCTGCACTCCAGTCAGCATCAAACAGACTCTTCGGCATTGACAGCCCTTTCAGAAGCAGAATAGCGAATTCCAGTAATGAACTGATCCTGACAGCATCCGCATCACGGAGCGCAGAGGAGGACCGTGTTGATGTAATTGTACGTCAAACTGCGGCCGCTGACCGGTTTTCCAGCAATCCGATTGCACGCGATCTGCAGGTCCCAGAAGGAACATACACCTTCACCATCGGTGATCGGGAGCACAGCCTGCGCTACAGAGGCGGCAATCTGGAAAACTTTATTACCTCACTGAACCGAAGAATGGGCGACCACATACGGACAAGGGTTGTTCAGGATACACCATCCACAAGCAGGTTTATTATTGAATCCCTGCATGAAGGGGCGGATAATACCCTGGGATTCGAGGATGATGCCGTGCAGTTTGCCCTGGACATCGGACTTATTGAAGAGGCACGATCTTCTGAAATACAGGTACAGCTGCCGGGAAACCGCACTGAGGCGATTGCCGAGGCGGAATCAAAACTGGATATCCCCCTCCCCTCCCTGGAAGCACAGGATCTCCGGATAGAAATGGAAGTACGTATTACCTCACTTCCCGAGGAAGAACGCAGCGAGATAACTACGCCCCCCGGTCCGGAACTTCCCGGTGCGGACAGTATTACCTTACGGGGGGTCAGCCTTCGCGACCATGCCCTGGAGATAGATCTGCCGGATATGACTCCACCAGAACCTCCTCCCGTAGTTGAAGACCCGAATACCTTGTTTATCCGCAGCGGCAGCAGGGAATTTCGTCTGCCTGCACCGCGGGAAAGCGGTGAATACGAGACCGTAAATATATCGCTGAGGGATCTGCAGGTGCAGAGCCCCGACAGTCTGGAGATTCGAAACAGAAACAGCCTGAAGGAGGTTTCTGTCAGAAATATCCGGCTCTATGATGCTGCTGCCCGCGGTGACTACCAGGCCGTAAATCCTCTGACCAGCGCACAGGATGCAATCGTACGGGTGGATGGTATCGATTTTCAGCGGCCGCAGAACAGAATTGATGACATTATACCAGGAACTACCCTCAACCTGAGGAGAGCAAGCGCTGAACCGGTTGAAGTTCAGGTCGGACCAGATCGTGAAGCAAGCAAAGATGCCATAATCGAATTTGCCGGATACTACAATCAGCTTTTTACCGAAGTGTTGATTCTCTCACGTGCCGATGAGGAAATCGTTAACGAGATTGCATATTTCACAACAGAAGAACGAGAAACAGCATTGGAACGGTTGGGCATGATGAGAGGTGACAATACCCTGAATCAGCTCATCCGATCACTTCAGAATGCGACATCCGCTGCGTATCCCACTGAAGACGGACAGGGCTTTTCCATGATGTCGCAGATCGGTGTTTCAACAAATGCAGCCGGAGGCAATCGTGGTTTTGATCCATCTAACCTCCGCGGATATCTGCAGATTGATGAAAACCTTCTGGATGAGGCCCTGCAGAGCGATTTCAACGGCGTACGGCGGCTTTTCGGCTTCGATTCAAACAGTGACGGAGCGGTTAACAGCGGCGTTGCTTTTGAAGTTAACAGGCTTACCCGACCGTATACACAGACTGGCGGTATAATTGCCACCAGAACCAGTACCATCGACTCTTCCATAGCACGTAATGATCGGCAGATCGAAACATATAATGAACGGCTGGAACGATCAGCGGACCAACTCCGACGTGAGTTTGCACGTATGGAAGGGGCAATACAACAGATGGAGTCAAACGCACAGCGATTTGAAAGCATGAATCCAAATAACAATAGATAAACAGAAATTACGAAAGCAGGGCAATTATGAAAATCCGGATGAACGAGCAGCAATTAGATGTGACAATAAATGAAACAGACACCATAGAAGTAGTTCTTGACCAACTTGGTAGTTGGGTTGAATCAGCCGGTGAAATAATTGCTGAAGTTCAGCTTGACGGAAAACCTATTTCTTCCCCGCCTGATCCAGAAACCGGCAAGCAGAAAGCGCAAAAATCACAGCAACTGGAAATAACAACCTGCAGTCCTCTGGAATACCGCTTGCGTGGCCTCACCGTAATGGATGACTACCTGAATTTGCTGGAAGAAGGCGTTCTCAAGGGAAATCTACAACAGATTCAGGATATTGCGATGGAATATCCCTATATACAGGATCAGTTGAACAGGGAAATCAGTGGTGATAGTAAAGGAAGAACCGATCTTCACACCATCATTCTGGCACTTCGCGCCGAGGAACACGAACCAGGAGAAGAACAGCGGAAATCCGTTGCCGTAATTATCCAGATGGCACGATCCATCCTGCAGGATCGATCAAGAGAGATAATACATCCCGATGCATCTGCAGCGAACGCAGCCGATAGAATTATGGATTTGATGCCGGCAATTCTGGAGGTTTCTGTCCAGCTGCAGTCGATGGATCAGCGTGAAGCCATGCATACCGTGTTTAATCTCTGTGAACTGCTTTCAAAACTGCTCAGATGCCTCGGTTATCTTCCTGCCAGGTCCGATATTCAGCACTCAATCGATCTTTCCGGTATAGAATCCCAGCAGCAGGATCTCAATCGGCTCCTCCAGGAACTGGAAGCGGCACTGGAAGATCAGGATAGTGTAAGTATCGGGGACATAATAGAGTACGAAATTGCACCTCTGCTTGAAACAGTATGCACAAAGGTCCAAGAGGCGCATCATGGCTAAGAAACTCGGACTGATCCCGAAAATGAGGTTCAAGCATGCCGCACACGGCAGGGGTCTCAACGATGATGAAATTTCCGCATTACTTCTTATTGCGGAAAAATATCAATTGCCTCTGCCGGAACGCTTGCTGAATGATCTTGACTTCCTCATGACCTATGCGGAACGGCTTCATGTGGGCCGCAGAAAACGGGAGACTCCAAGCAGCTCTGATGAAATGCTGCTGCATAATGTGTATGAAGCTCTACGAAAACTGCAGATTGAAAGAGACCGGCAGGAACAGGGATACGACAGTACAAAGGATTTTGGTACCGGGATGAATGTCAAAATAAAGACAGACAGCAATTCCGTATACCAGAGCGTAATCACCGCCAACACCCAAAGCGCATTTGGAATCAAGACACCAAGGGATAACCAGGGAAATCAGGTCAGAGTCCGCAAGGGCAGCAAGATATACGTCCAGGCAATCGGTGATGAAGGCCGTCTGTATCAATTCGCCAGTACCAACGTAGGCTACAATACCGTACGCGGTATCTCTACAATGTTTCTCAGTCACTCCGCAAACCTCAGAGTGATCAGCAAGCGCAAGGCACCACGGCGACTCTATGAAAAGCCAGTATATTACTACCCGATCGTTATCGAAACCGTCCCGGGGAAAAAGGAAGTAAAAAAGAGAGCCCGCGTTCTGCAGGAACGACGGTATATGGGTAAAATCGAGGATATTTCAGCCGGCGGCTGCTGCATTCGCTGCCGCAGCCCTCTTGAAAAAGGCAGTTTGTTGAAAGCAGAATTCGATACACCAGCCGGTGATCATATCGAATTATACGGAAAGGTAGTCGGTGTAAACCCGTCCCGCATGGGTTCACGAATGCACCTGCAGTTCACCCGTTTGTCGAGACATCATCTTAACACGATTGATGCTTTTGTATTAGGATTCGGAGAATACAGAATCGGCAGGTAGGGGATTGATGCAGATACTTGAACTCAGAAATATTTCACATATCAACTCACATATTCATTACCGCCGGATATTCCATGCACATGCAGTGCTGCAGTATCTCGGACGTAAACCGGAAGAAAAACACATAAAGTTTACCATCGAGCACTCACCGCTTGGCGGCACCTCAATAAATATTGATTATCTGGAATCGATTGACTACCCTATAATCCCTGCAAAACAACAGCTCAAGCAGTTTATTGCTGACATGGACAAGCAAGGTACCTTAGTAGATGCAGATTGAATCACCTACATCATCTTATACAGAAAAAATCGGGGCTGCACTGAGCAGGTCACTGACAGGCGGATCAATCATCCGCGTAGTTGGAGGACTCGGGCTCGGAAAAACCGTACTTGCCCATGGTGCAGCGATCGGACTGGGCATATCTGAACCGATAACAAGCCCCACCTACACCATCGTGCAGGAGTACAAGGGTGAAGGAGGCCTACCAGGGCTTATACATGTCGATCTATACCGGATTAACAGTGAAGAGGAACTGGATGAATTAGGCCTCATAGAAATGATTTCTGATCCTGATTATATCATGCTGATTGAATGGGCTGACCGGGTACCCGAAACAATTTTTCCTGCAGCAATCACGGTTCACATGGCCTTTGGTGACAGCAAGGATACAAGATTGATTACTATAAGCCCTGAACCGCAGAGTTTCACACAGAACCTGAAACAGGAAAAAAAGGCGGATTCATGAGCATCCAAAAACCAATGGTTCTGGCATACGATACGAGTACCGAAATATTTCAGGCCAGGCTTCGTGGACCAGGTGTGGATAAGCTTATAGAAGAGCGTCAGGGGCTGCGTCATGCTGAACAGGTTGCAGAAGCTGCTGCAGAGCTGCTGAAGACCTGCCCCCTGTCAGAAATCGATGTAGTAGCCTGGACAAGAGGCCCCGGCTCATTTACAGGCCTGAGAATCGGAGCGGCTTTCTGCAAGGGGCTCTGTGCGGGTCATGACAATCCCAAATTGATTTCCATACCCACACTGGAAGCCATGGTACGGAGCTTTCATGCTGAACATGAGTGTCACGCTGAACATGAGTGTGCATACCTGCTCCCATGCATAGACGGAAAAAAACAGCGCTATTATCTGCAGTTATTCACTTCCAGTGGTCAAATCCTGAGTCCGGTCATTGATGCTGACATCACACAGACAGAAGAATTGCTGGATAAACATCATATTCTCCCCGAGGATATCAGAGTGCTTGGCCCCCATGCGGATTCGTTCAGGGATTTCACAGGAAGCAGCAAATTTCTTACCGGGCTCAACAGCGGCTGCTCAGCCGGAACAGCCGAACTTGCTGCAGAGGCTTTCCTCCGCGGAGAGTCTGACAGGAATGATCAGGGCCCCGAATACTACCGTTTGAGCCAGGCCGAAGAGGGAAAATAGAATTTCCCCGGTGCTACATCCCCTGGTTTTCACTCTTATCAGACTGACCAGGGGGGAGCTGAAAATCTGAAAAATCGGGTAAGGATGCAATGGAGCGCGATGCTTCAAGGTTCTCGGCCTGAATCGCTTCATATACTTCATGACGATACACCGACACATTTTTAGGTGCCTGAATACCGATTTTCACCTGATCTCCCTTGATCTCGATAATGGAAATCTCTATCTGATCGCCGATAAGAATTCGTTCGTTTTTCTTTCTTGCCAGGACTAACATGCGCGGGTCCTTGCCAGTTCTTCAAAGATATTGTGACGCACCTGCCAGCGCTGGTCGGTCACAATAACCTGTTTTGCTATGCGGTTCCGTTTGTTGATAATAATAGGGCCCTGTAGATTAGCTGTCATTCTCCGCTGTTCTTCCGGAATAGTAACGATGGCAAATACCAGCAGATCATCCCCTTCCTGGTAGTCAACATCCTCAAAGTCCTCCGCAGAGGGGGAAATATCATAATCAGGACGAAATATGTGCGGATCAATCAGTATAAATGCGACCTCTACCAGTTCCGAACTCTGAAGCCAGTAAAACGGCTGCTGGTGGGCGTCCATGAGGACAAACTCCTGCAGACGCTCGAAGCCCAGAATTCCCTGGGAAAACAGGATCCGCTGCCGTTCATCTATCTCTATCTCTCCGTATGCCTTTGATTGTATTTTCATTCAGGTTTCCTCACTTCATGTATCAGGCTAAAGATCAGCGAATAAAATCAAGCAGTGTGGTCTGCATTATTCGGGCAGACACAGACAGGGCTGCCTTATGCGTGCTCTCAAGACGTTTCAGTTCAGTTATTGCTTCCGCCATATCAAGGTCCACAAAGCGGGAATTACGTTCTCCGGTAACAAGGCGGTTATACGACAGGGTATCCAGTCCTTTCTCCAGACGGGCATGCTGGGCGCCTAGCTTGCCAAGTTCTGTCAGCATACTCTCCATTGCCTGGTCAACGCCCCTGAGACCATCACCGCCGATCTCGAAAGGACGACCCTCCATCAATCGATCCCGAAGCTGAATGATCATGTCAAATGCACTGCCACCGAAGACCTGAGCTGTTGCAGCTATGTTATGAGGAGGTCGCTCGGTTCCACCAGCTGTTATTCCGAGATCCTGCAATACCGTGCCGGTTCCATTATCCTGGATCCATAGCTGCTGGGGGCTGGTAGTCTCCATTACGAGTGAATTGTCGACCGGATCCATGCGGGCTCTGACTCCTACACCGGAGGCATTGATTTTTGCCATAACAGCAAATACAGAATCACCTTCCTGAAGCTGAATCTCTTTTCCCTGTATACTGATTGATGAGTCCTGCTGCACTGTGAATGCAGAGGCGTCAACACTCGAGTAAACCTGCTGATTTTCAGCCCAGAAAACCTCGTTTCCGGGAAAATTCAAGGGCATATACACCCCTTCCGAGACCTCAGCAAGGTTCCTGGTAATGTCTCCGGTATAGCGGACTTCGCTGATCATTTCCCTCCCTGCACCGGGAACATTTCCCATAGAAGCCAGAAAAGGCAGGTTATCGCTCCGTCCACCTCCGAATACCGCTTTGCCTTTTCCGTCCCTGGCATTGGCTATGCTAAGCATCTCCTGCAGAAGCTCATCCACCTCAACAGCCATGAGCTTCATATCCTCAGGACTATAGGTTCCATGCGCACCTTGCACCGCTAGTTCGCGGATCCGCTGCATGACTTCAACCCCTTGATACAATTGACCTTCGGTATGGCGATGACGGTCCATGGCTGTCAGGGAGTTCTTGTGAAACCTCTCCAGACGGGCGTCGTAGGACTGCAGACGGCTTGAATGAGCCGCTGCGATCGGATCATCACGCAGTTCCTGAATCCGGGTTTGGGAGGCCATCTGATTCTGTGAGCGTGCCATTTCAAGTTCGCGATTCCGTGTATGAAACATCATATTATTACTGCTGTAATTCGAGCTGACTCTATTCATGATCTACTATACCCCCAAGCGGTTGATCAGCGTATCGAGCATTTGATTGATGGTGCTCATATATCTTGCTGCTGCATTATATCCATGCTGAAATTTTATCATCTGTGCCAGTTCCTCATCGATATTCACACCGGATATACTATCGCGCAGGTCACGCAGATCTTTCATTATCTGACGCTCTGTGTGCCAGGATCGTTCAGCTTCCTGACCTTTCAATCCGATATCTGCTATCGCCTCGGCGAAATGATCATCAAAACTTGCAATCTGTCCTACCATAACCGGTGTATTCCTGAGACGGGAAATCTCCAGGGCCGCACCTCCGTCACCGACTTCTGCTGCACGCCCGTTTTCAGGGAAACCAGCTGCGATTGAAGCGGGTTCCCTGCGGATCGCCTGATTGACCTCAAGCCAGGCAGAGGGATTCGCCTGTGGAGTGACTGCCAGATTCTCTACTCCAACCTGCAGGTTAAGAACAGCATCTGCCTGGGCAAAAGAATAAGCCCCGTCAAGTCCCGTTGCAGAGAGAATACCAGCAAGGCCAACGAGAAACTGGCCGCTGTCCTGTACCTCGCGGATTACGAAATCCGGGTTATCGGGGTTCGCTGATGGAGTTCCCTTCAGTTCGAGTTCATTATTCCTGTTCAGGCGGGCTACCACCTCTGCACCGGAGAGATTAATCCGGCGGACTACATCCTCTACCCTGTCGGTAGGGTTATACACAACTGAGACCGGTCCATTGGGCCCTGACAGTGTAATCTCACCCTGTATACCAAGCTGATCTTTGGGTTCAAGTCTGTTTGCGCCTTTAATCCGGAAGATATGACTGCTGTCAAAGGTGCCATCGCCATTGCTGTCCACATTTCCCAGTACATTGTTAACTGCCGGACGCTCGACAAAAAAATCAACACCGCTGCGTCCGTTCATACCTGAACCAGCTCGGTGCACCTCATTCACCAGATCAACGAAGTTAATAGTCATATTATCCAGCCGCTGGATTTCTCCACGCAGGTCGACATCCCGAAGCTCAAGGTGAGCGGCAAGTTTTCCTCCGCGAGGGTTGAACAATTCATCACTGTCTGCCCAGGCTACATCGGAAAAACCGTTATTGTTCGGATCCGGCCGCAGCTCAAGTGTCTTGAATGTTGAGCCCTGAATAATATTCCTGCCACCGACATACACTGAATATTCATTTGGGCTGCGGTTATCTGTTTCAATATTTACCGTCAGAGCAAGCCGCTCGACAAGCAGATCGCGCCGGTCATATAAATCGTTCGGGTTATCTCCGACAGCTTCCACCTTTACTATTTCCTGATTCAAGGCGGCAATATCCCGGCTGAGCTGGTTTATGGTGTGAACATCTCCCTTGATCTCATCCTCGAGCATTGTCTGTATACGGTATAAATCATGATACTGTCCTCTGATTCCATCCATCAGGGCCGTTCCCCGCTCCAGGACAGCCTGACGCGGAACCATCTGGTCAGGATGCACAGAAAGCTCCTGCCAGGAATCCCAGAATCTATCCATGAGGTTACGGACGGAATTCTCACCGGGTTCGAGGTATACCTGCTCTACCATTCGAAGGTATTTCTGTTTCTCATTCCAGAATTCCTCGCCATGGGCCTGACTCACAAGCCTGTTTTCGAGAATCATATCCCGTACTCTGCTGACCCGGGCAACCTCTACTCCCTGACCCAGCTGCCCCGGCCGCTCGGCTCGATTCAGACCGGGTTTATCCAGCGGTGAATAGGCCTGCAGTTCTACACGCTGCCGGCTGTAGCCCTCGCTTGAGGCATTACTGAGGTTATGTCCGACTGTCTGCAAACCAACATTATGGGCCATAATCCCGCGTTTTGCGATTTCTATACCGGAAAAGGTAGACTGCATAAGACCTCCTGCCTGTTCACTTAAAGCTGATGATTGATCATCACTGCGGCGGCTTGAGCACCGCGTACATTTCCACAACGGGTGTATACATCTCCGCGGGATGAGGGGAACAGTTCCTCAAGAATCTGATTCATAGTTGTAACTGTGCTGCTGATATAAGCATCAATCCCGCCTGTAATATTCTGCACCTGACTGACAACCGCCTTGAGCTGGCGGTAGAGTGAGTCGAGCAGAAGACGGTTCTGACTGCTCAAACCAGCAGTCATAAGAGAAAAACCGGTATCAGCAGGAAGCGACAGCACAGCCAGCAGATCGCGGAATCTGATCACCCGCTCATTTTCACAGGTATAGATTTCCTCACTTAGCTGTTGAATGCTGTCCAGGGCTTGCTGCATGGCGTTCCAGTCCTTGAGAATCACAGCTTTCTGCATTTCACGCTCATGCTGCACAAGCTCTGTGAGCAATGCTATTTGTTGTTCAAGTGTCCGGGCAAGACCGTCAATCTCAGGCTGAATCTGCATAGCTACTCCTTTCTCTCAATGTCGGCATTCGGCGCGGAATCCTGAGAGTAAAATCATCATTTTCTCTTACTTGCCGGTAAGCAGCGCCTGCGGTATAGTGGACGCGAATATGAAACAGCCTGCTGTCCGATTTATGTTGATACTGCTTCTCAGCACCCTGCCCTTCTCCGGTGTTTTCGCGGAAAAAAATCCGGACACCTTCTTCTATGAACAGTTTGAGGATCTGCCAGCTCATGCCGAACAGATCCTGCTCCGGATGAGTCCTGAAGAGCGCCTGGCCCAGATGCTGATGATTGGATGGCCGAGTGTCGAGCCATCTCCACTGCTCATGCAGTGGATAAATGAAAGAAATATCGGAGCAGTCAAGATTTTTGGCTGGAACGGCAACAATGTACCTGACCTTGCAGATTCAATCAGTCTCATGCAACAGGCTGCTGCCCACCAGGGAACCGGAATACCCATCATCACCTCCACGGATCAGGAAGGGGGCTGGGTCAGGCACATCAAGGACCTGACATCCATAACGCCCGGCAACCTTGCAATCGGAGCCAGCGGCCTGAGTCACGATGCGTTTCAATCGGGAAAGATCATTGCCGAAGAACTGCGCTTGATGGGTGTGAACATGAATCTTGCGCCAACCGTTGATGTGTACACGCATCCTGAGGCCCATGTAATTGGCCCGAGAGCATTCAGTGATGATCCACTTCAGACCGCAATTCTAGGAACCGCATTTTACCAGGGACACGAGATACATGGAGTCATTGCAACCGGTAAACATTTTCCCGGACACGGCGCCGCCTCCGGAGATTCACATCTCCTGCTTCCAACTGTTGAGGTGGATCTGGATACCCTCTGGGAGAGAGACCTACTGCCCTTTCGCATGCTCATAGCGGAAAATATTCCCGCCTTGCTGAGCGGCCATCTGAGCTTCCCTCTGATCAGCGGAGATGATACACCAGCATCTTTCTCCAATTTTTTTCATCGTGAACTGCTCAGGAAGCAACTTGGTTTTGAGGGATTGATAGTAACAGATGACCTCTACATGTATGGTGCGCTGGATTACGGTTACCGCTATGGTGAGGAAATTCCGGGCCTGGTTATTCGGGCTATCCGTACCGGTAGTGATATGATCATGCTCTCAACAACACCTGAACTTAACGGTGAACTCTGGCGGCAGCTTGTCTCCAACTATTACTCCGATCCTGAATTTGCAGAAACCGTAGATAATTCAGCTCGCAGAATAATCAAGACCAAGCTTCGCTATCTGCATGATCCCGAATACCGCGTCCCGTTGTTTCCCGACAGCAGCAATCTGCCGAATATGATGCCCAGTGAAACAGCTCGTGAGTTTTTTATGGGGCAGGCAGCCAGGAGTGTCAGTCTCATAGGGAGCGAAAAACTGCCGGAATTTACAGGAGACGAGAGAATCCTGCTTACTGGACACAACACCGCATTCTTCCGGGTCGGCAGGGAGTTTTTTCCTCGAGCCGATGAATACCGCTTCCAGAACCGGAATTTCTATTTCAGCAACAGCCGAGACAGGCTTCAGGTACGTGAAATGGCTGAGCGCTACGATTATATTATCTATGCCCTCAGTGATCCGAACTCAGGACAGGTACTGCAGGAGCTGGAAGCTTATGCGGACAAGGTAATAGTTTTTTCACTACTCTCCCCTGTATACCTAAGTACTGTACCCTGGGTGCAGCGCGGAGTAGCTGTATACGGATGGACTGATGATCCTGCAAGAGCTGGATTTTCTGTCCTGAAGGGTACTATAGAAGCCCGCGGGACAATGCCGATCCAGAGCCTGATAGAGGGAAGCAGATGATACTCCGCAGATCTCCCTGGCAGCTACTGTCCAGAAGAGAATATGCAATCCTGGCAGAACTCCTGGGTAATCTGCATGAATGGGAATACAGTGCACTTACGGATCGCCTGCTCCGTCCACTTACTTCCAGCCAGGTATGGATACATAGTTCGAGCAGAGACTCACTCCCCGAGGGTATAATACTCCAGGAAAAATCAGGGTACACCTTTCCCTGGTTCACCGCCGGTTTCAGAAATAATCCTGATGCCTCCCTGCCGGAATTAAACTATAGTCCTGCAACGATCATGGGTATGGATGCAAATCTCCGATTCTATCTGCATGCAGCAGGAATACATCCTCGTGAATATATCCCATACCATCTCATGCACCGGGCTCCAACTCCTTTACGGCTCGTGATCCCGCCAGGCTTCCAGCTGCTCCCGCTTGATCCTTCTCATTTCTCCCTGATACTACCACTTGAAAGAGGATATCAACGTGAAGAAGTCCTGCTCCCCGGCCATATGCTCCATGAAGAAACTGTCGCGAGAAATCTGCGCTATATGCTCAAACGTCACATCGGTTACGGGGTGTTTCATGAAGGACACTTCCTGGCCAAGGCACATACGAATGCCAGGGGGCTGAACTGCAATCAAATCGGCGGAGTATATACAATGCCGGAATGGCGGAGCCAAGGGCTTGCAGGCCTGGCATTAAAAGGCTTGATGAAAGCATTACGGGCTGATCGGTACAATATAAGCCTCTTCGTCAAGCCCGGAAATATTTCCGGCGCAGCTCTGTACCGTAAGCTTGGATTTTCACGCGCGGGAGGTTATGCTATTGCCTATGTCTGATTCAATTTCGGTATTGATGACAGCCTCAGAGGCGCATCCCATTGTCAAGATCGGCGGTCTGGCTGATGCCGTCGGTGCGCTGTCAAAGCACCTGAAAGCATTAGGAACAGATGTCCGTATTTTCCTCCCTAACTACCTGGAATGTCGATTCGAGAGCGTTAAAAAACATGATATCGGAAAAATCCGGATGGGAAGCCGTGTTTTCGAAGCCTCGGTTCTGGAAACACACATTGAATCTGTTACTGCATATCTCCTTGATATTCCGGAATTATTTGCAAGAGAAGGCGTATACGGTCCACGGATTGATGAAGCTCATGAAGATAATCTGATCCGCTATGCTGCTTTCTGTGCAGCTGTGCCAGTACTGTGTTCTGCACTGAAATGGCAGCCGGACATTATACATGGCCATGACTGGCAGAGTGGACTGATACCAGCATTTCTCCGGCAGCACGGCAGCAGTAATGCCTTCCTGTTTACTATACACAACATCGGTTACCAGGGTGATTTCAGTATTGATCACCTGAAAGATATCGGACTTAACCGTCACCAGGCTGAACACTGCGGGCTGATTCTGTATGACAAGCTGAATTTCATGGCTGGAGGCATTACCTGCGGAGACCAGTTTTCAACCGTTTCCAGAACCTATGCCCGGGAAATCCAGCAGCAGCAGTTCGGTTTCGGAATGGAAAAAGTCGTCAGGAAGCATGCACAGCGCTTGAGCGGCATTACAAATGGAATGGATTACGATGAATGGGATCCGTCTCATGATAAAAATATTCCGGTCAATTACTCCCACACTGATTTGAACGGCAAGGCGGAATGCAAACGTCTACTTCAGCGCGAAACAGGGCTTGAGGAGGCTGAGGGAATACCCTTGATCGGCATGGTCACCAGGCTTGTTTCTCAAAAAGGTATTTATGAACTTGCACACCCCTATCACGCGGCTCTGGAAAGCATCTGTCAGGGCCAGAAAGTTCAGGTAGTGATCCTGGGTTCAGGGGAACGTTGGTGCGAGCTGGAACTGCAGGCTATCCAGGAACGGAATTCGAACTGCGTAGCAGTTATAGGATATGATGAAGGACTTGCACACAGAATTGCGGCTGCTTCAGATCTTTTTCTGATGCCTTCGCTATATGAACCCTGCGGACTCAGTCAGCTCTATGCCATGCGATATGGCAGCCTGCCTGTAGCTACCAGAACCGGAGGAATTGCTGATACGGTACGTGACGGAAAGACCGGATTCCTGATGAAGCATGCAAATGCCAGATCTATCGAACACGAAGTCAGCAGGGCCGTTCGTCTCTACACCAGAAACCCCTCCCAATTCAGAACAATGCAGATTCAGGCAATGCAGGAATGCTTTGACTGGGAGCAATCTGCGAAGGAATATCTGGATCTTTATACCCGAACCATTGCCTGGACAGCAAAATACCCAAGAGATATCTGATAAAGTATAGCTGATGTCGGCGGTGATCTGAAACAGGAAACCCGGGCGGAAGCGCTTATAGTTGATTTCTCCAGCTGCTTATCCTTCTCTCCAATCGCTGACGCCTGTGAGAAATTCCCTCTGCATTGTCTGCAGGCTGAAGTACACGCAAAGCCTCCCCGTAATCTTTCAGTTTGTGTTCATAGATTTTGGATAGCTCAACTGCACAGAAACTGTCATTTACTCCGAAAACCTGTTGTAGATGCGTTAGCAGATCTACTGCCTCCGACCACTTCCCCTGCCGCTTGAGCACCCAGAGCAATAACCTACCGGAACGATTGAGCTGTAGCTGTATATAACCGCTCCGGTATTCTCCAGCGAATAATTTGTCCATTCCCTGCCGCAGAACATCAACTGGATCATGCCCGGCGGCTGCCGCAAGTGAAGCCAGATTACGCACATCACATGCAGTCTGGAAGACAAGCTCTGGATGCACAAGACACCTGAGATGCTGAAGCAGTCGCTGCAGACTGCAGATATCCTGAACATGATGAGCAAATACCGGAGTCATAACAGCAGCATTGTTATTTTCCAGAAAAGAAGAATAACACTCAGGCACCTCGCGTCCGGGAATATCGATATCCCGCTTTATTTCAAGAATCTCACGCTCGATTGTTGACAGTGAGCAGTCAGGCAGAAAGTATCGGTAAAGCCGCCTGCAGGGATACAGCAGATCGATATGAGGGAGTACAGGCAGATCGATTCCCGACATTATTGCTTTCGTCTGCAGCAGGGGCCAGTCAAAACTCCTGCCGTTATAGGATACAAGAACCTTATAGCCACTGCAGAAATCAGCGAAATGCTGAAGGAGATCTGACTCTCCGGGATAATCTGATGCAAACCACTGGACAAGCCGGAACTGTTGATTCTCAAGGGCGCCGGCTCCGAGCAGGAAAATACTGGTTCCTGCACCTCCCGAGAGTCCCGTGGTTTCAATGTCAAAAAACAAGAGTCCGGAGTTCTTCAGGAACAGCAGCTCAAAATCGTCCTTCCGGATAAGGCGGTGGAATATATCATTGTGCTCATCAGCAGAGACTTTTCCACGAGACAGCTGGGGACAATCCGGGACGGGAAAACCCAGCTCACGTGTCCAGAGATGTCCGGATAGCTGATGCCAGCCGGCCAGACAGAAAGGCTGTTTTTCCGGGGCATCCGCGGTACTTTTCCTGAGCATATTCCTTCGTTGCCGCAGTCTTTCAGCAAGATCCACGCTCGTCTCCAAGGAGCTTTACAGCAGCCTTACTACCTTGCAGATTGCCTCCGAGCCATGAATGAAGAAAAAGCTGCATTGCATTTCTCGGATCAGGATCAACCTCATTTTCTGTATCCCGCACACCGATGCAGGCAGGACATCCCTGTTCGCAGCCGCAGGCATCTACCAGCTCTGCTGCAGCTCTCAATATGACAGGAATACCACCGGCGATAGCCTCGGCAAGACCTGTACCACCCGGATAACGATCAAATACATACAGAGCAGGAACACCATAATGTGGATCCCGGATACGTTCTGCTGTTCCGATATCGCTGCTTCGGCAGAGCACATATACCGGAGCTACATTCCGCATGAGGTATCCCAGGCGTGCAATGAGACCAGGCTGTGATTCAGGAAGGCTCCCTTCAAGGGCTTTCCCGGCAGCTGAGTCCGGTGGAAAAAGAAAAACCACAGCCCGTGTATGCATTTCTTCCTCGGGAAGAGAGATGTCTCCATAGCCGACGTTTTCATGACTGTGGAAGCGGATTTTCTTGTATTTCGAGGCCTGACTTCTCACAAGAATATCTACCATCCGCAGTTCCCCACCGGGTATGGATCGGGATTCAAATTCCTCCAGAACCTGAATCTGGCGTTTTACCAGAGCGTCTGTATAATACTGCACCGTAGACTCGCTGACATAGCAGCGCCGATTCTCCATATCGAGTTCTTCTACCTGATACTGCTCACCTCTGTGAAGATACACTGCTTTCGGAAAGATCAGCTCCTTTGCGCTGACTCTGTCCATCTCGCCGATTACTCTGTGTTTCCCGCCGGTACGGTCAATTATCACTACATTTTCGGAGACAGCACTCCTCAGCGAAACCCCCTCAGCCGGATAACTGCGCTCCGCCCAGTAATACCTGCCGCCGGTAAAACGCAGTACTCCGCTTTCACATAGCAGCTCCGCAAAATCAGCAGCATCCGGAAAGAATTCGTCCTCAGGATTCAGGGGAATTTCAAAGGCTGCACATTTGATATGATCGGCGCGGATATATGGATTTTCCGGATCAACAAAAGCACGCTCAGGATTACCGGCGAGACAGAAGTCCGGATGCTGCATGACATACTGGTCCAGTGGAGCCGATCCGGCTATCAGAATCGAAAGAGCATGGTCACTTGTTCTGCCTGCCCTGCCGGACTGCTGCCAGACAGAAGAAATGGACCCTGGATACCCCCCTAGTATCGCAACATCCAGACCTCCAATATCGATTCCAAGCTCCAGCGCGTTGGTAGAAACTACACCGTGTACGCTGCCCTCACGCAATCCCCGCTCAATATCGCGTCGCTCGTTCGGAAGATACCCCCCTCGATATGATTCTACCCGGATGCCCTGGTTATCGTTGTATACATTATGCAGACTCTGATTCAGATACCCGGCGATCAGTTCGGCATACATTCTTGACCTTGCGAACACAATCGTCTTGATACCCTGTTTGAGAAAACGCAGCGCAAGACTTCTGGCCTCGGCAGGAATTCCCTTACGGATTCCCTGAACCCTGTCAACATATGGCGGATTATAGAGAATCATATGACGGGTTCCATGCGGTGCTCCGCTCCTATCCAGCAAAGCCACGGGCAGGCCGACCACAGCCTCTGCAAGCTCCCGTGGATTACCGATTGTTGCCGAACAGCAGATAAATACCGGATCTGCCCCGTAGAACCGGCAGATGCGCCGGAGTCTCCGGACAAGATTGGCAGTGTGGGATCCGAACACCCCCTGATATTGATGAATTTCATCGATTACCACATACCTCAGATTACGCAGAAACTGTATCCATTTAGGGTGATTGGGCAGAATGCCAGAGTGCAGCATGTCCGGGTTTGATATAACAATCTGACCTGTTGATCGAGCTGAGGCCCGAACCGAAGAAGGCGTATCACCATCGTAAGTAGCAACCTTGATATTAAGCCCGTCTACCAGACCGTTCAGCTCACTCTGCTGGTCCTGGCTCAAGGCCTTGGTGGGAAAAAGATACAGCGCCCTGGTCTCGGGCTTCTCAATAATGGCCTGCAGAACAGGCAGATTGTAGCAGAGGGTCTTTCCACTGGCTGTCGGCGTGACAATAACCACGGATTTGCCGGATCTTATGGCCTCATAAGATTCAGCCTGATGCGAGTACAACCGGGAGATACCTCGGTTTTGAAGCCCGGTCTTCAGACTCACACCAATATCCCCGGGGATTTCCAGAAAACTCCCGTTTCTGGCAGGAACCTCCAGCCAGTGAACAACATTCTCCATAAAAGAACTGTCCGACTTCAGCTCACCAACGATGCTCTCCAGCCTGGTATTCTGCATCCTGCCTCCCCGTTTCTGCTACTGCAGTAAGCATAACAGATTTTCACGTGTATGAAAATTATATCAGCCTGCTGTTGACTGTACCGCCAGCTGGCCCTACTATTTAAAACATGCGGAAAAGAGCGGAATCTGGCGGCAGTGATGTACTCTCAATAATACTCGGAGGTGGAAAAGGTGCACGCCTGTATCCATTAACCAAGGATCGGGCAAAGCCAGCTGTTCCGTTTGGAGGGAAGTACCGACTTGTTGATATACCCATATCAAACAGCATAAACAGCGACTTCAAGAAAATCTATATTCTGACTCAGTTCAATTCGGCATCTCTGCATCTTCACCTCTCCAGCACCTATATCTTTGATTCTTTCTCCAGAGGATTTGTTGAAATTCTGGCAGCGGAGCAGACCTTTGATCACAGCGGCTGGTATGAAGGCACCGCAGATGCCGTGCGGAAAAACTTCCATCATTTTAATAATCAGAATCCAAGCCATTACATAATTCTTTCAGGGGATCAACTATACCGGATGGATCTCGCGGAGATGTACCGTCAGCATCTGGAAAGCAATGCAGCTGTTACTATTGCCGGGACGCTGGTGACCCGCGAGCAGGCAACGGGGCTAGGTGTAATCAAAACCAATAAAGAAGGATTCATTGAAGAATTCGTAGAAAAACCCTCAATGGCCAAAGATATCAGCTCCATGCAGGTACCGACTGCCCTGATACCCTCGGACAGGGCCAGGGATGAAGGCCGAATCTACCTGGGATCCATGGGTATCTATATTTTCGATGCATATGCCCTGGAATCAGCACTGGACAATCAATTCACGGATTTCGGTAACGAAATTATTCCCATGCTTATTTCCAGAGGTAATGTAAATGCTTATATCTTCGATGGCTTCTGGGAGGACATAGGAACCATCCGGTCTTTCTATAACACTAGCCTGAATTTAGCCTCAATCAACCCGGATTTCAATTTTTATGATGAACGCATGCCGATATATACTCACAGACGCGACCTTCCATCAACCAAATTCAACAGCAGTTTCATGCACCAGACTCTATGTGGCGATGGCTGTATCATCACCAATGCCAACATCCAGAATTCTGTAATCGGGGTCCGGACCTTGATTGAAAGCGGCACTGAAATGGAAGGTGTCGTCTGCATGGGAGCGGATTACTATGAGACGCCTTCAGAACGGGAACTGAACCGGCGCCGTGGAATTCCGGACATTGGTGTCGGAAGAGGATGCAGAATCCGCGGTACGATTATTGACAAGAATGCACGTATCGGTGAGAACAGCAGCATAGGTTTCGAAAGGCAGCATTATGAAGATGGCGATTTTGGACACTTCCATGTCAAGGATGGTATTATTGTTATCCCGAAGAATACCATGCTGCCCCCGGGATCAAGAATATAGGGCTCAGTCAGCACAATCCAGGGAGGATATCACCTGCGGAAGGATACTGCGATCTGAGTCAGCCAGATTATAATCCGCTATTTCTGCACATGAAACCCAGCAGGTCTCAGTGTGTTCATGAAGGACAAGGCTGTCGAGATCTGTTTCTGCGCATTCAACAAGATAGGCTTCCAGACGCCTCTCCTGACCTCGATGGATAAAGCTTCCCTCTGCAATGCATTTGCCGACCTGAACCTGAATTTCCAGCTCTTCCTTCAGTTCCCGATCCAGAGCTTCCGCGGCTGATTCTCCATCTTCCACCTTCCCTCCCGGAAATTCCCAGCATTCACTGAGACTTCCTCCTGGAACTCTTTTGGCGAGGAGAATCCGTCCATTTTTATAAAAAACTGCGGCGACTGACAGAGGCATCGGCTACAATAATATCACTGTTGGAAGCAGAAAATGCAGCAGCGCAATAATCAGTACAAGAACCCCGACTACATCCCTGTTTCCAATAAAAACATCAATAATCTTTTCGAGCCGTGGGGAAATGACGGTTGCCTTGGCCTGATAGTACAGAAGGCCAATGCTGAAACCAGCTATTATACCCCCGAGTGCGGGAAAAAGGTTACCGATTACCGCGACTCCTCCGAACGGTGCAAACAGAAACTGCAGGAATCCCGTTACGAAAGTAATAAGGGCTGCAAGAAGCTGAAAATTCGGAGATTCCAGCATTTCACGGTTAAAAATTTTAGGAAGAGTGATCTTTTCATCGATAAGAGGTGAAGCCAGAATGGTACCGGACAGAACAAGACTGAAAACCGACACTATATATAACTGTATCATACTGATATGATAATTCATCCCTATTGTCCGGTCAATCAATATGCCTCAATATTTGCTAATAGCAGTAGATTTGTGCCGAATTGATCTTCCAGACTGATTTCTATTCGCAGGGTATTGATATTCTCCGGATAATCGTAGATCTGCATATGGATCCGGCGGGAATCATCGGGATCATTCCCAAGTGTGTCCAGCTCACGCCCAAGCTCCTGCGAGCTGTCAGCATCGAAAACCACCAGCGAAAGAAGTCCGGATCCACTGCCCGCTTCCTGACGTTCAGCAAGAACCCTAAGCAGTATGGAATCATCGAAATAACTGGCGGTTGCTGTATAGGACACCCCATTCAGGAACTCCTTCGATGGATCAGGCTGCAGAAAAAAGACATAGATCAGATACACTATACTGACCAGTATTATATCAAAAATAATAATCAGAAGCCGCCTGGAAAGACGCCGACGGCGTGCATCATAGTCAAGAACTTCTCCTGCACTTCGATGTCTGTCCCGCTCTTCCCTGCGGTAATGGAAACGCAGCTCCTCGGTTCCTCTGCTTTCCTCTGCCTGGCGTCTGATCTTCATCTGCAGCCTCGCAGTATTTCAAGAAGACTATCAGCGTCTCCGCATCCCCTGCTTTCTCTCAGGATTTTTCCCGCAGCAAGGTGACGGAGCGCCGCCTTCAGAGCAGCACGAAGCGGATCAGCATCGGCTGCCAGTTCTCCTGCAGCCAGGCCCGCCAGCAGATCGCCGCTGCCGGCAACTGCCAGGGATGGTTCCATACCTTCCAGACGATATTCCCTGCCATCAGGATGCACAATTATGCTGACATGAGATTTTGCGATTACCACTGCATTCCACTGCCTGGCGAGATTATGGGCTGCCTCGTCTGCATGACGCAACACCTTCTCTATATCCCAGCCGATCAATGCTGAGAGTTCACCGGGATGAGGAGTCAGCAGAAGACGACACTTCTCATGATCCTGAATCCTGGAATCCGGCGCATCTTCCGCTGAGGCCGGAAACTGAAGCCCGGCAAGAAGCCGGAGGCCGTCGCCATCAATCACCATTGGAAGGCCGGAAGCAAGAAGCCGCTGCAGCAGCGACAGCCTGTCGCCGGTTTGATCCCAGCCGCTGCCGACAAGGAGTGCCGTAGTTCCCGGAGGAGGAGAGTCATCCGAAGACTGTACCACTGCCGCCTGGGTGGAACAGCGGATAATTTGCTCGATTGAGGGATCCACGGCAAGGCTGACCCTGCCGGCCGCCGTACAACCGGCGGAACCTGCTGCCAGCAAGGCCGCACCATGGTATCTGGCACTGCCTGCGTACATGCAGACATGACCCCGGCTTCCCTTGTAGGCAGCTGGATTCAAAGTAAGTGTAAAACGCTGTTCATCCGCCGCTTCCAGGAGTATCGCGCTGGAGTGAGCCTGCATGTAGACCGGTGGAAAACCTGCATCGGCAAAATATAAACGGCCGTAATACGGACGGAAAAACGGATGAATCAGAATACTATCAGCGGGTCTGACAGCGATTACAGCATCTGCCCGCACGCAACCGGAAGGCCGGGCATTTTGCACCGCTGGTTCTGACGGAATGTCCTGGAAAAGACCTGAAGGAAGATCTATTGAAACAACTGGTACATGACATGAATCGAGAAAGGAAATTATTTCCTCGTATTGTCCATGGAGAGGTCTGCTCAAACCGACTCCAAACAAGGCATCTACTATCAGATCCGCTGTTTCAAGGGCTGCAGCAGATTCCTCCCGCTCCTGCTGCCAATGAAGTTGCGGACAATCATAGGAGCACAGTATGTTGCGTTGTATTTCCGGAAGATCACGCCAGGCATCATGCGCATAAACAAGCTGTACAGTCCAGCCGGCCTGGAGGGCATGACGCGCAAGGACCAAACCGTCACCACCGTTATTGCCAGGTCCTGCAAGAACGGCAAGCTTCAGTGCCTGATCCTTCAAGCCTAAGTCTGAACAGATCTCACCACAGAGCCTCTCCCAGCAGCTTCGTCCGGCCTGTTCCATAAGAACTATTTCCGGAAAACCTGCTTCTTCCTGACAAAACCTGTCCAGAGCCTGTTTCTCCCGGGAACTTGCCAAAAGCTGCATAATTCCTCCTCCGGCTGAACGCCTGTCTGATTCTGCTATAATCCATGCGGCAGCATTGAGTCCGTCCGCCACCAGAAAACATCAGCGCCATCCTCATACAGCAGAATACCGGTTAGTATTCCACTGTCAGTTAATCTGAGCCTGCGATAAAGCACTGCATCCGAGGGGATTTCAATTGACCGCCGTCTGACTACCCTGCCTGATGTATTCATGAGCAGCAGTTGAACCCTGTCATCCGCTTCTTCACTCATAAACAGCAGGTGACCATTCGGCTGTATCCCCAGGAGTACATATGGATAGTTTCTGGTTAGCGGGTTAAAGATCGTTGATTCCTCGGTCTCGACCCTGTTCGCCGGTATTTCGATGTTCTGCTCGTACACAGCATCGTTCAGATCAAGCCAATATACCCTGGATTCACCTTGATCAACACGTTGAATTCCTGCTGTTACACCCTCAGTGAGCTTTCTGTAATAATCGATCTTGATATAGATCCTGCGCATTTCGGGATCCGGCAAAACCTCCTGCAGGGACGGAATATATCCCTCGGAAGGAATTGGCAGACGGTCCACTGGTATCTCGATCGTACTTAAATGTTCTCCATCTGGAAGAAACCAGTATACAAGCCAGCGGTCCGGTATCCTGGACACAACAACCAGCTCATCATTGGATGTGGTTATAACATGCTGGATATGCGGAAATGGTTCCCCTCTGGGTCCATCCTGACCGATGTAATCAATCAGCTCTCCGAAAGGAGAAAATCGGAGCACGACACGGTTCAGCACGGCTCCGGTTTCGGCATCCTTCTGCCATCGATCCTGCGGCAGAAGATCCTCCACTAATATCCGACGGCGGGAATCAACAGAAAACCAGCCTATACGGTGAAATTCATACGCAATAGCCCGCCTGCTGCTGATACCAGCAGATCCATTACGGACTATCGGCAGACTGGCCGGTACCGGATTTTCATCAGGATCAAAAAGCAGACCGACTAAATCACCATAGGAGGTAAATGTCATAATTTTATTGGCATTCCGGTTAACGAGCCAGATCAGACCATCACGCATATAAATATCTGAACGCTCATCGAAGGGGCGTGAAGCTGAGTGGAACAGATCTATGGTATGCTCTGCCTTACCGGGTTCTATGGAAAAGAGATGTTCCTGGACCACATAACGCCGGGCTTCAGGGCAGCCTGAAAAAAGGATGCTTGTTGCAGCAAGAAGCAGGGTGACGCTTATATAGAGTGAGATTCGGCGAAAAACGATGATGTATCCTCCCATGATCGAATACTACCCTTGAGCTGTTTTGCTGTCAATCTGACACCGGATATGCTGTTGACCGCATGAGTCCTGCATGGGTATAGTATCGGAATGAAAAAGTCGTTCATCGATATTCTGTTTGGATCAAAACATGAGAAAGATATCAAGCAGCTCCTGCCAACACTGCAGCGTATAAACACACTGGAAAACTGGGCATTAAATCTACCCGACAGCGAATTTCCGGTAATGACAGAACAATTCCGCAGCCGCCTGAACAATGGTGAGAGTATGGATGATATACTCCCGGAGGCCTTTGCTCTTGCACGGGAAGCTGCACGGCGCAGCCTGGGAGAGCGCCCATACGATGTACAGATACTTGGAGGCCTTGTTCTTCATCAGGGAAAAATCATGGAAATGAAGACCGGTGAAGGAAAAACGCTTTCGTCGGTTGCCGCTGCATATCTGAATGCACTGCCAGGCCGAGGTGTCCATGTTATTACCGTCAATGATTATCTAGCGGAACGTGATGCTGCCTGGATGCGTCCGATTTTCGGTTTTCTCGGGCTTACGGTTGGAGCAATACTTGCAAATATGGACCCCGAACATCGGAAAATTGCCTACCAGCAGGATATCACCTATGGCACAAACAATGAATTCGGATTTGACTATCTGAGAGACAATATGAGTTTCAGCCGCCAGCACAAGGTACAGCGCGGCCATGTCTACTGCATTATCGACGAGATTGATTCGATTCTGGTCGATGAAGCCCGGACCCCGCTGATTATTTCCGGAGCGGCTGAGGATGACACCAAAAAATTCCAGCAGGTGAACTCCATAATCAGGAATCTGCAGGAATGCGAGAAGGATCCCGAAACCGACGACTATCCTGAAGAGCCGATTGGTGACTACAAGCTGGATGAAAAAGGCAAGAAAGTCAGTTTTACCGACCAGGGCCTGAATCAGCTTGAGAAGCTTCTACAGCAGCGGGGAATAATTCAGGGATCGCTCTTTATGGACGAAAATTTTGAATATATTCACTATGCCACCCAGACCCTGAAAGCACACACACTCTTCAAGATTGACAAGGATTATGTACTCAGCGAGGGCAAGGTTGAGATAGTCGATGAATTCACCGGACGCATCATGCATGGAAGACGCTATTCCGATGGACTGCATCAGGCAATCGAGGCCAAGGAAGGTATCAAGATACTTCAGAGGAACAGGACCCTGGCAACTATTACTTTCCAGAATTTCTTCCGCATGTACGAGAAGATCTCAGGTATGACGGGTACAGCGGAAACAGAAGACAAGGAATTCGGCAGCATTTATGGACTTGATGTTGTAGTCATTCCGACTAACCGCCCGGTAGCCAGACAGGATGATGAAGATATTATCTTTCTGAACGAGAGTGCAAAATACAAGGCAATTTGCGAGCATATCGGCAGACTTCAGAAAAAAGGACAGCCGGTGCTCGTTGGTACAGCCTCGATCGAGCGTTCTGAGGTGCTATCCGCTCTTCTCACAAAGAGCGGCATTCCCCATGAGGTTCTGAACGCCAAGAATCATGCCAGGGAAGCCCTGATCATTGCAGAAGCCGGGGCAAAAGGCTCTGTAACAATAGCCACCAATATGGCCGGTCGTGGAACGGATATCAAACTTGGCGGAAACCCTGAATTCCGGACACGACACAAGGTTGGTACAGAGGCCGATGAGGCGAGCTTCAAGAAGGCTCTCGCAGAAGAAAACCTGAAATGGAGAAAACAGTATGAAGAGGTCGTAGAGCTTGGCGGCCTTTATATATTAGGAACTGAGCGCCACGAATCACGGCGTATCGATAATCAGCTCCGCGGACGTTCGGGGCGGCAGGGTGACCCCGGACAGTCCCAGTTTTTTCTGTCCATGGATGATGACCTTATGCGCCTCTTCGGCGGCGGTAACATGAAAAACATGCTGTCTCGGGTGGGATTGAATGATGATGAGCCGATTCATCACAAGTGGATCTCAAAAAGTATCGAGCGTGCCCAGACCAAGGTGGAGGAGCGGAACTACGAAATCCGGAAACATCTGCTCGAATACGATGATGTGCTGAATGAACAGAGAAAGTTCATGTACAAACAGCGTGATGCAATCATGGAAGATGACAAGCTGTACCTCAGAATTCTGAAAACAGCAGAGGATATTCTGGATGATGCCCTCTCCGGATATTCTCCGGACAGCCATGGGAGCACTCACGAGGTTCAGGTCATATTTGACCGGCTTCAGGAGGAATTGTATTTCACTCCATCAGTCAGCATAGAGGATCTTTCCGGGAAACCTGCATCCTTTATTCGTGAAAGCATCATAAGCGAGCTCTCGGGTGATCTGGCTGAAAAAAATGAAGCCGCCGGCGAGGAAATGCTTAACACTGCAATCCGTCATGAATATCTGAGAAATATCGATGCCCGATGGCAGGATCATCTGGAAAATCTTGAGGCCCTCAGAGAGGCTGTCTACCTCCGGTCCTATGGCCAGAAGAATCCCCTGCTTGAGTACAAGCTCGAAGGTTTTCAGATATTCGAAGAAATGCTGCTGCAGATTCGTATAGCGATCGCCAGGAAGGTATTTCTGGTCAAGGCAGACAGCCTGAAACCGGAGGCGCAAATGGCTGCCAGAAGAAGCCGGGAACAGATACAGACCCGTCATGATTCAATGGCTGGATTCAGTGCCGGAGGCCGTTCAGCAGCCCCCCGCCCTTCACAGGCCGGAGGCAGAACACCTACCATTCAGAGAGCGGTTCCCAAAGTCGGAAGAAATGAGCCCTGTCCCTGCGGCAGCGGAAAGAAGTACAAGCACTGTCACGGCAGCTGAAAAGCTGCTCGATATTTTTAATTGTGTAAATCCCTGACAGGAATAGTCAGGGATCGCTTACAGAATATGAGCACTGCCTGTTGCGGCAGTGCTCATTGCCTGCTCGCTGGTAAAGGCATTGATAAATGTAACCAAAGCCAGCAGACATACAATGACGATTGCCAGTCTCCTCATATCAGATTCCTCCCTCTAAACGCCCTTATCTTAATGTAAATACCTCAGCGGGTCTACCGGATTTCCATTGTGGAAAATCGAGAAGTGGAGATGGGGTCCGGTGCTTCTACCGGTACTGCCCATTGTTCCAATAGCCTGTCCCTGACTGACATACTGCCCGCGGCGGACATCAATCCGCTGCAGATGAGCATACAATGACTGAAAGCCGCCGTCATGACTTATGATTATATAATTACCATAGGTAGGATGTACCCCCTGATCAGCGACGCGTCCGACCCTGGCAGCGGTGATCCGGGTACCGGGGTTGTTGGCAATATCTATGCCATTGTGGAAGCGGCGGACACCGGTAAAAGGATCACTGCGATAACCGAATCCGGACGTGAACCGGCCTCGCGCAGGATACACAAATAGTTCACCCAGGGCCATCCGCAGGTCGGTATCATTCATTCTGGCATCGGGAATGAACAGCTCCTGACCAACCGATAAAGCGTCGGAACGCAGGTTGTTGGCATCAATCAGCTGAACGGTACTTGTATTGAAGCGCCGAGCTATACCTTCAAGGCTCTCACCCTGGCGTACAATATGCCGCAAGCCGTCACTGCTGGGAATCTGCAGCCGGCTGCCGATCTGCATTCGCCGCACATCGTTAATCTGATTGAATGAAACGAGAGTGTCCATCCGCAAACCATAACGCAGGGCAATTCCGCTCAGGGTCTCCCTCTCCTTCACTACATGCTCTGTAAAAGTGATGCGCTCAAACTTTGACAGATCCAGTGAGATCGGCAGATCTGAAATTCCATCCTCACCAGCAGTGTGATAAGCCTCCAGGAGTATCGAATCCAGCCTCTCGACATTGGCAGGGGCTCTCAGATTTGTTCCTGTAAAGATCCAGGTCCCCGGGAGGGAACCATTCTGCTGCACAAGCAGAACTGCCAGCAGGAAAAGCAGTGAGGCCATGAGCATCGCAGTATACAAGGGATCTACATATACAGTGAGGCTGCGGACAAATGATCCCTGCAGCAGTCCGCCGGATTGTCCCCGTACCGAGACACGCCTTGATTCCCGTACTGCATTCCTGGAATGCCCGGTGACTGCAGCTGTACCGCGCTGAATAGTACTCAGTATCATTTCAGGACTGCGTTTTTCGCTGTACTCCTGCTTCAGATATCCGGAGCGCCGACGTTTTATATGCTGCTGCTGTATAATCTTTTCCATACTGACCTTACTATCGACATGATGCCGGCTGAGAATTATAGTGTAATAGAAAAAAGATGCTCAGAAACATCCTTGTAATTGTACCAGTCGCTATTCTACTCCTGTTTCTGTTATTTGCAATAACTATCTTTGAGATTCAGGGTAAATCCATGGAACCAGCCATCCGTAATGGTGAGAGGGTGTGGATACTGCTATTCGGATACAGCAAGCCAAAAACAGGCGACATTATCCTTTTCGAACGCCCGGATCAGCCTGCCCTCGCCGTAAAAAGAGTGGCTGCAGTTGAAAGGGATCCGATAACCCGAAATGAAAATAGTCGATTGGTCGCAGGATCTGATATAATTACCCTGGTTCCCCAACCTGTCGGTGTGATCCAATTGTATTCCAGGGTCCCTCCGGGCTATTATATGGTATTGGGAGATAACCCGGATGCATCACTGGATTCACGCCATTTCGGTTTTGTTCCGCATTCAAGCGTCAGAGGGAAGGTTATAGGTAAACGATAGATGTCGGACAGCATCAAGGATGAAGTACATAAAAGAACCACACGCAGACTGCGTTTCCTGTTCTGGATAGTAATCGCTGTTTGTGTTTTTATCATCAGTGATTTTTTCAGACTAATGGTACTCGAAGGCAGAGACAGAAGATCAAATCCGACACAGGAATTCCGTACCGAGAGAGGTCCGATTCTCGACAGAAACGGCACCATACTTGCCATGCAGACACGCCTGGACACCGTTACCGCCTGGACGCCAGGTATCAGCCAGCCAGCAGAAACCGCCGAGCTGCTTGGAGACATTCTCTCCCTCAACAGTGCACAGCTGCTGCAGCGATTCAGAAACGAACAGGGGTTCCTCTTTATAAAACGGACCGTCAGTCAGGAAGAGTCAGAAAAAATACGAGGTCTCAAGTCCGAGGGAAGGTTGGAGGGTATTCACCTTCAGGAAGACTTCGGGCGAAGCTATCCAGAAGGTTCACTGGCAGCTCATGTTATCGGATACGTCGGAATCGATAATCAGGGGCTGGATGGTATCGAATACCGCTATAACCGTGAATTGTCAGCAGCATATGACAGCAGTGGACAGGACAGCTTCGGCAACCAGATAGTACTGACAATTGACAGTGGAATACAGTCATTTACTGATCACCTGGCTTCTGCAACCCGTGATGAACACCAGGCTGATGCTGTAATGATAATCGTTATGGATTCGTATACCGGAGAGATCCTGTCCTACTCCGCTCAGCCCGGATATGACCCGAATAATTTTTCACGCTATACCAGAGAACAGCGGAGAAACATTCCGATAAGCTACCTCTACGAACCAGGTTCGGTTTTCAAGATCTTCACCATGGCTTCATTTCTGCACCTTGGCGTAATATCCCCGGACGAATTTTTCAATGCCGGGACGGCATATCAGCGCTTCAGTAATGGGGATCTGCAGTTCTCGATCTCGGATCTGAACGCCTATGGAATGGTAAATGCGGCTGACATTATCCGTACATCCAGCAATGTCGGAGCAGCTTATGCCTCTGACCGGGTAAGCAATGAGCAGCTGTATCATATGCTGCGGCAATTCGGCTTCGGAGAACGCAGTGGCATACAACTGAACGGCGAGGAACGCGGGATTCTCAGACCCCCGGAAAGCTGGTCGGCAAGGACCAAGCCGACTATTACTATTGGTCAGGAGATTGCCGTATCCGCAATGCAGATGCTGGCAGCCGCTTCTGTATTCACCAATAATGGAGTCCTCATCCGTCCCCAGATAGTAAGGAGAATAGTCTCCCCTGACGGTACAAGCCTCAGTTCCTTCGAGCGGGAGCCTGTGAGACAGGTAATCAGTCCAGCAGCTGCGCAGCAAATGCTCGACATGATGGTTGGCAGTACACTGGATACCGGTACAGCCTGGAGAGCAAGGGTCGACGGAATCCAGATCGCAGCCAAGACCGGAACGGCTCAGATGATGGATCCTACGGGTGCAGGTTATTCAGAGAGCGCTTTCATTCCATCAACGCTGGCTATTTTTCCGGCTGAAGACCCCCAGGTTATTGCATATACTGTTATTATAAATCCACAGGCAGGGGAACACCTGGGCGGCCGGATCGCAGCTCCCGTAATCCGGAGACTGGCAGAGTACCTCGTTCCATATCTGGGCATCCCCAGAGAAGGCGACACTGTGTACCGTGAATCCGCAAATATCCAGATTACCCAGATGCAGCTGCCGCATATCGACGACGTTATGCCGGATTTTACCGGGCTGCCAAAACGTACCGTTATGCCACTGTACAACAACCCTGATCTGGACATTATAATCAGGGGAAATGGCTGGGTGGTCAGACAGGACCCCTCCCCGGGAACCCTGCTGGATAATAACAGCCGAATTATTCTGGAGCTGGAATAAATGCCGGAAATTCTCGAAAAAAACCGCAGAATGTACCGGGAACGTTTTCCTGCTCACCCACTTCAAATACCGGAACACCTCCCTGAGAACGCTGCCCTCATTCAGACAGCTTCAGGGTTTCCCAGCATTGAAATCGATAAGCGGCTCATGCACAGTAAATACAATCCGAAGAAGGAAGCCGAACGCCTGCTCGGTTCCAGAAAAATTCTGGAGGATGAATGGATAATACTTTTCGGTTTCGGCATGGGCTATACAGCGCTTGAGTTGTGCAGACAGTTCCCGGATCACAGCCTGTACATTATTGATCCTGATCCTACAGGTTTTTTCGCTGCATTCCATTATATTGATCTTGAGGATCTCTTTGGGCACAGGGATTTGACCCTGCTTATAGGCCTTGATGCCCCTCCCGGAGACAGCGTAATGGGAGATATTCAGTACAAACAGCTGCACATAATCCGACACAAGCCCAGCGTTGACAGAAATATCGAATTCTTTCACGGGACAGAGCAAAGATTACAGAGACTGCTCCAACGCCGTAAGGTTAACCATAACACCCTGAAACGCTTCGGAAAACTCTGGCTGCGGAATTTTACAGCAAATATCAAGATTAACTGCAGCGCTGCGGCAGTTCAGCTTGCAGAACACAAATTTACCGGCATCCCCGGTCTGCTTGTAGCGGCTGGGCCGGGACTTAATGACATCCTGCCTCAGCTTGTTAAACTGAGGAATCATTGTCTGATTGCTGCTGTGGACACTGCACTGCCTATACTGCTGCAGGAAGGTATTGATCCCGATATTGTTGTGGTGGTTGATCCCCAATACTGGAATACGCGTCATGTGGACTACTGCAGAAACAGCAACGCTATTGTCGTATCTGAATCTTCTGCACATCCCAGGGTATTCCGTTGCCTGAACGGCCCCTTCCTTTTTGGTGATTCCCTTTTTCCGCTTGGAAAATTCCTGGAAGACTGTTTCGGCAGCCGGGGTAAACTGGGAGCAGGAGGGTCTGTCGCCACTTCTGCCTTTGAGGTTCTGAAACTGTTCGGTTGTACGGAGATCTTCTGTGCAGGACTGGATCTGGGATTTCCGAGCGGGGCGACTCATTGTCGCGGATCATTCTTCGAGGAGCGGGTACATTGCCTGAGCACACGTTATCAGACTGCCGAACATCTATTATGGCGTTATCTGGTGGACGGAGGGAAAATACCAGCTATCGATTATGACGGAGAACCTTTGCAGACTGATGCCCGCATGCAGGTATATCAGCAGTGGTTCAGCATGCAGCTCATTCAGAATCCTGACATACACCTGCATCCGCTCTCCCGAAAAGGCCTCAAAATTGATGGCGCTGAACCGGCAGACTGGCAGGATCTGCTGCAGCGGGAAGCGGCAAGAGCTTACATCGATAAAAACCTGAAGGAAATCAGAGCCGCAGCTGAAGCATATTCAGAAAAAACACCGGATAATGCCGGAGTTCTTCACAGCAGGATCCAGACCTTTCTGGGTTCCATGCATGAGATCCGCAAAATAGCGGCGGAGGCACTGAGGCATATTGGAAAGAACTGGGATCAGCCGGAGAGCTGGAATCAGAACTGGATTACAAAACTGAACACCTACGACAGTCAGCTGCGTGAACATGAAGCAAAGGATGTCACCGGCTTCTTACTGCAGGAAGCCCTGGAAGAGATTCAATCCGAGGCCATTCCAGGCAGACATCCCCTTGATAGTTCAAAAACACTCTACTCCGCAATATGCGATTCTGCAGACTACCAGATCAGGCTGCTGGAGAGAATGCTGGTAAACCTGGATATGATCAGAGAGGAACAGCAGTCTGCTGTAGGGGAACTGGATTCTGCACCCAGCTGAGAACAGTTTCCATACTGCTGAAACGCACTTCGCTGAACTGCAGAGCGTAATCAACAAATTTCTCGATCGCGAGTCTACGCTGCGGGGCATTTGACCGTAGACCGAGACGCTGCTCATCACTGACGTTATGCAGATCATACAAAGGACTGTAGATATCGCTATGAGCCCCTATAATCAATGGTGCTCGATTTCCGGACAGCCTGAGATCCAGATTATGAGCAAATACAGCAAATGCCTCGTCTGCATTCAGTCCGTATTCAATCCATATGTTCCAGTCAAAGCCGGTTATTCTCCCGTCATGCGGATTAAAACCCGGAAAACGGGAAGCAATTCTGCTGCGTATATCCCTATCCACTCCAAATTTCCTGGCTTCATCTCCGGTTGGTACGGTAAGACTGCTGACAGGCAGCTCCCAGATCCCGGGATAAGTTCCCAGAATTGATTTCTCACCAAATACTTTCTCTGTTTGCCATTGTTCCCCTGGACTCCCGTTGTGGAGAGTATATGGCCACAGGGCATGGGAACTGCTGGAGTAATCGCCTGTATCCTCAACAATCGAAGAGTCGTACAGAAAGGACAGAGAGGACAATGCCTCAAAGGTGTGACTGTTATATTCGAGATACGGTGCTCTGAATCCGCTGGGTATGGGAAGCCCAAGACCATCCAGGACTTTCAGGCTCAGTTTGATTTCCCGGATCCAGTCTTCCACATCCAGAGCAACACTGCGACTCATCAGGTTCCGGTCGATATGAACTCCATGGGGATGGTTATGGGTATGGCAGGCAATCTCATGACCGGCAAGCGAAAGAAGTCTCCAGGCTTTCACCACATAAGCAGGGTTCTCGATTCCCTCCTCTGCCAATTTTGTTTGCAGAAAAAAACTGGCCCGCATTGCAGATCCGTCAGGATTTCGATTGTTGTTGAACAACTCGATCACCCATTGAAGGGCGCCGCCATAGCCGCTTTCCGCAAGCCCGGAATAGCCGTTATCATCGAAGCCGATTGCTATGAACTGAGGCACTTCATCTGTGTGAAGTGCGCCAGGAACATCTGTGCTTGCATCCCGGCAGGAGCTTGTCGGTTTATGATTATGATCCTGCATTACTAAAGATTAGGTCCTGGGATCATGGCTGTCAAGCAGAAACATTTTCTTCCGGTATTAACTGAAAAATGGGACACAGCTTGCGTTCAGAGGGTATTCATCCTATGATGAACGCATGACCCTACATGATGCTCATGAATTATGCGGAAAAATCCGGCAGGCCATATCGTTCTGCTTTATCGGGAGTCCTTCAACGGTGGACCTTGTTATTACCGGGCTCGTTTCAGGACTTCATGTCCTTATTGAGGATGTACCTGGAGTAGGAAAAACCACTCTGTCCAAGGGCCTTGCACAGATTACCGGCATGGACTTCGGGCGTATTCAGCTGACCCCGGATGTGCTTCCAGGCGATATAACGGGGATGAATATCTACGACCCGCACAAGCAGGATTTTGTCTTCCGCAAGGGCGCAATTGAACATCAGTTTGTGCTTGCGGATGAGCTGAACAGGGCATCGGAGCGAACACAGAGTGCCCTCCTCGAAGCAATGCAGGAGGAACAGATCACGGTAGACGATCAGACACGACCGATTCCTCAGCCATTCTTTCTGATAGCGACCCAGAACCCCTCCCATTTTGCCGGAACTTTCAGGCTGCCGGAAAGTCAGCTTGAGAGGTTCGGTATTTCTGCCTCGATCGGATACCCGACGGAACAGCAGGAAATGGAAATACTTGAGCTTACAGCTGAATCCGTTAGACCTGAACAGGCACCAGTGCTGCTTGATCCGCAGAAGCTCATGGAACTGCGCAGAATCTGTTCCGGAATATTTGTTTCACAGGAAGTCAGGCAATACATTACTGCTCTTGCAGCGGCCAGCAGAAGAAGCAGACAGCTGGACAGCGGTGTCAGTCCCCGGACATCGGGGCATTTATTAAGAGCGGCCAGGGCATCTGCCATGCTTGCCGGCCGTGATCACACCGCTCCCGAGGATGTCCGTAAAATGCTCCCGGCAGTGTATGCACATAAACTGAATATCTCCGGCGAAGCACGAATCAGCGGAGAGAATATTCAGGAGGTTCTGGAAACCCTACTTGAACGGGTCCCGGTTCCAGCCGGCACATAGGATCAGATAATAATGGAATCAGGCTTCGCAATACGGCCACAAACCGGTCCGATTTTATTCTGGCTGCTGCTTCTCGGCATCAGCTCCCTGGCCGGTGCATATCTTGGCGGCTTCTACATTTTTTTAAGAATGTTTATCTTCCTGCTGCTCCCTGCATCACTTCTGCATCTGAAGATTATTTACAGCGGACTGCGCCTGAGCCAGGAGTTCTCGAATGACCACCCGGATAAAGGTGAAGCTGTTGAATATCAATTTACAATCATGAATGAAAGCCCCTTACCTGGACTGCCGATTCAGCTTGGATTCGCTGTCGGGCAGCAGGGCATACCTGATCTCAACACGAGATGCAGCCTGGGTCCCCAGGGAAAATATACATTCGAACATCGGATCATCTGCCCCTACCGGGGTGTGTATAATGCCGGTGTATCACAGGTACTGCTGCAGGATCTCTTTGGATTTGTACAGGTGGATTTCGCTGTCTGGATACGCACATTTTATGTCTATCCCAGGATTATTCCCCTTCACATCGGCCTGAACAGAATCAGCAGCACCAACCGCAGTTCAGATCTCAGCAGCGGGATACAGCATGACCCCAGTCTCACCAGATCAATTGCAGAATATCAGCCCGGAGGCGACATTCGTCACATCAGCTGGAAGAAGACCGCCCAGTATGGAAAACCAATGATACGCGAGTTTGATGTATCCTCGGCTCGCGGATTGAGCATATTCATTGATACCCGACCGACCGGAGAAAACGGCAGTTCAGATCCCCTGATTGAGGACATATCACTGGAAGCCGCGCTTTCACTGGCAAGACGCTGCGTCGACCAGGGAATTCCTGCGGATTGCTTTCTCGAGGGGATGTCCGTTTTCCGCCTGGGCAGCAAGTATGAACTGGAATTGTTCAGAGAACGCAGCATCAGCATGTTCTTCCATGCCCAGAGCATGAGGCTTGACAGCATTCCCTCACAATCAGCCGGTATCATTATAATCAGCCACCGGATTGACAGCCACGTACTTTCCCAGCTGCAGCAGCGGCCAGGAAAACCGCCGGTCCGCCTCATAGCCAACCTCGGCGGAAGTAGTGAGGAACGGATTCAGGCTATCAGAAACCTGCAGCGGCGGGAAAGACTCGAACAGCAAATGGCTATTATCAGCAGCATAGAAGAACTGGAAAAGGAGACAAGTGAATGGTAGGGAAATCCAACAGCTTCATGTCCCTGATCCGTCACAAACTCTTCCCTGGACTGCTGGCAGGACTCATTCCAGCCATAGCTGTGATTCTGAGCTACCACCAGCTGGATTCAGAAGGACCTTTGCTGCTGGCAGTTTCGCTGGGGCTTGCATCCGGAATATCAATATTCCTTTCACGCACATCCAGAAAAGTACTTCCCTATTTTATCCTCCCCCTGATTCACATAGCTGTTATCTTCTTTCTCTTTCTGATTATTCCTTTCAGCGTCTGGATTATGTGGCTGGATCTCGCAGCTGAGGGTAAAATTGGAGGATCCGTATCATTTGTCTTTGCAGTCTGCATTGGTCTGGTAACAGCATTTCCTGCTTCAGTAATCACAAAACGGCCTCTCTCATCCTTGTGTGCACTGGCGGCGGCAGCATCAGGTACAATTCTGCTACTCATTGCACCAAAAGAAGCACAGAGCTTCACCGCAGCAGCAGGAGTGGCTGCCCTGGCAACACTACTCTGCGTCATTGCAGCGGCTGTGTCCCGATTCATGGCAGTGTCCGGGCAGAATGATCCTGGGGATTACAGTGAATCAACCAGGTCCCGAAAACACTGGAAAACCCGGATGTTCCACGTACTCCAAAGCGCAAAGAAAATCCTTAAGCCGCAGCTGCGTAATATCGCCATAGCAATTCTGATACTGGGCAGCGCTGCTCTGCCGGCACTATTCAGCACAAATTTTCAGCAGGCACAGGGAAGCCGAAGCATCGACCGCTGGATTTCACCAGCTCTTCGCAATATCAGTGCACGCTGGATACCCGGACTCCCTCTGCTCCTCCATATTCCAACCTATGGATATAACTTCAATCACCAGCAGATAAGCGAGCGCCCGCAGCTCTCGGATATCCTCGTGTTCAGCATAGATTCTGATAGTTTTTCTCGATCAGCCAGTCTTTACCTGCGCACCGACATCTACCAGGAGTATACTGGGGCAGGCTGGCAGCGGCGGATTGAACCAGGTGAAGCAATAACAGACAATGGCTGGATTCTGCTTCTTGATCAAAATGATTCCGGGGAACAGGATGAGGCGCAGCTGCAGCAAACACGTATACAGGTACACAGTGATTATCTGCCCTCGGTTCCTCATCGATTACAGACCCGGAAAATTCGTCTTCCTGCGGACAGGGACTTCCCCGTTTTATCAGCCAGTCTTGAACATGGGCTGCAGTTGAGGTCCCCGCTTATGCGCGGTGACAGCATCGTTCTTGCCGGTCTACCGGCTTCTGCAGGATTACAGTCTGACGGACTGAGTGATACCGAACGTAATCGTTTTACCCAGGTTCCCTCACGAACGACGGAGGCTATACAGGAAATCGCCGCTGAAATAAAAAGGGACTCGAATCAGGAGACTCTGGATGCGATACTGGGATACCTCGGATCAGAAGATTTCAGATACAGTCTTGAACCACCCAGAGTACCTGCTGATAAGGATATTCTGTCATATTTTCTCAATGAAAGCCAAAGCGGGTTTTGCGTTCACTTCGCAGGATCACTTGTTCTGCTTGCCCGTTTATCAGGGATCCCTGCCAGATATGTCAGTGGATTCTACCTCCCCCCTGCCGACTTTTCATACTCCGGCAGCGCTCCCGTAATATCTCAAGGTGGGTCCAGGAATATTACCGGATACTCTGCTCATGTCTGGGCCGAAATCTATCTCGAAGACTACGGCTGGGTCACGGTTGAGGCAACCCCGCCCATGAGAGCAGAGAACCCGGATCAACTACAGGAACTGATGCTTGGCAGCGACAGACAGACCAGCAGCCAATTATCCAGTCTTTTCGACTATCAAGTAGAAGATGATGATCCTTCTGATCAACCTGATGCAGGTCCTTTTTTGCTGTATACAGCAGCCCTGATAGTTCTCATTGCTGTTTTACTGCCGCTCTTCCTCATGACCGGAACCTTGTTTCTGAATGATCATGACCGCTTTCGCAGAGAGCTCCGCAGACTGCTGCGAAGCGGGCTGGGAAAAGGCTTACCGGATCCGCGCTCAAGCGGATGGCAATTATGGTGTGTTCAGGCGCATCAACAGAACTATATCGACGATGCCGACATGATTTTCCTGTTTATAAGCTCTCGCCTGTACGGAAGATCTAATCCGGACCGCAGCGATATTCAGCAGCTGAAGTCAATCAGACGCAGTCTGAAATCAGAAAAAACATTCCAGCAGTCCGGACAGCAGAATGCCTGACAGATTCGGGATGCTTCAGGCAGTGCTCCTGACCCTGCTGCTTATCCTGACAATTTCCGGATTCAGCATACTCGCTGTGGGATTGCCTCCGCTTGCAGTTTCTGCTGCACCGATCCCCGCCTATATACTCGCCGCAATTCTCTACTTCTCAAGGCTTTCAGACCGTCATCCTGCAATACTCGCGCAAAGATCCTCTCTCCCGATCAGAAAAATGGCAGGTTATGTTCTGTTGTATTTCGCAGCGTATATTCCGGCAGGTGTAATCCATTATGCATCAGTCCAACTCCTCCCCCCGCCGCCAGGCACCTTTATGCTACAGGAACAGCTGCTTCAGCGTGGACTTGTGATGGCTATAATATTCCTCGCTGTACTTCCAGCCCTGCTTGAAGAATTTTTCTTCAGAGGAATCATCTGCCTTGATCTTGTTAATACCGAAGGAAGAACCAGAGCCGTCATTTTATCGGGATTACTGTTTGCATTCGCACATATGAACCCATGGCAATTCACCCCGGCACTGATTCTGGGCATGGTGCTTGGCTGGATAGCCATCAGCACCAAATCCATCCGGCTGCCTATCCTGCTGCATCTGATCACCAACAGCATTGCCATTCTGCAGATTTTGTTGCAATCATATTGATTCTGTAAGATATTATATGGATGAGCTTTTCCAAAGCATACGGTAAGTTCGTCCGCTTTCTCCTATATGTACCACCGCAGCCGAACAGCATACCTATGCAGAGTACTGTTACACTTCTCTCCTTATATGCTATTTCGATTGCCAGTCTGGCGGCTTTGCCATTCAACATAAGTAACGATTATATTCAGGGCTCCACTGATCTGGTGCTCACCCAGACCTTGTATCTCGTTCTGACAGTCAGCAGCATCATACAGTTCTGGCTGACACGCCGAATCAGTACCAGCCGCAGCATCCTGGGTGCTGCAGTACTCATACTGACCACCGGGCTGATTCTGAATGGAGGGGGGACATACGGGCTTGGATTCCTTTACATTATCGCAGCCTATACTGTTCTATTCTATATTGTCGGCATCTGGCTGAGCATAGGGTTGCCAATCCTGCTGACATCAGGGATTCTATATATAATCCATGCTGAAAGCTACGGTCCTCTCTCTTTCTTCAACAACCCGCATTTTTCTTCAGCCTTTTTGCTGGTAGCTACAATCGCAGGCTTTTTCGGAATCACATCAGTAATCTATCAGCATATTATGCTGAAATACTTATACCGTGCGGCATTTATCGATCCGGTGACCGCCTTGCCGAGCAGAAACCGACTGGACCAGGAATTAAGCCGCAGAATGAAGGATCCACTTCAGTATCAGGCTTTCAGTATCCTTGGAATCAAGATCCATCAGTTCTCCCGCATCAATTCACTTCAGGGCTCAGGCCTGGCTGATAGCGTACTGAAGGAAACAGCTCGCAGAATTCATCGCTGCTGCTCGAAAGATGATCTTGCGATCCGTTATTCAGGTACCGTTTTCCTCATAATAAGTAGCAGGACCGATTTTATCGAGCTGGATACCTTTGGTCTTGAAGTGCTCAAGACTATCCAGGAGATTCTTCCGCTGGATGGCAGATCAATAAATCTGCAATGCAGTGTGAGTATTACCAGATTTCCAGCCGACGGCAACAACAGAGATATTCTCATATCCAATTTGATGTCAAGTTTTGCACGGATGAGCAGACAGCCCGGTTTTGTCAGTTTCTTCGATGAATCACAGCATCAGGCTGAAGCCAAGCGCTTTGCCATAACCGAGGAGCTGCACCACGCCGTTGAACGTAATGAACTCTGGCTTGCTTTTCACCCGAAAATCAAGCTGGACAGCCATGAATGCGGCGGCAGTGAAATACTCCTGCGCTGGGAGAACCGTCGTTTCGGCAACATAGGTCCTGAAATATTTATTCCCATCGCAGAAGAAGCCGGGCTTATCAGAAATATTACAAGGTGGGTGCTTCAGGAAACCATTTCCTCCGTTGCAAGCCTTAAAACAGAGTTCGGTGACCGGGTAGAAAGCCAGGTTTTTGCAATTAATCTGTCACCACTTGATCTTGCAGATAAGATATTCCCCGAACTGCTAGTCAGTTCCCTCGAATCAGCGGGCCTGCCACCGCAGATTCTGGAGTTTGAAATCACCGAAGGAATGATGATGGAGGAAAATCCAAAGATACAGAGAAGCCTTGAAGCAATTAGATCATCCGGCTGCCGGCTTGCTATTGATGATTTCGGTACCGGATACAGCAACCTCGGTTATCTGCACCGCCTGAAAGCAGATAATCTTAAAATTGACCGCAGTTTTGTCATGCAGCTTAATGAATCGAATCCGGAATCACCGATCATCGATGCCATAATCTCTATGGCGGCAGCTCTGCACATGGACATTACCGCAGAAGGAGTGGAAACCCCATTCCAGGAGCAGTATCTTCTCAAAAAAGGCTGTACCTATGGCCAGGGCTGGCATTACACCAAACCAATGAGAATTGATGACTATAAAGCATGGATCACAAAACACTGCATGATATGATCCAGCCGGGGAGGCATTATGAAGCGTCTACATGAGATCTACCGCAACGCACCTATAGCGACTAGAAATCAGGTTCCGAATCTATTTTTTTCACTGATTATTTTACTATCTCTGCTGCCGATGCTGATTCTAAACGAGCTTATCCAGCAGAAGTTTCTCGAGTTTACTCTCGAGCTGGTAATCTGGCTCGTACTTGCCTTCGCACTTGTTCTGCTTTTCCGGGGGAAATTCCGGGCCGCTGTCCTTCTTTCACTGCTGTTCTCTCTTCTTGCAGCGAGTGCATTAGTCATGGTAATCAATGCCCAATCCTCTTTTCAGGGCTATCAGACAGCCCTTATTATGCTTGTACCGCTCATCCTTACAGTAACGGTCAGTGACAATGAATGGTATACAGTCGTGGTATCTGTTGCCGGAATAGCAGTCATTCTTCTGGTATCTATTTTCAGGATTCGCCCCGTCCTGCCGGCAGATGAACTGGGATTTTTAAGCGAGCGCACTCTGATTGCGATCGCCCTGTATGCTATGGTGTCACTCCTGGCATTCCGTATTGCCCGCAGCCAGATCCATTCACTGAAGCAGATAGACAGAAATCACCGGGAAAGCCTGGATACTATAAACAGAATCAGGGAGCTGATGCATCGCAGTGGTGAACAGGTGAATGCAAGTAAGCTTGTTGAAAATGATTTTCAGACCATAGTTCTTGGTGCAAACAGAATTCAGGATGAGCTCAACAGCCTTATAACTGACTCGCTAACCCTTAACCAGGGAATGCAGAGAGCCTCCAAAGCTATCGATCACAGCAATCAGCTGGTCGGAAAATTCAACCAGCAAATAGATGAGCAGAACAGCGTTGTCCTGGAATCAACTGCAGCTGTGAACGAAATGTCCGCCTCACTGGACAGCGTTGCCGATATTACCGCCCGCAAACATGAAAGTGCCGAAAGGCTGCTGAGCGATGCTGAAAACGGCTTGCTGATGATGGAAGAAAGTGCTCGCACCGTAGCTGCTGCTGTACAACAGGCGGAGAAGCTCCTCGAAGTAAATACAATTATCTCTGGTATAGCAGACCAGACGAACCTGTTATCGATGAATGCAGCAATCGAGGCTGCACATGCTGGTAATGCTGGACGTGGATTCGCCGTGGTAGCAGGTGAAATACGAAAACTTGCGTACTCAACCGGGGAAAATTCCCGAATTATCGCAGAGAACCTCAAACAGCTAAGCCAGAGTATGGAAGCATCGCAACAAAGTACTACGGTTACGAGGAAAAGCTTCCAGCAGATAGTCCAGGAAATACGGGAAATTTCATCTGCATTCCAGGAAATTACGAGTTCCACCATGGAACTGTCGCAGGGAGGCAAGGAGATTCTGAATGCAATGCAGGTCCTTCAGAACAGTTCAATGATCATCCATGAAGGCAGTCAGACTATTGTAAGCGAACAGGAAAATGCAATACAGCAATTCCAGCAGGTGGAGACATTTGTCAGCAATATAGATAGTGCATCAGAAAGAATACGGAAAGCACTGGAAGCTATCGAGACAGCCCTGCAACATCAGAATGGACTCCTGACAGAAACAACAGAGCGCAGCTCGGAGCTTTTTCAATCCATAGAAACCTTGACAACCTAACCCGAGTGATAACATAGAATTAAGGCCTGCGGTTCTCATACCGGGAATTCCATGTGTTTTTTTGTGACAGGGTATGTGAACCAAGCCTTGACACGCTATTAATCAAATAGTATATTTTGATTGATCAAACTCTAACGATTGACAAGCAAAAAGGATGTCATATGAAAAAGCTTTTTATCTATACCGCTGTATCTGCAGTAATTCTATCGTGTTCTGCTATGAACCTGTCAGCAGCCGGAAGACAGGAAGGTAACACAGACAGTTCCTACCCAATCAAGATAGTTGCAACCACAGGAATGATTGGCGACCTGGTCTCGGCAGTCGGCGCTGAACATGTAATTGTCGAGGTACTAATGGGAGAAGAAGTTGATCCCCATTTGTACCGCCCGACCCGGGCAGATATCGCCAGAATGCAGAATGCAGATCTCATTTTCTATAACGGACTGAATCTGGAAGGACGAATGGGCGACACTCTGGTACAACTCGCACGAAACAAGCCAGTCCATGCCGTCTCCGAGCTCATCGAGGAATCCTACCTCCTGGATGATGAGGAATATGAAAACGCCTATGACCCGCATCTGTGGATGGACGTTTCATTATGGATCAGGGCACTGGAGGTGGTGGAAAGCGTGCTCAAGGATTACGATCCGGCTCACAGCGAAGACTTCAGCCGCAATACGACAGCATATCGCGAGCAGCTGCAGAAATTAGATAGCTACATCCGGGAAATCTCTGCCACCATACCTATGGAAAACAGGGTGCTGTTGACGGCACATGATGCATTCGGTTATTTCGGTGCTGCATATAATATCGAGGTATTCGGTGTTCAGGGAATGAGTACAGAATCCGAAGCTGGCCTCGATGATATCAATCAGCTGGTCAGAATGGTCAGTGACCGAAAAATCAAGGCCGTCTTTGCAGAAAGCACTGTACCCGACAGGGCATTACAGGCTGTAATAGAAGGTGCACAAGCCCGCGGTCATAATCTGGTACTGGGTGGCGAACTGTTTTCAGATGCGATGGGGCCTGCCGGCAGCTATGAAGGAACATATATCGGTATGATGGATCATAATGCAAGCACCATCGTCCGGGCCCTCGGCGGCCAGGCACCTGATCGCGGGTGGAAAAACCGACTCAGTCCCCGTTAAAAAAAGGATGCATCAATGAAGCAAGATCGAGAAACCGGTATACCAGCACTGTATGTACAGGATCTTACCGTAGCATATCACCGGAGACCTGTTCTTTGGGATATCGATCTGGAGATTCCCCATTCAGTAGTGGCCGGTATAATCGGTCCTAACGGTGCCGGTAAAAGCACACTCATCAAGGCAATTCTCGATCTTGTTCCGCATACCGCAGGGTCGGTTGAGATAGCCGGCAAACCCTACAGACAACAACGCAGAATTGTGGCATATGTTCCTCAAAGAGAAAGCGTAGACTGGGATTACCCGATCACCGCACTCGAACTGGTTGCGATGGGCCTGTACCGCAAGATCGGCTGGTTCAAACCTGTAAGTGCAGTTCATAAAAAGCGGGCTATGGAGGGACTGTCCGAGGTCGGTATGGCTGAAATGGCAGACCGGCAGATTAGCCGTCTTTCAGGAGGTCAGCAACAGCGTATTTTTCTGGCTAGAGCTTTGGTACAGGACGCTGACATCTACTTCATGGATGAACCATTTGCCGGGGTGGATGCATCTACGGAAAAAGCCATTATTGCTATCCTGCAACGCCTCAGAAAACAGGGGAAAACCGTCTTTGTGGTACATCATGACCTGGAGACAGTAAGGGAATATTTTGACTACCTTATCATGCTGAATATGCGGGTCGTCGCTGCCGGCAAAGCAGAAGATGTTTTCACCCCGGAAAATCTGAAGCGAACCTATGGCGGCCGGCTGACACTGCTCGACCGGGCAGTTGACGCAATCGGCAGAGGGAATCAGCCATGAACCCTTCAGGAAACCCGACCATAGATCGCCTGATCCGCGTTCTGCTGCTCAGCGATTATAACACCAGGGTGGTAATGTTCGGGACTATCAGCCTGGGCATAGCCGGGGGCGTAATCGGAGTGTTCCTGCTGCTCAGAAAAAGAGCGCTGCTTGCTGATGCCGTCGGCCACTCTGCTCTTCCAGGAGTCGCAATCGCTTTTCTGGTCATGCATAATCTTGGAATGGATAGCAAGAGTCTCGTCTTTCTGATGCTCGGAGCGCTGATGTCAGGACTGCTCGGCATGCTGTGCGTTATCGGCATTACCAAGGCAAGCCGCCTGTCACAGGACGCAGCACTCGGAATAGTTCTGAGCGTATTCTTCGGATTCGGACTGACGCTTCTCGGCATAATACAGAAGATGAGGGGAGCTCAGGCAGCTGGACTTGAATCCTTCATTTTTGGAAAAACCGCCTCCATGGTCAGAACTGACGCCCTGATCATTGGCATTACTGCGCTCTGTGTGGTTTTTATCTCAATCGCCTTATTCAAGGAGTTTCGACTTTTCACATTCGATTCAGGCTTCGCTGCCGGAGACGGATGGCCGGTACAGAAGCTGGATCTTCTGCTGATGATTCTGGCTGTCACTGTTACTATAATTGGACTTCAGGCTGTCGGAATCATTCTGGTAATTGCGATTCTGATTATTCCGCCGGCATCAGCAGGCTTCTGGACCTATTCACTGAAAAAAATGCTGATGCTCTCGGCCCTATTCGGCGCAGTCGGCGGGTATCTTGGAACTAGTATCAGTGCAGCCGCTCCAAGGCTTCCCGCCGGTGCGGTTATTGTTACTGTCCTTGGGAGCTTTTTCATTATCAGTCTTCTCTTCGGTTCAAAAAACGGGGTGCTCCGCTTACTGTTGCATGCCCGCTCGATCCGGAAAAAAACGCTACAGCAGAATATGCTGCGTGCCTTGTTTGAATGCAGAGAACTCTGTATGGACAGCACATCTGATCAACAAATCCACTGGCTCATGCAGCGGCGGGGATGGAAGCAATCCGTATTGAAGAACTCCCTGAAGAATCTCATGAAGCAAGGGCTTATCTACCGGATTCCCGGTGAACCATGGATTCTGACAGAAAAAGGCAAGGTCCATGCAGCCCGGGTTACCAGAAACCACCGCTTGTGGGAGGTATACCTTCTCGAGCATGCAGATGTTGCAGCCGCGCACGTCGATCACTCTGCTGACTACATCGAACATGTACTCGGCGACAGTCTGGTAGCCGAGCTCGAAGCCCTGCTGCCGGCATACGGACAACAGCTCCCCATCAGCATACACTCACTCGCCGCCGGGGATCAGGAAGAATCAGGAGGACAGATATGATGTGGACCTCACTGGATACCTGGATAGTTGTCGCAGGCATACTTGCGGGAGCATCCTGCGCACTGACAGGGGCATTCCTCGTACTCAAGAAAGTCAGCATGATGGGCGATGCAATCAGCCACTCTGTACTGCCTGGAATAGCGATTGCGTTCATTATAACCGGCAGCCGGTCATCCACAGTAATGCTGATTGGTGCTGGTGCTATTGGGCTGCTCAGCGCCTTTCTGGTTGAACTGGTGCAGCGTCATGGCAAACTGGAACACGGAGCATCACTTGGTGTTGTATTTACCATTCTCTTCGCTATTGGACTCATACTGATTGAACAGGCTGCCAGGCATGTCGACATACATCCTGAGCATGTTCTGTACGGAGCGGTCGAGCTGGTACCCTTATACACAAGGACAATTGCCGGCTTCGAGATTCCCGAAGCAGTGCTTCGTCTCGGACTGGTACTTCTGCTGAACAGCACAATAGTTATACTACTGTTCAAGGAATTCAGAATATCAACCTTTGACCCTGCTCTGGCGAGTACCCTGGGCATCAGCGGCACCGGAATGCATTACCTGCTTATGGCCATGACAGCGGTCACTACCGTTGCCGCCTTTGAAGCCGTGGGAAGCATCCTGGTAATAGGAATGCTGATTGTCCCCGGAGCCTGTGCTCATCTTCTCACAAAAAAACTGGTCCCATTTGTATTGACCAGTGTATTTCTTGCAGCAATCGCCGCTGTATTCGGTCACATTGCCGCAATCAGCATACCACCTGTATTCGGATTTGAGGATACCAGCAGCTCCGGCAGCATGACAACTATCCTTGGAATAATCTTCATTCTGTCTCTCATCTGTGCCCCTGAATACGGGCTTGTTGCAAAGGCAAAAAACAGAATGTCACTCAAACTGCAGATAGCCCAGCAGGATATACTCGGTTTGCTGGCTCGTAATAATGAACAGCAGGCTGCTGAAAGCAAGCCTGTGTTTGCTCAGGAACTCATCATCCCCGGCATCAGCAGAAAAAAATTCCGGACAATAGCAAAATCGCCGTTTGAGGCCGCATCTGGAATGCTCAAGCCGGCACTGCTTCTACTGCAGCTGAAATCACTTGTGCGTCGTGAAGCAGGAAAGTACGCGTTGACAGACAAGGGAACCCAGGAAGCCAGCCGACTGCTGCGACTACACAGACTCTGGGAGCTCTACTTCTTCCAGGATGGTGGACAGGGTATAGAGGAGCTTCACCAGGCAGCCGATCTTCTGGAACATTACACCGATGAGCAGCTGCAGGAAGCTCTCTCCAGTCACTTCAGCGGTGTAGATATTGACCCGCAAGGAAAAAACATTCCCGAATAATGCATATTTGCTTGACTTTGAGTTAACTCTAGGAATTAGACTGTATGTATGAGTAATCAAGGATACAGCGTCCAGGAGGTGAGCCGTCACAGCGGTCTCAGTCCTTACACCCTGCGGTATTATGAGAAAGAAGGCATTCTTAAAGATATCCCCCGCAGCTCAAGCGGACACAGAAGATTCCGCAGTGAGGACATCGAATGGCTCAGTTTTGTCACCTGTCTCAAGGGCACAGGCATGAATCTCGATGATATCAAGCGCTTCGCCGAGCTGCATCGGAATGGCGACAGTCGCCTGGATGAACAGCTCATGATCCTGCAAGCCCATCGAAACAAGGTGCTGCAGCAGATGGAAGAACTCAAAACCATGCTGGAACGGGTAGAAGGCAAGATACAATGGTTCAAACAACGTAAACAAAAAATATAAATATGAAGAGGAAATTGTGGAGATCTCCACAATTCCTCATCGCACTATCAGCAAAGGAGCAATTTTATGGAATATCGAAATCTAGGAACATCGGGTCTCCGCGTAAGCGAAATCGCCTATGGATCATGGCTGACATTCGGCAATCAGGTCGAACTCGAAAGCGCCCGCAGCATCATCCGGAAGGCAATCGAACTGGGTATAAACTACATCGATACAGCAGATGTCTATAATGCAGGTGAAGCTGAGCAGTTACTCGGAGAAATCCTGCCGGAATTTAACCGCCGACATCTTGTAATCGCAACCAAGGCTTTCTGGCCAATGAGTGAACACCCAGTCGACCGCGGCCTCAGTCGAAAACATATCATCGATTCGCTGAATGGAAGTCTGCAGCGGCTCAAACTTGATTATGTAGATATCTTTTACTGTCACCGTTTTGATCCTGAAGTCCCGCTTGAAGAAAGCCTTGAAGCAGTGGAAGACATGATCAGACAAGGCAAAACCCTCTATTGGGGAACCAGCGAGTGGTCTGCAGACCAGATCGCTGAAGCCTGGGGCATCTGCAAGCAGAAGGGCTGGCATCTGCCAGTTGTCAACCAACCGCTGTATAACATGCTGAACCGCTACATAGAAAAAGATGTGCTGCCGGTCACCCGAAATCTTGGAATGGGAACTGCAAACTTCTCACCTCTTGCGCAAGGCTTGCTTACCGGAAAATACTCCGGCGGTAAAATCCCTGCCGGCAGCCGAGGCGAGAACGATAAACTGAATATGTTCATGAAAGATCAGCTGAGTGACGGTGATCTCCTTTCACGTATCGACAGTTTAAAACAAATTGCCGAAAGCTATCGACTGAACATTGGTCAGCTTGCACTTGCCTGGATACTTCAGCAAAAGGGAATCAGCTCGGTGATCACCGGAGCCAGCAGCATTGAACAGGTGGAAAGCAATGTAAAAGCCGCCGGCGTACAGCTGAAGGAAGATGATCTGAAGAAGATCAATCAGTTGTTTCCTGCATAGCATGAAGGTACATATTGCCTGTTTCAGCGGTACCGGCGGAACTGCACGGGCCGCTGAAAGCCTGAGGGAACAGCTTACAGCTCTCGGAAACCAGACAGAAAAAGAGCACATATCAATGGGCAATAATGAATTCTGCAGTCTGCACCCCAAGCATGCAGACATGCTTGTAATTCTGTTCCCTGTGCACGCCTTTGACGCACCGCAGATAGTCTATAAATGGCTCCAGGAGTATCTGCAAGTAGGTACTGTTCCAAAGTCTGCGGTCGTATCAGTGTCAGGCGGCGGGGAGATCGGGCCGAATCGCGGCAGTCGAATCGGGCTGATCAGGCTCCTGGAAACACATGGCAGCAGAGTAGTCCATGAGGATATGCTCATAATGCCGAGTAATTTTCTGATTGGCTACCATGATGAACTCAGCATGCATCTGCTTCAGGCAATACGTGTTAAATGTTCACAAATTGCACTGCAGTTGCATTCCGGTGTTGAACAACGGTGCAGCAAACAAACACGATCTCGAGTATTTTCCGCTGTCAGCCGAATGGAGCAACGATGGGCGCACAGATTCGCCCTCTCTATCAGAGTCAGGGAAAGTTGCACGGGATGCGAAATTTGCAGCAGACTCTGCCCGGCTGCGAATATTGTAATGGAAAACCATCGACCCCGATTTCGTGATCAATGCTCTGCCTGCTACGGCTGTGTATACCTGTGCCCGGAACAGGCGCTCTATTCAGGAAATCCAACAGTTCTCAAACAGGGCTACTCTCTGAAGCAGCTGGAGCGGCGTATGCAGGAGTACAAACCCGGCAGATGGGAGCCATATTGTAAAGGTCCACACATGAAAGCTGTCCGAGCATACCTGGAGCGCATATATCTATCAGCAGAGAAGTAAAGCAGAAGCGGTTATGGTGGAGTTTTCTGACTACTCAACCCTGACTACTCAGCAATGTTGCTTTGAAAAAGTATCGCGGCTGCAGCGAAGCATAAGTGCCTGCCGACAGCTTTCAAGAACATCATCAAGAGGCTGGCCGACATCAACAGGCAGTACATCGCTCTCACAGCTGCTGTCCTCCATTGCAGCCAATTGACTGTCAATCAGGTCAGGAGACATAAAATGCCCGATCCTGGATTCCATCCGTTCGAGAAGTATCTCCCGGCTACCCTTCAGGTACAGGAATAACAGGGGAACAGCTGTTTCCCTTAGTAAATTCCGATGCGCCTGCCTGAGTCCTGAAAAAGCAAGAAAAAGCGGAAGTCCATGCCGTTCTCCCGCAGAAGCCGCCCGGATTTCCTCAGTCAGACGATGTACCCAGGGGAACCGCATTTCATCGTCGAGGGGCTTTCCGGATGCCATCCGAGCCTTTGCCTCAGCAGAATGAAAATCATCGGCATCAAGAAAGCGGCCCTTAAATTCTCCGGCAAGCCTGGCGGCGACTGTCGACTTTCCGCAGCCGGCGACCCCCATAACTGCAATACAATCCGGCAGAATAAAATCCATAGCAACTCCTTGAAAATGAAAATAGTGCAAGTACCGTAAGCTATTGTAGCCTATACTGCTGTATATGGAGAAGATTGAGCTGCATAAAAACCGCAGCGGACTCAGTTACAGCTCGGCCCACCTCATTCAGATCACCAGCGGAAGCAGCTCCCTTACCGATAGCAGCGGGAACAGAACGGTTTCAGCTCCTACGCTCATGCTTGTTCCTCCCTTGCGACAGGAGCGCATCGATTTGAGAGGACAGAACCAGGTTCTTAGCTGCCCCACAGGCTTTTTTCTTCAGGCATTGAACAGCATGGAATCGTCAATGCATATTCCAAACACAAGCGTCTATGCATCAGCGATCAGTAAGGAAGACAGTCTATTTACTTCGGAGCTCATAAAAAAAGCCGAAACAATCCTGAACAGCGCTTACGGAGCATACAACGAGGCAGAAGCCAATATCCTGCATATCTTATGCCTCTGTATACTGATTATCCGGAGAAATACAGCAGAGGGACTGGATTTCAAACCGGTCTGGACCATCAGTGATGCTCTGATCTATATCGACAGGAATTTCAGCCGGCAATTCACACTGGAATTTTTCACCAACAGATGTGCCCTCAACAGCAGCAGCTTCTCTCGCTTATTCAAGCAGAGTACTGACAGCAGCCTTTTTGAATATATCAACCAGGTAAGAATACGGCAGGCCTGCTACCTGCTGAAACGGAGCCGGAGTTCTATACTGGAAATTGCCCTCTCTCTTGGCTACAACAACATTTCTTTTTTCAACCGCTATTTCAGGCGAATTACCGGCTGCTCACCATCGGAATATCGTCGCAGGAATTCAGAATAGTGTCAGTCTACAGCAGCAAATCAAGACATAATTATATACAGATAAGGAGGACGCATGAGTAAGAATCAAACAAGCCAGGGACTATCCCTCCAGCCAGCACTATATATTTGTTCCTTCAGCAGTTCTGTCAACGGAATCAAATCAATGAAACAGGCAGGCTATGCGGGGCCGTTCCCGGTACAGCCTACCCATGTTGTACTTGAACTGAACGGAACAGTCGTAGCAGAAGGCTCGATACAGAGCGAGAATGGAAAAACATACTTTGTAATCCAGGAGGCAGGAAAATGAAATTGTCAGCCGTAGATGCAGTAAAAGTGCCAGTACAGGTTGTAATCGGTGAAAATGAGCTCAGCATAGCTGAATTAAATGAACTTGGCCCCGGGTCGATTGTAGAGCTGGACAGCATCGCAGGAGAGCCAGTCAGATTCTATGCAGCCGGCAAACCGTTTGCAACCTGTGAGGTCGTCGTAATAGATGAGAATTTCGGTCTGAGAATCAGCCGGCTCGTTGATGAAAACCAGGAGGACTGAAATGAAAATTTATGGTCGATCAGCAGTGAAAGAACCAGGACAGATCAAGACCTATGATTTCACGCGACCCGATAAATTTACCCGCGGTCAGATTACGACTATGTCTCTGATACATGAACGATTTGCGCGAGAACTCAGCTTGTTTTTGTCTGATTTTCTCCGAACCGAGGTTTCAGCAGGAGTTAAGATAGTCGATCAGCTCTGTTTTGAGGAATTCAATGACATGGTTCCCGAACATCCCGTTATTTCGATCAACAGCATGTCTCCCCTTCCCCGCAGACAACTGCTGCAGATAGATCAGGTTCTGACAAACTTAACTGCTGAGATACTCGGAGGTGGAGGTATCAGCACAACCGCCTTCATGCGCAGGGAAGCCAGTCGGCTGGACTGCATGCTCATGCAGCCTGTATTAACTGCTGCTGCTGATCTTCTGCAGAAATGCTGGTGGTTTGTGGATGGCATGCGGACAGCCCATGAGAATACAGAAACCAGGATTGATCATGCCCAGATACTCCCCCCGACTGCCATGATTATTATGGTTGAACTTGCAGTCAGTGCAAAGGATACAGCAGGCAGCATCCGGCTCGTGTACCCCTTCGAACTGCTTGAGCCTCTGCTCGAAAAACTGAACCCATTGTACTGGCACCGAATTCACCGTCAGGGATATTCTCCCGCCTCATCCGAGCAGGCAAGCCGCAGAAGTGAAATGCTCGAATTCGATGCCCGGTTCAGACTGCTGTTGCCGGAGATGAGTGTCGCAGAGGTAGCAGAACTTAAACCGGGAAGCCGCATCGAAATTCCTGATTCACTTATCGCCGAAATATCAGCGGGCAAAACCACAGTACTATCCGGAGAAATCGATTTGACACAGAAATCCTTACCGGAAATTGCCGAACTGGGCTTCGAAATTCCCGGGAAGCATTACATACAGTTGGTGCACGAGCAGCTGGATTCCGGATTCAGAATACTCAACAGCAAGATGGAGGCTGCCCTGGAACGGATTTCTGCACACGCATCCATCAATCCGGGATTACTCATCCAGGACAATGAGGACACGGAGATTATCCCCATGGAATCGATGGATCCTGATCAGGTCTTCAGCGCACTCACGGTAGAGCACATTGATTCATTGCAGCAGCGTCTCGGTTCAGAACACAGCCAGAGCAAGGCGGCCATCCTGACTCTTCTGGGCTCTCCACTGGCAGCCGAATATCTGAACAGATGCAGCAGTGAAGAGCGGAAGGATATTATGGCCAGAATAATGCACAGCAGCAGCTGCAGCGATCATGCTCTGCACTGCTACAGCCGTTTTCTAGAACCGGTGATCAGAACCGGACGCAGGCATAGTCCGGACCAGACGGGCCTTGAAAAGGCTGCTGAAATACTGAGTTATGCCCCAAGAAGTATTGAACGTGAACTGATCGAGGACTGGAACGTGACAGAACCTCAGCTGTCTGAAGAACTCAAGAAGCGTTTATTTGTTTTTGAGGACATTGTAATTCTTGATCCAGCAGCATTGAGGAAGCTTCTGAAGCACATCAGCTATGCCGAGCTCGCACGTGCATGCAAGAGTACAGATCCGATTGTACTGCAGTATTTCGAGGCAGTGCTTCCAGAAGATGGCTTTGCAGAATTCAACCAACAGCTGTCAGGACTTGGCCCGCTGAGAATCCGTGATGTTGAAGCCGCCCAACAGCGTATCGTCTTGATAATCAAGGAACTGACCGAGAGTGGAGAAATAGTTATTGCTCGCGAAGGTGAAATGACCGATTAGGCTTGACGTCAAGCTCCGACTCGCTCAGAATGACTGGATGAACATGAATCCATTAACAGATAAATGGGACCAGAACTACGGTCTCCCTCCATTTGACAGAATACAGCCGGAGCATTTTGCTACGGCTCTCGAGCAGGCAATGAGCGAGCATCAACAGGAAATCGAAGCAATCGCAGGTAATCCTGACGAACCGGATTTCGATAATACCATGGCTGCGTTCGACAGAAGCGGCTGGAACCTGGATCGGATACTTGGTGTGTTCTATAACCTCTGCTCCTCCGAAACCAGCAAGGAACTACAGGCAGCAGAACGCGATCTTTCACCGAAAATTGCAGCCCATGAGAACCGGGTTTCGCTCCATGAAGGACTCTTCAAGCGTATCGACAAGCTGTACGAGCAGAGGAAGACCCTTAACCTGAACCCAGAGCAAGATCGTCTTCTGGAACGGGTCCACATGGATTTTGTACGCAACGGGGCTAAACTCAGCGGCGAAAACCGCAAGCGCTTCGCAGAAATCAACGAAGAGCTTGCTTCCCTCTATACCGACTTCTCCCAGGCAGTCCTCGGAGATGCAGCAGCATTTGCCTTAGCTCTCACCACAGAAGAGGACAGAGCCGGATTACCTGATTTTGTACTGGATGCTGCACAAGCCGCTGCACGAGAAAAGGGCATGGAAGGCTATGTCATTAATCTCTCACCCTCCCTCGTTGATCCATTTATGACGTATTCACCGAGGCGTGATCTGCGGGAGAAAGTCTGGAAGGCATTCCGGGCACGTGGGGAATCCTGTCCGGAACGCGATACAAGACCAGGTGCAGCAAAAATCGTCAAATTGAGAGCAGAACAGGCAGCACTACTCGGCTACCGGAGTTTTGCTGAGCATGCCCTGCAGGACCGAATGGCAAAGACACCTGCTGCTGCGCAGGAACTGCTGGAGCGGGTGTGGGAGCCAGCCAAAAAACGAGCCGCTGAAGAGTTGGCTGAACTGCAGGCTATTGCCCTTCGCCTGGACGGACCTGAGCAACTGGAGGCCTGGGACTGGGATTACTATGCCGAAAAGCTTCGTCAGGAAAAATTCAATCTGGATGAATCAGTTCTTAAACCTTACTTCCAGCTTGATAACATGATAAACGCAATGTTTGACTGTGCCTCACGCCTGTACGGGATCAGCTTCCATGAGAAGCATGGAATTCCAATGTATCATCCTGATGTCAGAGTATTCGAGGTTCACGACAACACGGGCAAACTAACCGGGGTTTTTCTCAGCGACAATTTTGCCAGATCCAGCAAGCGAAGCGGTGCCTGGATGAGCGAGTTCCGGGATCAATCAAAAAACCGGGAGCAGTTTCAGTATCCGATCATTATCAACAACAATAATTTCGCCAAAGCCAGTGACGGGAATCCCTGTCTGCTGAGTTTTGATGATGTCCGTACCCTGTTCCACGAATTCGGTCATGGACTGCACGGGCTTCTCTCCAATGTTACCTACTCCCGTCTTGCCGGCACCAATGTACTCCGCGATTTTGTTGAACTTCCATCACAAATCAATGAAAACTGGGCCCTGGAACCGGAGGTACTGAAGAAATTCGCTGTACATGCCAAAAGCGGACAGGTAATAAGCGATGAACTTATCGAGCTCATCCGCAGTACCCGGGAGTTTAACCAGGGATTCATGACTGTCTCCTACACATCGAGCGCATTGGTGGATATGGCTCTGCACTCTATGTCTGATCCGAAGGAGCTTGATCAACTCGATATTTCCGTTTTCGAGCGGGATACCTGCAGCAAACTCGGTGTGCCTGCAATTGTCGGCATGCGGCACCGCCTTCCGCACTTCCTGCACCTTTTTGCGGACGGCGGCTACGCAGCCGGCTACTATGTCTATATGTGGGCTGAGGTTCTGGAAGCAGATGCTTACGAGGCCTTCGAGGAGTCCGGAAAAGTTTTTAACCAGGATTTATCGGCATCCTTCCTGAAAAACATTCTTTCTGCTGGGGATACTATCGATCCAGCCCTGGCTTTCCGGAATTTCAGAGGCCGTGACCCGGAGCCTGTACCAATGATGAAAAAACGGGGGCTGGTGTAAACCAGCCTCTGCATTCTGTGTTCACTGGCAACCTGGCAGCGTATGCACTATACTGCCTGTAAGGATACAAGATGAGCTACACTTCACAAAAACAGCATATCCTCGTGGTAGACGACGAACGGACAAGCCTGAAAACCATTGAAAGCGTCCTGGTCAGAAACCGTTTTTCAGTGGACAGCTACAGTAATCCCAAAGAAGCATTAAAAGCATTTCGCACAGGATCCTATGACCTGATACTCTCAGATTATTACATGCCGGAAATGAATGGAGATGAATTGCTGCAGGAAGTGCGGAAACTGAGTGTTGACTGCCCGTTTATCTTTCTGACGGTCGACTCAAATCTCAAGCAGGCCATTGAACTTATCCAATCCGGAGCAGATGACTATATCGTCAAACCAATCGTTCCAGACGACCTGGTATTCCGGATAAACCGCTGCCTTGAATCTATATGCAGACGACAGAAGGAAAACAACTGGAGGGAACTCTATGCCAGTAAAGACATAAAGCAAACCGAAGGAATGATTGATCAGCTGTCACAATCAATAAACCAGGCAGGCGGGTATCTCTGGATCGACCTGCTCAAAGAGGAATTACAGAATCCAGTCGACGGAAAATACTCTGTATCAACAGATATCGGAGATATGGTTCTGGAAACAGCTCAGGTCCAGAAACAGATTCTTGAGCACATATCGATGATAGCAGACACCAACCGAATCCAGTTGAATACAGAACTGGTCTCTATACATGACTTGAGCACTGACATCCAGAATTTCTGTCGAAAAAAGATTGAGGAAGATCTGAAGGATTATAACAGAAAACTCTCGACTGGTTTCCCGAGCGTAATTCCAGAGGCCTCTGTCCAGATTGATACCCAACGTTTTCACCAGGTTCTGAATGAGATTCTTGTAAATGCAGTTAAATTCTCTCCGGAAAAATCACCAGTAGTTGTCTATCTGAATATACTGGAAAACCAGCCGCATCCACAAATAGAAATTACGATACAGAACCATGCCTGCCATACAGGTCTAAAGGACAGCAATGGGCAGGCAGTCTCAGGTATCTCGGCTGATCATACTGAAACAGTGTTCGATCTGTTTTTCTCAAGCCAGAACTTCAGAGACAGGATGCCCGGGGAGGAATGGGCAGAAGGCGCCGGCCTGTACGTTGCCAGAAAACTGATGAAACGCCATGGAGGATGGATCAGGGCTGCCAGCGGCACTGATCACACGGCAGAAATGCCGGTGCAGGTTGTTCGTTTTACCCTGACACTTCCACTGCATCGACAGAATCACCAGCTTGACTGAACTCTCGTATGCTAAGGACTGATCCACCCTCTGCAGGCTTGTTCCGGCATTGCGCCAGACAGGCTTCAGCTTCCGCCACTGCCTTGCCATACACGGTATATTCCAGCCGGCGAACAGAACCTACACTACCAGCAAATACCGGTCCATAAGCCATACCTATTGCAATCCGGACAGGATCCCTGAGAATTGAAGGGCGAACCTCATTATAGGTATTCAGATATGCCAGAATCTCACGGGCACAGATTCTGGCATTTTCTGCGTCATCACCGGATGAAACCGGACACCCAAAGGTTATAAGCATTCTGCTTCCCAGGATCTTGTTCACAGATCCATTCATTCCATAGACAAGATCCATTATGTCCGTGACGAGTTCATTCAGAAATGCCGAAAAATCTCCGGGATTCATCAGCTCTACATAATGTGCACAGTCAAGTATTTCCAGCCACAGGACTGCAGCATTTACCTTCTTGCCGCTGCTGATGTCACCATCCTTGGAGAATAATTCCTGCATCATATCCGTAGAGAAATACCGGGATAGCAGATCACGTTCAGCGGTCAAGCGATCATTCTCTCTGCTCAGAACCTGCTCCTTGCGGCGCATCCCTTCCAGTGTTCGTATATGAGCACTTACATGTGTTAACGAACCAGCTATCCGGTAGGCTTTACCGGTAAAGGTAAACTCTCCAAGCCCTCTGACCATCATCCACTCATAATTCCCAGCTCTCGTACGCATCTGGAAGTAGAGTGAGAAGCGATCACTTTTGCCAAGCAGGTAGTTTCTGAGGGATGTGCGGAAATTCTCTGCATGATCAGGATGGATGCGGCTTGTCCATTCCTGCATATTCTCTTTCAGTTCGAAATCACCATATCCCAGGAGCGATTTGAATCTGGAGGAAAACCGGACTCTGTCGGCGGCAATGTCCCAATCCCACAATCCATCACTGCTGCCCCGCATTGCAAGATCGAACGCAAACTCGTCCTCATCCTGAACAACAGCACAATTCTGTAAAGCTGCTGCCTTCTGAAGTTTAATCGTCCCGACATAGCCTCCAATCTGCCCGTCTTCTGCATGCCAGACTACAGCATCCACAAGAGCAGGAATCTCATCACCACAGCGATGCTGAAGACTGATTCTGAAATTATGCACCCTGGAATTTGATTCAATCTCATAGCGAAAACGTCGGCGCTCTGAAGGAACCGCGTAGATTGCTGATACCGGCTGTTCATACAGACTATTCCGGCCATAGCCCAGCAATTGTGCAAGGGCCGCATTCACCTGCATGAATCGGCCTTCCGCCGTCGTGACAAACATACCGTCCTTTGACTGCTCGAAAAAAAGCCGGAAAATGCTGTCAGACACATGAACTTCATTCATCTTGGAAACCTCAATGTAAACTCTGTATATGCTCCTGCTTTATGAGCTACTGAAATACGACCGTTGAATTCCCGCACCAGCGAACCGACTATACCCATGCCGACTCCGCGTCCGGCATACATATCCGTGGATGCTGCTGTACTGAAACCACCGCTGAACAAGAGGCGCGCTGCATCCTCCGGCTTGATATCCGACGACGATGACGCAAGCACCCCGCTGAGCACAGCCTGCTTCCTGATACCATCAAAATCCAGTCCTCTACCATCATCACGGACAGAGACGCAGAGCACACTCCGATCACGATCATAGTCAGATTTCACACGTACTGAAATCTGCCCCCGGGGGTTCTTCGCCCTGGCAGTCCGTTCTTCTGGGCTCTCAATGCCATGTACTACTGCATTTCGCAACAGTTGAATAAGAGCATCCCTTATTCCCCGGGTCATCTCCGCAGGTATGACTGAGGAATCGATATCGGCAATCAGCTCAACCTGTTTCTTCTGGTCAACCGCTGTCCGGTCTGCAGTAAGCCTGAGTGTTTCAAGCAGCATATCTCCGGATGAGGCAGCACTGCTGTCAGCAAAACTATGCTGGAATGAGACAAGCCGTTGTGTAGCACCGTTGGCTTTATTCAGCATTTTCACAAGCCGACTCATGGCAATTGTCACCGACAGGAAATCCTCATTACCCACATGTTTCCGCTTACGCAGATCTGCCAGATGATCTTCCAGTTCATGAGCACGTTCTGCAATAAAATCAAGACTGAGCAGGGCCGCATCTCCCTTGATTCTATGAACCAGCGAAAAAATGTCGTCTATTTTCATGACAGCATTTCCTGACTCAAGAATTGCATTGACGGTCCTGATATTCTCCTCAGCTGAGGAGATAAAATCCTTCAGCATAGCCGGGTCAATATGCAGAATCCTGTACAGAAGCTCCATTTCACCCGCACTATCTCTCCTTTGCTGTTCAACCTGTTCACCAAGCAGAACCGTACTGGTCACGTCCCGAAGCAGTACCATCAGCTGAACCTTGCTGTCAGCATTTCCCCTGATCCTGGTAAAAGTCCACTGCAGATGTTTGCTTCTGATTATGCCATTCCCGGAATCAAAAAAGAACTCTTCCTGCTGAAGAGGATTCAGCTTTAACACCGTTCGATGATCAACGGTATCACTGAAGCAGAGATCCAGGAATTCAAAAACAGACTGAAGTTTTGCTTCCGGAAGCAGCTTGGGTAGAATTGCCCGCAGGGAAAGCCCCCCGGGTTCGTTTTCTTCGATTATCTCCGCAAATGACCTTGAAAAATACGGTGCGATGAAAAGCTCCTGATCTATCAGAAATAAACCGTCGCTTACATTGTCCAGAATATTTATGTATTCTGATTTGGCTACAAGATTCTCGTTCAGGCTGTCCAGGACTGCATTGTACTGTTCTGCAATTGTGCCGACTTCAGTAAAGGGCTCAACTGGCACTCTTGAACTCAGATTTCCGCTCCTGCGATGCTCCTCCATAACCCTGACAAGATCATGAGATTCTGTTGCAACGCCGTGCTCGGCAACATTTAAGCCACTGGACTCCTGCTCCTCACTTACTCTGAGAGGCATAAATCTGTTTACTATCTTGAGAAGAATAAAAGCCAGTGAAAAAGCCCAAGCCCCGATTGCGAGGATACCGATCAGCTGCACATTAAACTGCTCACTGCGGCTAAGTCCGCTTCCAAGAAGATTCAGATCCCCGAACAACGCTACAGAAAGTGTACCCCAGATTCCTGCAGCCAGATGGACCGGAATTGCGCTGACGGCATCATCTATTTTCAGTCTCACCAGCAGCATATCCGCCCCGATCATTATCCACCCACCTGTAAGACCGATAATCACAGCCTGCCACTCCGCCACAAAGGGGGCGGGTGCAGTTATCGCAACCAGCCCAGCCAGGGAGCCATTCAGTACCAGCCCGACATCCGGTCTCCCGATAATCAACCATCCAAGAGCCAGTGCACCTACCATTCCAGCAGAAGCCGCTAAGGCTGTATTGACCAGAATCTGGGGCACATCCGGGGTTAAACCCAGGGTACTCCCACCGTTAAATCCGAACCATCCGAACCAGAGTATCATTACACCTACAACAGCTGTCGGAATATTAGACCCCGGTATCGCTTTCGGACCATCCGGACCATCGAAACGACCGCTCCTGGGACCAATGAGAAGGAGCGCTGCAAGTGCAATCCATCCACCCGTCGAATGGACAACAGTTGAACCTGCGAAATCTATAAATCCCATAGCTTCAAGCCAGCCCTCATTGCCATCCAGCAATGCGCCACCCCATACCCAGTGACCCAGAATAGGATATATAAGTGCGGCAAGAAGAACTGTAGAGGCAATATAACTGACATATCGCATACGCTCTGCGACAGCACCGGATACTATGGTAGCTGCAGTCGAACAGAACATCGCCTGAAACAGGAAAAATGCAGCCATCCACATACTACCCCGGGATGCAAAAAAGAAACCACTGAGACCAAACAGACCAAATCTGCTGAGGCCGAACATCAATGCAAATCCGAATAGCCAATAACAGCAGATCGAAACCCCAAGGTCTGTCAGATTCTTGATCGCGACATTTATACTATTTTTGGATCTCGTCAAACCGGATTCCAGAAATGAGAATCCAGCCTGCATGAAGAATACCAGTGCGGCAGAGATCAACAGCCACAGAGTATCAATTAATCCAGCATCTGCAACATGTGTAACTGATTCCAACATTGTGCACCCCTTGTAGAATTATTCCAGACCCACCGACAGGTAAAGCTTGTGGCCATGCCACTGAATTGGCACTACAAAAACCGGCGGTCTGAGTTTCATAAGGATATCTTCCGGGCGGCCCCTGAGTACAATCGGTACAGAAATCATAAACCCGCTGCCAAAGCTGCGGCGGACGTTCCCGGCAACCGTATTGGTCAGTTCACCGACCATATCCACAACATCCTCAGTACTGAGTTCGCCTGGCCCGAGAATTACTGATGCAAGTTCACGCAGCATCGATTCATCGGCAGTTATATATATTCCGCCTCTCTGAGCGCCGGATATTCCTATCAGACCGGTGTATTCAAGCAGTATTGTTTCACCTTCCCTCATGTAGGGAATACCCATCTGTGCCCCTTCACTGCTGACCTCTTCGAAATACTCGACAAGCACCCTGATGAATGCACGTAACTGAAGCTCTGTCATTGCATCCCTCCCAATATATGTTCCATTTCTTCCTGCAGCTGGGCTGCAGTAAATGGTTTTGTCAGAAAGCCTCGCGCACCTTTTCTGATTGCTTCCAGTCCGGTCTCGGGATCAGAAAGTGCTGTGATAATGAGAATTCTGGTCTCAGGTTTGATTCTCAGCATCTCCACCAGACATCCAAGCCCGTCAAGCTCCGGCATGGTAATATCCATGGTTACGATGTCCGGTCTGCATCTACTGAATTCACGAAGCGCACTCACACCATCTGCCGCCGTCGCCGCAATCTCGAGCCCAAAGGGCATCAGGTATTTCTGTATGGCACGACGCATAATATTGGAGTCATCCACAATCATAAGTTTCACGACCAACCTCCCGCGGAATAATGATACATTATTGTCAGTAAATCAGCATAAATCCACAGGAAGGAGGTAAAATTTAGTAATCATACAAAAATGTAGGGTAGAGAGATCAGTATTTACTGATCGGTAATACCAGACGCACCAGAGTGCCGGAAGCGGGTACGCTTTCAATGCTGAGCTCACCGCCTATAGCAGCAGCACGTTGATGCATCCCCAGAATCCCGAATTTCTGCCGACTCTTCGTGCATACAGCCCTTGTATCGAAGCCTGCGCCATCATCCTGAACATACATTTCAATTCCGTACTGCTCGTATTTCAGACCTAACTTAAATGACTTCGCACCCGAATGCCTCACTGCATTCGTCAGGGCTTCCTGCATAATCCTGAACACACACAAGCGCTCCTGTTTACTGACACAGAGTTCGTGAGCACAACCTGAATCCGGAATTACCAGAGTGATTGGCAAACGGAAGTTTTTCTCGAACTCCCTGGCCTGCCAACGCAGAAGATCATCAAGACTGCCCATGTCCAGAACTGGAGGCCGCAGTTCATTGATCAGGATCCGCATTCGGTCAACTGCTTGATCGATAATATGCTCCATATCCGAGATAATCGAGCACAGCTCTTCCTTACCCGAACCCTCAATAAGCGATAAATTCATTCTCAATGCAGTCAATGACTGCCCAAGATCATCATGAAGTTCTCCGGCTACAAAAGCGTTCTGTTCCTCACGGATTTCCTGCAGATAGTTGGACAGTTCACGATACTGCTGCTCACGTTCCCTCAGACGTACTTCAGTCCCGAATAATTTCAGCGCTGTTTCAATTGAAGCAATAACAAACTCAATATTGCCTGGGGTTTTATACACATAGCCGTACTTTGTCATCTCACGGGCTGAGGCAAAGGTCTGGGGATCAGCATAAGCAGTATGCAGCACAACCGGGATTTCACATAGTTCATGAATTCTTCGGGTAGTTTCCGGACCATCCCAGCTTTCAGTGCCAAGGTCAATATCCATCAAGATCAAATCGGGTATATCACCGTTTTTTATCCGATTAAAAGCTGAATACCCATCCAGGTCTGCACTTATGATATAAGCACAACCGCTAAGAGCTCGCTTCATCTGGAGGAGGCTGAGAGGATCATCATCAACTAGCAGTATATAAGAGCCACTCATATACAAGTACTGTAATGCATTTGCATAGGGATATCCCCCTCCCCTATAATTATACAAGGAGATAACTCATACAATATGCTGAAAAAAATCTACAGCGCGCTGATTTGCGGAAATAAGGTATTCCTGATTTCGATCTCCCTTCTTCTTCCGGGCATTCAGATATCCGGCAGGGAAATCTGCCCTTCGAGACTCTTTGAAGATCACGGTACGATTATGCTGCTGATCCAACCCGATTCCGGTCGGATTGTATATGCGAACCGCGCTGCCAAAGAGTTCTACGGGTATCCTGAAATTGAATCGATGTATATTAGTGAAATAAACACCCTGACAGAGAAAGAAATCCAGACAGAGATGATGCTGGCCGCCGAAATGGACAGAAACTACTTCCTTTTCAGGCATCGTTTATCGGACAGCAATATCCGGGATGTCGAAGTCTACAGCTACCCCATCGAATTCGAAGATGAGCTCCTGCTTTTTTCGATTATTGTAGATATAAGCGACAAGATAGCTGCTCAGATTGCAGTTCAGCAGAGAAATATCCAGATTATAAGCCTCACGACTGGCGGACTTATTGTACTCGGCCTCTTCACACTCATGCTGCTTTACAACATTCGCCGCAGAAGAAAAACCGAAACAGCATTGCGTGATAGCCGTGAGATATTTGCCAGATTGTTCTACGGTAATCCGAATCCTGTAATCCTCTCGGAACTGAAAACCGGACTGTTTATTGACATTAACAAGGCTGGATCAGATTTCCTCGGGTACCCGAAGACAGAACTGATACAGCAATCATCCATAGATCTCGGGATATGGCCGGAACCGGAAGAACGGACTGAGTTATACAACAAACTCCGGGCAAATAACCGGATTACAAATTACCCTGCACACATAAGATCATCAACAGGTCTCATTCATAATGTTGTTATTTCAGCAGAAATTCTGATTCTGCAAGGCAGGGATTTTATGCTCTGCGTACTGACGGATATCTCGGATCTGATACTGTCTATGGATGAAAACAAGAGACTTCTTGAGGAAAAAGAAATCCTGCTGCGGGAGGTACATCACCGAATCAAGAACAACATGTACACAATCAGCAACATACTTACACTGCAAGCCGAATTGAGCAGCAGCATAGAAGTTAAAACCGAATTACAGGCAGCAGTACAGAGACTGATTGGTATGAGCGTTCTCTACGAGAAACTCTACCAGTCGTCTGACAGAAACAGCGTATCCCTCAAAGACTACCTGAACGCATTATGCAGAGAGATAATCAACAGCAGCAGTGCTCAGAGGAAAATTGATCTGATAACTGATATTCAGGAAATTAAAATGGAAGCCAGATATGTTTCAAGCCTGGGAATAATCGTTAATGAGTTGATCAGCAACGCAATTAAACATGCATTTCACGACACCGTACACCCACGCATCGAAGTAAGTGCAGAAAACAGAAACAGCCGGACCATTGTCAGGATTATGGATAACGGATGCGGGTTTCCTGAAAACATGCAGAAGGAAGGTTTCGGCATGGAGCTCGTGCGGCTGCTGCTCAGGCAAATCAATGGGAATATCAGGATAGAAAGCAGAGACGGTACGCTCTTTATTGTTGAAATCTGATGCGTATTTCAGACATTCAGGTATATACTGTGGCCATGAATATCCCGGAAAAACAGATACTATTAACAATACCAAATGCTCTCTCATTCTTCAGACTTATAGGAGTCCCCTTTTTATACCCGCTCGCATTCTCAGGACATTATAATGCCTTCCTTGTCTGGTTCATTGTCCTCGGTGCTACGGATTTTCTGGATGGAAAAATCGCCAGATATCTTGACCAGTGCAGCGCCTTCGGCTCTTTACTCGACTCTGTTGCAGATCTGGCGTATTACCTTTCGGCGGCGTTTTTTATTATCGCACTGTTTCCTGAATATCTTGTTCCTAACTTATCTTTTTTCATTGGATTTATTGTTATTTTCATTGGCTCAATACTGCTACCATATATAAGATTCGGAAAAGTAATTTTCCTGCACACATTCCTGTTAAAACTGAATGGTGTTCTGGTATTTGCCGTAATTGTACTATCCTTTATGACAGATATCACCTTGTTAGTCCGGGCTATAATCCTGATTTACTATCTCGCATACCTGGAGCTTGCTCTCATGTTTCTCATCTACGGTGAGATAAGCCCGGATACAAAATCTATCTTCCATTTAATGAAAGAAACAAGGAAAGAACAATAAAAAAGCCCTTTTCTCCGCGAAGAGAAAAGGGCTCCAATCAAGCCTTCTCTTTATATTCCAGATAATCAAAAAACGCTGGTGTATTCCGACCGCTGGTATCGAAGCAGGAAATACCTACAAATGTCCCGGTAAATCCCATCGGCAAGGCATACTCATCGGAGAGCTTCGAGGCATCGAGTACCGGGCCTATAGACTGCCATTTACTACCGTCAGAGCTCCAACGGAACTGTAGATCACCTTCATGCACATCAACACCCAGATAAACCTCATTTGAATCAAGCTGCTGCTCACGTTCACCAAGAGGCAGATCAATGGTACCCGCATCATACACGATCAGACCCAGTTCAAGCCTGGCATTCTCTCCCGCATGCATGCGCAGAATATACTGATTACGTTCATCGTAACGTACGATCAAACCTGCAAACTGCTGAAAGTCCTCAGGATCAAACTGCATTCTGGTTTCAGCAGACCATGAAAAATGCTGCACCCTCCGCGCCAGCAGCGACTGTCGAAATCTGCTTTCAGGACTTTCAGCCCCCAGAAGACAGATCCAGCCAGATTTTGCCTTCAGACTGACGCGTTCATCAAGCGGTATTCTCAAGGACTGCAGTTCAGGTGTAGCGCTTGCAGCATCAAAATCATCTCTCCATGAATATGGTTCAGAAGATCCTGAATCCGCAGATTCTGCTATGCCCTCGAAACTCACCACGGTTTGCGGCACTGAGGTTTCGGGCCATGGCCAGTCATCATCCTTCCAGGTTAAACGCTGTAGTGCGGTTTCCCGACCCAGAGGGCATCGGAGGCTGCCAGGCAGCGGTCTGCCGCACAAGTGAGCGAGCACCCATTCTGTGTCACTGACAGGAACCATGCTTCCATGACCAGCTTTCTGCAGACCGTCACAAAGTGATAGCCTGATATCAGTTCCATCTGCTTCAGCCTTCTGAAAGGTCTTCCAGTCATTCACAGAACTCAACAAGGGAGTCTGCGGATGCAGTTCATACGGACCCTGTATCTCCCGGCTTCGTGCCAACGTAACTGCATGAGAATAGGATGTTCCACCCTCTGCGGTCATGAGGTAATACCATCCATTGCGTTTGTACAAATGAGGAGCCTCAGTCAGTGCCAGAGGACTACCGGGAAAAATGTTCTTTCTTGGTCCGAACAGCTCTTGTTTCTCATGGTTATATTCCTGCAGAACGATTCCGGCAAAACTGTTCTTGCCGGGACGGTAATCCCACATCATATTGACAAACCATTTCCGTCCATCGTCGTCATGAAACAGTGAGGGATCAAATCCACTGGAATTCATATACACCGGTTCAGACCATGGACCATCAACAGAATCGGCTGTCACCAGATAATTATGTGAGTCCTTGAATCCATTACTGTACTCCGGAGGGGTTCCTGCCCAATTCTTGACATCTGTATAAATCAGCCAGAATTTTCCATCCGCATGACTGAGACAAGGAGCCCATATACCGCCGGAAGATGGATTCCCGGCCATATTCAGCTGGGAAAGACGATCCAGGGGCCGTCCTGCCAGTTCCCAGTCCCGAAGATTTTTACTGCGATAAATCAGAACCCCCGGGAACCATTCAAATGTGCTGACTGCAATATAAAACGTCTCTCCGACCCTGCATATTGCAGGGTCGGCATGGAACCCCTTCAGTACGGGGTTTTGAATCTGTATCATTATGTCCTATCCTTTGACTGCACCAATGGTTAATCCACGTATAATTGCTTTGGAGAAAAGCACTACAACAATAAGAATCGGCATTATAGAGATGGTTACGCCGAGGTAGATTGCACCGTAGTTCATTTCATACAAACCACGTATATTGGAAATAACCAGCGGCATGGGGAACTTGTTCATTGAGTGCAACAGCACCATTGGTGTTATGAGGTCGTTCCATTTAACAATGAAGGTAAACATTGACATTGTTGCAATTGCCGGCATAGCAAGCGGAATAATCAAACGGCTGAATATAAAAAACTCTCCAGCACCATCGATAACGGCCGCCTCAATCAAGGAATCACTGATGCTCTGCTCGATATACGCCCGGATGAAAAACACCATTCCAGCGTTGGCTATCATCGGGAGAATGAGAGGAGCAAATGAATCAAGCAGCCCCATATTAGCGATCAGATCATAGTAACCAATAAGACCCAGCTGCTGGGGAATCATCATCGTTCCAAGTACGATCCAGAACAGGAGTTCCCGTCCCTTGAAATTAAACTTGGCAAATCCATAGGCAGTCATTGCGCTGAAAAAGGCAGCAAGAGCAATCGATGGTACGGTAATTATTACACTGTTGTAGAAACCGCGCCAGATATTGACCCTTGACTGGATTATTTCATAGTTGCGCAGCAGATGCTGACCGGGAGTAAGCCAGACATTCTGCGATATCTCTACATTACTGCGGGTTGAGTTGATTATCATCATATAAAACGGGGTAATACAAATCAGAGCCAGAAACACCAGAAAGGTGTACATAACGGCCCGTTGTACTGGATGCTGTTTGTACAGATTCATGCTACAGCCTCCTTCTTGATATCCTTGATTTTCTTGATCTGATTTGTCACGGTCTTTTTCTCGAGATATATCAGTTTGAAGAACAGAACTGATAGTATCAGAATCATAAAGAACAGAACGTAGGCGACAGCAGCAGCATATCCGATGTTGTAGTTTCTGAAGGCCTGGTTATACAGGTACAGAACCATGGTGGTCAATGCATTATCCGGCGCACCACGGCCATTCGTGAGCACACGGGGAATATCAAAGATCTGCAGCCCGCCGATAAGCGAAGTAACCATAACATAGGCCATGGTAGGTCTCATTAGTGGAAGCGTGATGTACTGAAAAACCTGTCTACGGCTCCCGCCGTCAATAACAGCCGCTTGATAGAGTTCGGTATCAATAGCTGTAAGTCCAGCCTGGAAAATAATCGTTGTATATCCGAACCACTGCCACCATTGAATAAAGGAAACAGTACCCTGTGCGATCAAGGGTCGTGTAAGCCAGTTTATCGGCTCACTTACTATCTGCAATCTCATAAGTATCATGTTAAGTGTCCCGAACCTCCAGTCCATCAGGACTGCAAACAGAACGCCGATCGAGGCGGCTGTCACCAGGTTTGGTAAAAAGAAAAAGGTGCGAAACATCTCCTTGCCGCGAATTCCATACTCAGTAAGAATAACAGCGAGCAGCAAGGCAATTACAATTTGCGGCACAAAGTTTACAGTCCACATGTACCCTGTATTCCAGATCGACTGATAGAATACCGGGGTTGTAAATAAGCGCTGATAGTTCGACCAGCCGGCAAACTCATTTTCGAACATGTTAATCGGTGTCTGAAAACTCAACCACAATGTAGATATAATCGGATAGAGCTGGAAGGTTAAAAATGCCAGAAAATACGGCATTATAAATAAATAGCCCTTCGTATTTCTATTCAGGCTGTGCAGTTTCATAATATATCTCCTGGATATGGAAAGCAGCCGAACCGGCTGCGGATCAATTCTGATCCGCAATACCGGTGCAGCTGCTGCTGGATCAGCGCTCTACAATTACTTCGCTGATGCGTGGAATTATGTCACGTACAGCAACCTTGAAGTCATTGATTGCCTGATCAAGTGTTTTCTGACCATTAGCATACAGGTCAACCTGATCGCCCCATGCATTCTGGATCTGGAAATCCCATGGTCCAATGAAGGACACATCAATTCCAGCAACCTGTTCGGCAAAGTATGCATAGTGATTCTGTCCGCCCAGGAATGGTTCAGAGAAATCACCCTTAATGCGATCTACAACATCAACATTAGATACAAAGTCACCGGTAGAACGAGCCCATGCTTCCTGGAATTCAGGATTGCTTCCAATAAATTTTACCAGTTCCCATGCAAGTTCCTTGTTCCGGCTGTTGGTGTTAACACCGATCCATGTACCGCCCCAACTATAGGTAGCAGGAGGATCGGCAAGGCCCCAGTCGCCGCTCCATGCTGCTTCACCCGCATTGGCTTCAGGTTCTGCATTTGGCTTGAGTACATAGTGCAGACCCCAGGTCGGCAGAATGTAGGCAAATACGCTGGCATCAGTCATTGAACTGAACCATGCAGGTGACCATGTTGTTGCACCAGCTTCAATTCGGTTGTCGCGCATTTCTTTTGCGAGTTCCATATACTCAACCAGTGTGGCTGGAATAACTACCTTATCACCCTGAATATAGGGCTCTGTCCGGCGGTTATATACGAATTCTGACATATCACCATAGCCGGAAAGCAGGTATCGATCTCCACCATAAGTTTCCTTGATCATTTCACCAAGTTCATAGAACTTGCCCAGATCACTGGTCCACTCGCTGACAACCGCAGGATCATCAGTGCCGAGAACTTCCCGGGCTATACTGCGTCGATAGAACAGTCCACCTGGGGTTGCCTGCCATGAAAGAGCAGTTATTTCACCATTGGCATTACGGCCGAGGTCAACAACATAGTCCGCCATCGCATCGGTCAGCGCTTCAGCATTATAAGGGGCACCAGAAACAGGCTCCCAGTAACCAGCTTCAATCAGCTGTCGGAACCATGCCCGCTCACCGGTGAACACGTCAGGTGTAGCACTGCGTGACCGCATAGTATTGTTGATACGATTCAGATACACCTCATCATCATTCGGATAAATGGTGAATTCAATGTCTACATTCGGGTGCACAGCCTGGAATTCTTCCAGCATGCCGCCCAGTTCATCGGTAAATGACCATACCACCAGTTTTCCCGACAGGCCGTCTGCAGTTGATGCAGGCCGAGCCTCTCCCTGTCCGCCAGCAAATACAGCAGCTGCTGCGAATGCCATCAGAACGAAAACAAACGCTGAAATGCGTAGTTTTTTCATAGGTTTCCTCCTTGGATTGCCTGCAAATTTGTATGATACAAACTTGCTTTTATTCTTGATATGTACCATACTATCACCAGATCATACGGGAGTAAAGACTTTTTTTATTGGAAACATAGATAAATACGGAAGAGGAGTTGATATCTGTTCCAGGATATAGTGCAATAATTGAATATTTGTTCTATAATCGTATCCCTACAGATAAATATTGACATACGGAAGATAAAATGAACAAAAAAAGCCTTAAATATCGCGCGGTACGAGACCTCCTGGTGCAGACACTGCAAAGTGAAAACTACCAGTCGGGACAGAAACTCCCGACAGAACTGGAACTGACAGAAAAATTGAAAGTCAGCCGAACCACAATACGGCAAGGCCTTGAGCTGTTAAGAGAAGAAGGTATTATCTCGAAAATCCAGGGCAGCGGAACCTTTTTCCGGGGCTTCAATCTCAAACCGGAATCAGCAGAATCCCGGACTCAGGAGAATAACAAGCTACAAAAAGGATTTATCGGTCTGGTTAATTTTAATTACATGGACTATATCTACCCGGAAATTTTCAGAGGAGCAGAGGAGACACTTGCCTCGGAAGGGTATTCCCTTGCAATAGCACCCTGTAACCGGGATCTGGACAAGGAAATACAGTCAATCCGCAGGCTTATTGATCAGGGAGTGAAAGGATTGATTATCGAACCCTCGACTAACCTGCAGATCAACGAGGATCATCCAATAAGTGAGGTAATCAGAAACATCAGGATACCAGTAGTGGCTACCCATTGGGGAATCAGCAATCAACTCGTCTCAACAGTAACCGTAGATGACATAATCGCTGGAAGACTAGCAGCACGACATTTCATTCAGCTAGGACATTACAATGCTGCAATCGTGTATAAAAATGACGTACAGTCAGGTTTCGACCGCCTGGAAGGCTTCAGACAGGAGATGTCCGAAGCCGGCTTTCCGGTTCCCGAAAGCATGTGTGCCGGTTTTTCGAATGCCGAGGATATGCCTGGTGAGCAACCTGGCTACATGTGCACACAAAAACTGATAGCAGATAACAAGAATAGAATCAGTGCAATTTTTTATTTCAACGACATGACAGCCCAACAAGGTTATCATGCACTGAATGAAGCCGGGTATCGCATACCCCGGGACATTTCTGTCCTTGGCTTTGATAACTACCAGCCAACTGCTTTCATGAATCCACCACTGACGACCTTCGAACACCCGAAATATGATCTGGGCCGCTGGGCAGCCCAGATCGTGCTGAATGAACTGGAGAATACCAGTTATAACCTGCGGAAAAAGCTGGTTTTTGAACCTAAACTCATTGTCAGAGAAAGCACAGCATCTTTCAGTCAAACAGGCTCATAACAGCATAATATGCAGGCTTTGGCTGATGATCCACATCAAACAGCATGGGCCAGTTCTTGCGATTGCTGACAGGGAAATTATCAAGCCAGGTTCTATCGTCTGCCACACCCCAGAATGTCACATTGCTTACAGCATCGCTGTTCCGCAGCAGGACCTCAAAGATTTCACGATATCGCTCTGCCTGCAGCTGCAGCATTTCTTCCGTAGGTTCCGGTAACCGAGTACTTCTATCCTCGTGTCTGTACATTGAAACATCGAGTTCAGTAATCTGCACATCCAACCCCAGATCTGCAAAGCGTCGTATCCCGCGCTCCAGGGTCTGTGCATTCGGGAAGTGTATATTCCAGTGCCCCTGAAAGCCGATTCCATCTATCGGAACGCCTTCAGCAATCAATCCAGATAACAGTTCATATATCTTGTCCTGCTTGACCGGATCAAGGACACTGTAATCGTTGTAGTATAATTTTGCATCCGGCATTATTTCCCTGGCCATTTCAAATGCAATTCGTATATAGTCCTCACCCAGTATGTTCAGATACGGTGATGGACGCAGAAACTCATTCGGCTGATCGGATATAGCCTCATTTACAACATCCCATACAACAACCACATCTCCGTAGCGCTCATACATTCCGGTCATATGCCGTCTCATCCGCTCGAGCAGGACATCCGGCTCTACCCGTCCGCCTACTCCCGCGAAAAACCACCCTGGAGTCTGCTCATGCCAGACAAGAGTGTGCCCCCGCATTACCAGCCCGTGCTCACGTGCAAGATCTGCAATCTCATCGGCACCAAAGGTTATCCAGGTGTTCATCCTGGGCTGAATAACAGCAGGTTTCATTTCATTTTCAGCGGTCAAACTGTTGAAATGCCTGAGTGCAAGATCCCTCGAGCCAATAACAGTTGAAGAATTCAGGGCCGCTCCGATTGTAAAGTGCTCACTGAAGGCATCTTTCAGAGTATCTGGCCTGGATGAGAAAGCCCCCGAAATACAGGAAGCCAGCAGTAGAACAACAAACACATTTAATACAAATATAAATATAGGTATTCTTTTATAAGACATATCAACCCCTTCATTAATACAAATACCATGTCTTTATTGATTTGTCGAGACATATTTCAATCAGAAGGAATTATAAGGTCGAACCTGGTTCCTTTTATGTCGGAATGCATGGTCCACTTGCCATTCAGCTGTGCACTGAGGTTCACAATAAGATCCATTCCCAGTGAAGCATCACGCTCAATTTCAAAACCTTCAGGAAGCCCCTTTCCGCTATCTGACACAGAAACTGTAATGCCGGTTTCTCCGGATTTACAAACCAGTTCCACTCTCTTGTCTGACAGATCTGCTTCGTTGAATGCATGCTTGAAAGAATTACTCACCAGTTCATTCACGATCAGCCCCAGAGGAATTGCTGTATCAAGATCAAGCAGAATTTCCTCACTCTCCAGCGACACCATAATATCCAGAGAACCATAGGTTGATTTCAGCACGTCAATAAGATCACGGAAGTAATCCGAAACATCTATTTTTTCAAGGTTATCTGATTCATACAACTTTTCATGCACCAGAGACATGGAATAAATGCGATTATAACCTTCCTGCAGTGATGCAGCAGCTTCCTTGCTGACCTTGGGCATCTGCAGGCTGAAAAGGCTTGCCAGCACCTGAAAATTATTCTTGACCCGATGATGCACTTCTCTCAGCAGGATCTCCTTCTCGGCAAGAGCCCCCCGAAGGGCTCCCTCCCTATGCCAGACCTGATCGAGCATCTGATCAAAAGCCGCAGAAAGATGAGCAATCTCATCCTCCTGTTCTCCGAACTCCAGACTGCCACCCTGCTCCTCAGAGAAGTATTTCATGCGCCCGACAATTTTACCGATAGGCTTGACAACCAGACTATTCAGCACGACGTTCAAGGCCGCCGCAAGCACGATTATTACCACAACAACCCCGGAAAACAGAACAATTGCCTGCGTTCGGATTTCTGCCATGGCACTCTGACGGCTGTATTTTATTACAATACTACCTATCTGATTTCCGTTATATAGTATTGAACCTTCGACCGTAATAATCGCAGAGGTGTCTACCTTCTTTTGTGCAGGCTCTTCGTCATACAGGTGAAGTTCTCCATTCTCATCTCTGACATAAATGAACCATGGACTAACAGAATCTGTACCTTCAATAATTGATATGGAAATAACATCCGGGTCATTCAACTCAGCCATAACAAATGCCTGGGCCGTATCCATGTTATAGCCCCACAAGGGGATTCTCAATGCATTTTCAAGGCGATATACAATTCTGTATGCCCGGGCATCCAGCTCCGCAGCAAGACTGTTCCTGGCACCTAAAAAAGAAACCAGACCGGCGAGGCTCAATATGAACACGGTAAGAGGGATAACAAGAATATTAATCTTTACTTTCAGGGAGTTTCGTCCAGGGATCATTGACCTACCTTCCTCGGTTCCGGATCCGGAATCATCATGTTGAATCGAGCTGCACGTCCATCATGTATGGCAATCTCCGGCTGCGCTATCTCCGGATGCAATCGTCTGAAATCCTCTCCTGCAAGATATCTGAGCATCTGGTCTGCCAGAATTTCTCCAGTATGGACATATGAGCTGAAGACTGCTGCGCTTGCTCCGTTGTTACTGTTCACATCCTGAGGAGACAAGCCGATTAATGGCTTCTCAGCGGTCTCGAATACCATTCTGCTGAAGGAATAATGCACCCCCATCTGATCACTCGGGCTCATAAATACATCAACGATCGGATCCAGTTCCAGTATATGCTCTCGTGCCAGCTGAACACTTCTTCTGTATCCCTTTTCACCGGTTATGAATTCAACAGAACGATATTCAATGCTAAGGTCCGACAGCTCCGGCTGCTCAAGTGCTTTCTCCAGCATTGCACGATAGGCAATTGACTGCGGCATTTCGGAGTATACCAGACCGATGGTTCTCGCCTCCGGCAGCAGCTCCCTGAGAACCCGCAAGCGGACTGCTGGATCGACGGTAAAACCAGTCCCGGTAAAAGCGCCCGGAGGTGGCACTGCATAATCATCTATTAAACCAAGTCCGACGGGATCTGTTACACCGGCAAAAAATACTTTATCATGCCCCATGAGACTGCCGTCCTTGCCTATTATTTCCTGGGCAGCCATTGCAGCAATTGTTCCATTTACCAGAACGATATCATACTCAAGCCCTGCCTCTTCGAGCTGGATCCTGCGTATTGCCCCTGATTCATTACCCAATGAATAGCGCTGCACAATCATCGAATCACCTGGAATAAATCCTCTACTCTGGAGGCTTTGAAAAAGTGAAGAAAGAATGGATGTATAGGGCTCTCCAACCTGCGAGTCGATCACCAGCAGACGGACAGGGTTTTCCGGAATCATCTCATCCGGATACAGTTCGTGGATACCAGTCAGCAGCATAAAGGAAATAAGAAGCAGGTGAAGTCTGTTCATTCATACCCCTCGAAATAATGCAGCCATCTCCAGGACTTCAGCTTATAACACGGCTGTAAGCCACCTCATGAAAAGCTGACCGCTGATATGAGTGCGCCGAAAAACCAGCAGTGAAGGTCTCATACACACGATGTCCTGGAGGAAGTCCCAGATAATGTCTAACTGCTTTAGAGTATCGAGCTGCCCGGACAATAAAGCCGTTATAACAGGTTCCGACTCCAAGACTCTCGGCATACAAAGCAGCATGAGCCGCCCAGATCAAGGCATCTTCGGACGGACAGCTGCTTTTCCGGTCAGCATGAAACACAAACAATGCAGCAGCACCATGTGTCAGGTTATTACGCCCCGCAAAATAACGATCAATGTGTTTATTATAAGACATCAATCTATAAAATGCCTTCTTTCCCATAAAAATCCGCAGAACCGGTTTGCTGAGCGGATTCAAGACAATACGTGAAATCCGTCTGAAGAATAACATGCATAGATCACTGAATTCTCTCATTCGTGCTGATCCACTGATTACTGTAATTCCGACACCGCGGGAATTGGTCCCGGTGGGACTATGATTGGTAATTTCGATAATGTCCTGAATTAAATGATGCGGAAGTTCTTTTCCGCTGAAGCGTCGTATGCTTCGTCTCCGTTTCAGAAGATTGGCAAGTTCCCCGGAAAAACCGGCAGGGAGATCATGTACAGGATGACCGGTAAAGGAAGTTCCTTCAGGCGCTCTCCAGCTGACAGCTGCTGTCGGGCAGATTGCGGAACAGTGTGAACATCGAATGCAGCGCTCATAGTTTATGCTCATATCCGGAGAATTAATTGCATCGGCAATACAATCAGCGATACAAAGTCCGCAGCGGATACAGGTATCAGCACAGATCTGTGGAAATCTGTATTCAGTCTCGGTCTCTTTCATGACTACCCATTATATACACATAGATAAAGGGGGGCATCCCCTGCAGACAATGCCCCCCCCGAAGCCATACAGCTAATTCATGCTAGTCCGCATGTACCTGCAGATTATCAAAGTACCAGGTGAAATTTTCTCCTCCATCACCAACTCCATTATTCCGGAAGTCAAAAATCAAGGTAATCACATCCCAATTCCGGGTAAAGCCGGCTTTGCTCATGTCCCAGGTCATGAGTTCCCACTCTCCGCTGGTTGTAGTGTCCTTTGTGATCTCATAGGTATTGCCACCATCCTGCTGTTCAATTTTCATCAGAACCGGAACGCCTTCTCTCGGAGACCAGACCTGCATCGAGATAGTGTGATTTTCTTCAGAGAATCTGAACGATTCATTCAGCAGGCCATATGCGCCAGCCCAGAACGGCCCGGCTCCCTTGATCATTTTCCCGACACGCGGACTATCGTTCTGATCATCAATATATGGATTATCAACCACCTCTACTGCTCCACCTTCAAAGCCATTGAATACATTGTCCCAGTCTATTCCTTCCTGCATGAAGTCTATCGGCAGGCCAGCTTTAGCTGGACCTGCTTCGACAGCGGGTTCCTCAACTGCTGCAGCCGGTTCAGCAGGCTCACTCTGTTCAACTGCGGAGGCAGAAGGAGTATTGTCCGCACCAGGAGCCTGATACACCCGGACATAATCAATAACCATTTCCTGGGGAAATACAGTGCTGGAATCGGGATCTCCAGGCCAGTCGCCGCCTACGGCAACGTTCATCAGCAGATGGAAGGGCTGGTCAAAGGGCGCCGGAAAATCATGACGGAGTGTATGCCATCTCTTCTGTGTCCGGAACAATTCACCATTCACATACCAGCGGAATTCTTCTTCCTCCCATTCAAGAGTGAAGACATTAAAATCATCCGAGAATTTACCTGAATCAAGACGGTACGAGCCACCACTATAGGTATTGTGCGGCCACTCACCACCAAAATGAAGAGTTCCGTGAACTGTACCGGGTTCATGGCCTACCAGTTCCATTATATCGATTTCCCCGCTGGCAGCCCAACCACCGTATACGTCATCAGATGGAAGCATCCAGATGGCCGGCCACAAGCCCTGCCCCTCTGGAAGTTTGGCTCGAATCTCGAACCTTCCATAGCGCCAGTCACCTTTTCCCAGGGTCCGGATTCTGGCAGAGGTGTACTGCATACCTTCATATTCTTCCTCAACTGCCCTGATATGAAGCTTCCCGTCCTGAACAAAAATATTCTCAGCCCGGTCTGTATAGTATTGAAGCTCATTATTTCCCCAGCCGGTCAGTCCGAACTGTTCTCCGGTACCATGCATGTAGGACCATTTGCTTGTATCCAGGCTCGTACCTTCAAACTCATCCGCCCATACCAGCTCCAGATTACCCATAGGATCATCAGAAGTAGTACAGGAGACGGAAAGTATAAGCAGTGCTATAATTAAAACAAGAATTCTTTTCATGGATTGTCTCTCCTTTCCCAATAGTATAGGTTTGTTGGTGGCTGCCGTCAACATAGATTTAAAAAACGAACATGAGGTGATTCATGCACAGTAAATCAAAAATCAACATTGGATTAGCGCAAATAACCCGACTCTCCCGGGCAGCAATGGACACGGACACCATCGAAGCTCATGAGCTCACCGATGGCTGGGCCAACACCATTTACCGAATCAAGGTGGAGGACGGCCGGACATGTGTACTGAAAATATCCCCACCCTCCGACTGCCCGGTCATGAGATACGAGAAGGATCTCATCTATACAGAAACGGCCGTGCTCGAATTGCTGGCGAAACACAGAATTCCGGTTCCTGAAGTATACGCTTTTCTGGAAGCCAATGAGGTCATAGATCACCCCTGTTTTTTCATGGAATTTATTGAGGGCAGCACACTAAGCGCAGTTCGCCAGAGTCCAGATTTTCGACCTGAAGATAATCTGAAGATTGACCGTAAACTTGGGGTTTTACAGGCTGAAATAAATAATATTGGCCAGAAATTTGATTTCTGGGGTTCAGTTACGGACAAAGGGAAACGTTTTGAGAGCTGGTATGACTGCTTCAACTCTATGATGATGGATCTGATCCGTGATGCCGAGGATGTTTCAAGCGACCTCGGTTTCCCGGTAGACGATATCCAGTCAATTCTTGATGCTAGTAAACAAGCACTCCACCTGGATACACAAGCAGCCCTCGTATTATGGGATCTGCACGATGGTAATATTATCATGAATGATCATGTAATCCGTGCTGTCATCGATTGTGACCGTTCATTTCTCGGTGACCCCCTCATGGAATTCTGGTTCAGGGGGCTCGCTGGAGACCGCGGAGAATTGAGGACAGCATTCCAGAAAACCATCAGCAGCAGCTTATACAGAAACGATGATCCAGACACCATCACCCGCATCAAACTGTACGATCTTTATCTCGCCCTGGTTATGCGCATTGAATGCGATTTCAGGGGATTCGCTGAAGACCACCGTGCCTGGACTCAGGAGCAGCTGATTAAAGCTGTCCTGAGTGCTGAGGAAGCAGTCAACGCTCTTTCCTGACCATTCTCAAAATCCCACGCAACCGCTTACCACTCAGAAAAAGCGCCAGGCCATCAATTGCCCGCATCGGTATCCGGCCACCGCTCATAAAACACCAGTTTCGCAAGGGTGTCTCCTTTACAACCGCCTGTATCATTGCGGCTGTTTTAGGATCAGCAGATTTAGAAAATGACTGCCTGACTTTTTTCATGATAAATCGATAGAGAATTCGCCCGGTAAGGGTTCGGCTGATGTCTTCCAGTGTCGATGTACGGCTGAATCCATCTGTGGGGTCATGGTCACCGGGCGGTAAATCAATCGGATGCGATCCACTACCGAGCAGGCGTGAAAAAGCTCCTGACTCAGTCAGGTTACGGAAAATACCGGTATCCGGAGTGAAATATTCAGGTACAATATTCTTCATGTCAGCAGAGGTCGAAGAAAGAACAGAGTTTATTCCATCGGGACTCCTGTCAGTGGAGAGGGAGTAATTCAGCTTTTCAGTCAAAAGGATATCCTCTGATGAGGCTCCGACGAGAACCTCAAAATCTCCGGCCTCGACACACCATTGACGGTTTCCCGAATCCCAGAAGGCAAAATCTTTCGCCTCAAGATCAATCTGAAGTTTCCTGGATTCCCCCGGTTCAAGCTCAACCTTGGCAAAACCTTTCAATTCCTTGTCCGGTCTGAACACGCTGGACTCGCAGTCGCGAAGATAGACCTGGGCGATTTCCTTCCCTTTTCTTTTTCCGGTATTTGTTATGGAAAACCCGACAGAAATATTTTCATTCTCACGGCTCATCTGAAGATCAGAATACGTGAAGCTTGTATAACTGAGCCCGTATCCAAAGGGAAACAAGGGCTCGATACCCGCCTTGTCACAGTACCGATAGCCTACGTAAATCGATTCAGCATAGGCGACACTTGCAGTGCCACCTGGAAAATTGACGGAAGAACTGACCTGATCCATGGAGCAGGGGAAGGTTTCGGCCAGCTTCCCGGAAGGATTAATCTTACCTAGCAGCAAGTCGCATACAGCAGAACCCCAGGCCTGACCGCCAAGATAAGTCTCGAGAACAGCGCGGACCTCAGGAATCCATGGCATAGAAACCGGAGCCCCATTCGAAAGAATAACCGCGGTCTCTGCATTGGCATGAGCCACCGCATGAATTAGCTCAACATGGCTGTCCGGCATCGAAATGTGCTCACGGTCAAAACCTTCGGATTCGGAAATCTCCGGCAGGCCCGCAAACACGAGAACTATATCAGCCTCGGCAGCTATCCTGACGGCTTCCTGAATCAATTCATCGATCGCCTGTTCACAATCCGGATCATATCCGGCAGCCCATAGCAGATGTTCCTCACCGAGCTCGCCAAGGAGTGAATCCCAGACGTTATCCAGCCTCCAGGGATTAATAAGTGAACTGCCGCTTCCCTGGTAACGGGGCACACGCGCAAAACTCCCGATGACAGCAATTTTTTTCTTTTCTGATTTTATTTTCTGCGCATCCAGGGGTAGCAGGTTTTCATTCTTGAGTAAGACAGCTGAATCAGCTTCTGCCTCCCTTGCAAGTTCATGGTGCTCCAGTTCATCGTAGCTGTAATCTTCCTTGAGAGTTTCAGACGTTCGAAATACAATTCCGAGAATCCTGCGAACAGATTCATCCAGTACGGATTCATTCAGCTTACCGGAACGTACAGCCTCTACAATCAGTTTATCATTGACCCCGTTACTACCCGGCATTTCAAGATCCAGTCCGGCAGCAAGCCCTGCGACCCTGTCATTTATTGCTCCCCAGTCTGTCATAACCAGTCCAGGAAACTCCCATTCCTTTTTCAGGATTTCAGTCAGCAGTTCCTGATGCTCACTGCAGAATACTCCATTAACCTGGTTATATGCACACATCAGGGTATCCGGCTTGCCTTGTGTTACCGCTATTTCAAAGCCTCTGAGGTAGATTTCCCGGAGCGCCCGCTCATCGACCCTGGCATCTATATGCATTCTTCGCCGTTCCTGATTATTCACCGCATAATGCTTGAGAGAGGTGCCGATTCCCTGATCCTGGGTTCCCTGGATAATTGCCGCTGCCAGACGGCCGCTCAGAATCGGGTCCTCGGAAAAATATTCGAAATTCCGGCCGCACAAGGGAGAACGCTTGATATTAGCGCCAGGACCAAGCAGCACCGCCACTTTTTCCTGTCTGCATTCCTCGCCGAGGGCAGCTCCAATTCGATACAGCAGATCCTCATCCCAACTCGAAGCTGTGGCTGATGCGGTAGGAAAGCAGGTGGCCGGAACGCTGGAGTTCAGTCCGATGTGATCCGAGTTTCCTGCCTGTTTTCTCAGTCCATGCGGCCCATCGGTGACCATAATCGAGGGAATTCCTTTATCTGGTATTTCCTTGAGGGTCCAGAAATCCTTGCCGGAACAGAGCGATGCCTTTTCTTCCAGGCTCAGCGACTCGATAATCTGATCAATATTGTGCACAAACTGCCTCCTGAGAGACAGTATAACACTGCCCGGTGATTATTTGGACATCATATCGTGAAGTCCACCGCCGTTTTCCGCTCTCACGAAACCAAGCTTCTGCAGCAGGCGGACACCATAGGCAGATCTTGCTCCTGAGGCACAGTAGAGAATCAATTTCCTGTCACGGTCACCGAGTTCGTCTATCCGTCCGGGAAGCTCATCGAGTGCAATGTGGATTGCTCCGGGATACGCTCCATATGAGAACTCTTCTATAGTTCTGACATCGATTACAAGCGGTTCGCTTGCCGCGAGGGCAGCCTGCAGATCTTTTTCTGCACTCTCTTCTATTGATTCACTGCTTTCACCACTGCTTCCACCGCTGCGACCTGCATTCATTTCTGCTGCAGCATCCCTGGAATCAATCGGGAATAATTCAGCAAGAGGCTGCTCTCCGCGTAATGAGAGAATCCGGGAAAATCTTTCCAGAGAAATATATCCTCCAGCAAGATTAAAAACCCTGGAAAATCCAGCCGCTTTCATCATTCTCAGGGATACATGCCCCTTTTGACCATCATCACTTATGAGCAGAACAGCAGTATCCGGAGAGATTTCCGACATTCGCTCACGCAGCATGTTCTGACTTAAATTGATGCTACCCGCAACATGCGCATTCCGGAAACTGATAGGATCCCTCAGATCAATAATCAACGGATCATTCTGCTCTGTAAAGCTCAGGAACTCAGAGGAAAGCAGCATTGGACTGAAGCCATCCTGCTTGTTCTGCGCCGTAAAGGCCGCCATATTTACCGGCCCATTCGGACTGTTGAAAGGAGGCGCATAGGCAAGATCAAGTTCGGCCAGGTCTTCCAGGGTGAGTCTTCCTGCGATTGCGGTAGCCATTACATCCAGACGTTTGTCTACACCGACTTTACCCGCCGCCTGCGCACCGATAATTCTGCCGCTGCTGCGGTCATAGACCAGCATAAGACTGACCTTCTCTGCCCCTGGATAGTATGCGGTATGACTGAGTTTATGAACAACAACCGCATCTGCATCTATTCCTGCATCCCGGGCCGCAGAAAGACTGACTCCGGTTGATCCGGCTGCTGCATCAAAGAGCTTGAGAATCGATGTACCGATTGATCCCTTGTACTTCCTGGCCCCGCCCAATGCATTCTCAGCGGCGATTCTGCCCTGCCTGTTAGCAGGTCCTGCCAGAGGGATCCTGACTTTTTTACCGAGAATCCGATGCTCAAGTTCAACCATGTCCCCGGCTGCAAAAACTGCAGGATCGCTTGTCTGGAGCTTATCGTTAACCAGAAGGCCGCCTGCTTCACCAATGTCAAAACCTGCGTCCTTGACCAGATTCAGTGTCGGTCGTACACCAATGGAAAGAATAACCATGTCCGCCGGCAGCTTTCTGCCGTCATTCAGCAGTACACTGCCTGCTTCAATCGAAGAAAGGGCAGATTTCATATTCAATTCAACACCATGATCCTGAAGCTGCTTGCTGAGAAATCCGGCAAACTCCGCTTCAAGATTCGGCATGATCTGTCCTGCCATTTCTACAAGCCTTACCTTGATACCCCTGTGCACGAGAGCCTCTACCATTTCCAGCCCGATGAAGCCCCCGCCTACAACGACTGCAGTTTTAGGCTGCCGTGATTCTATAAAGCCGTGAATTGCATCCATGTCCTGCAAGGTCCACAGCTGGAACACGTGCTCCATTTCGATACCCGGCAGTCCCGGTATTACCGGCTTGCCTCCCTGCGCAAGAATCAGAACATCATATGAATAATCGCGTTTACGGCCTGTGTGTCTGTTTACGGCCGATACCTTTTTCTTCCTGCGATTGATTTTCAGGGCTTCGGTGTGGAGTTCAACCTGAACACGGTATTGATCGCGAAAGGTTTCCGGACTTGCAAGTATGAGAGAAGAACGATGCTCAACCTCTCCACCGATATAATAAGGCAATCCGCAGTTCGCAAATGAAACATCCGGCCCTGATTCCAGTAGAGTAATCTCAACGTCACCATTTAGCCGCCGGATCCGCGCAGCTGCAGTTGCGCCAGCTGCAACACCGCCGATAATCAATACTTTATTCATCACAATCTCCTTATCTGATTATTTATATATACATATTTTATTATATTGTCAAGACTGAAATTGTAATTGAAACTAATATCGTGTGGACTATCTCTTCATTAGTTGGTAGAGTAAATCAACCTTACCGAATGGATATATAAATGGCCAAGTCACTGACGATCGGAATAAATACAGCACGCATCCTCCGAAGCCTATGGATCAGAAAAACAATGAGCCGGATAGAGCTGGCCAGACACCTCGGAATCGACAAATCAACCGTATCTAAACTGATCAATGATCTGATAGACACCGGCATTATCAATATTGTATCCGAAGGTGATTCAGGTCCCACAGGCGGTCGAAAACCTCTTTTTCTGTCCCTCAACCCGGAATACGGTGCAGTACTGGGTGTTGAAATACAAACTGATACCTTCATTGCTGTCCTGGTGAATCTTCATGGTAGGATTTTATACACTGTAAAAAAAGAATATTCACTTGGAAAACAGACGATATCTGAGGCCTTCTGCTCCATATACGACAGCCTTATTCCAGGCTTCGTTGATATGGGAATCAAGGTAATTGGAGCTACAGTAGGTGCCGGCGGTATAATAAATCCATATAAAGGTATCATGTATCAATCAAACCCGCTCAATCTGCGTGAACCAGAAAATATCTATGACGAACTGGACAAATGCCTGGACATACCTGTACTGATAGAAAACGATGCGAACTGCGGAGCGTGGGGAGAGATTGCATTCAGCAAGCTTCACCAGAGCACCAGAGATTTTATCTACATACTCGGAGAAACCCGTAACAACAAGGCAATAGATGCAGAATACAAGGGCATAGCAATCGGAACAAGTATTGTCATTGACCACAAGGTACATTACGGTCACGATTATTCTTCAGGAGAATTCCAGAGTGTTTTTAGAAGCGGCGAATACAACAACCAGTTCAATATCACCGATGAAGAGGCAGGAATTTATGAGGATGATGAACAACTATTCCTGAAGGTAGCACATGAGCTCTCCAAAAACATCGCATTCCTGGTGAATGTACTCAACCTGAAAGAGGTAATCCTGGGAGGCCGTATTGAGTACCATCCAGAAATTATTGATGTCATGCAGGAAGAAATATACAAAAACTGGTCCTATGACACCCCAACCCGGGTCAAGGTAAGATTCAGCGATCTCCAGGAACAGACAGTAGCTTATGGCGCAGCAGGAATGTTTCTTGAACAGCTGTTTTCCCTGCCTGATGTCTCGGCAAGCAAAAACGATGAAATGAAGAATTCGTTGCGCGAGCGGTCTGCCCGCGCAACGGATTTCAGAATGGAGCAGCTGTAGAGGACTATAACAAGCTCCTACAGCATGCTGTGTTTTCTGCGCACCCCGGAAAAGGCCGTGAGATCTGATCTCAGTTCACTGGTGAGCATTATTTCGCGGGAGTTGCTGCTGTCGGTATCTCTGTTTTCCACAATTAAAACCATGGCATTGATACTCGGAGTATGGGAATGCCATACCCCGCTTTTTACATTGTACATTTTTCCAGGCTGCATGTTAATACAGTGAATTGCAATTATGTGGCCTGAATCTTCAGGATCGGTTTCACCAATATAAAGCTTACAGTTCCCCTGCAGCAGTACGAAAACCTCATCTGTTTCATCATGACAATGAAACTTTTCAATATTCTCCGGCAGCAGTTCCGGGTGAAAGTTCAGTATTGCAACACGCCAGCTGCCGAAATCGACGACCGGAGAATACCCTTCACCGGTATATTCTCTCTGTTGTACAAGATGTTCGATTCCCATTACTGTCTCCTTTGTGCCGAATGGTCACTGCTACAATATTACGCAGATCCTAAATGAACTGTAATTCTGGCCCCGGAATCAGATAGACTGGAAGCTGCAATTTTCACACCACTCTCTTCTGCCGTAAATACTGATTCTGCACCATTTATCTCTATTTTTTTCACCCTGTAAAAGCCGGCATCCAGCCTTTCAGGATTTAGAAATTCAACCTGCAGGGATGCTCCACGGAAATAGGTCTGGATAGACACCATGTCACTAGCACCCCACTGCTCGGATGCCAGTTGAGGATCGATAATCAGATCTCCCCAAGCACCACGAACACCAAACATTCTGGTCACCAGTGTCAACAGATACCAGCTTGCAGATCCAGTAAGGTAGCAGTAGAGCCCCCTCCCGTCCGGATCAAAATATTCCGGCAAACCGGGATACATTCTGGAACGGGAAAAATCTGAAGCAGCAGAGTGCATCATTTTCATTACTTTCCAGCCGGCAGCGGCTTCACCTCGAGCATAGAGCGCATAGGCATACATTACCGCCATATGACTGAACATAGCCCCGTTTTCCTTATGACCATAGGCGAAACCGAAACAGCGGCCAAGATCCAGTTTGACTTCCTGAAAATCGGTGTTGAGGCGATAACCGCCAACCGCGGGGTCACAGAGAAATGTGTCCGCAGCAGAAATTATCTTCTTGACCTGACTGCTGTCAGCAGCACCGGAAAGCAGGGAGAAAACCTGTCCGGTAAGGGTCATACGCACACCACCGGGAAAATCACCCTCTACCCTTTTTCCTTTATTATCATAATATCCGTTAAACCAGCCATGCCCGCTGGAGCTATCTATCCACTCATTCTTTCGTATATGCAGAAGCAGATGATCGGCTTTTTCCCTGAGATCAGCAGCCAGAGACGCAGCATTGACGGCTGTCCTTTTTCCAGCTGGGCCTTCACTGGCATTTACGAAATACGATGACAGAAGCTGCTGCTTACTGTCCGGGTTTGTGTAATCAATCGGGGTACCATTATAGCGGTCAAGAAGGATCAGTAACTCATCAGCAATCATGATTTCTGATCCAGCTGCGGCCAGATGCTCGGCGGCCTCAGCCAGCCACTGGAGATTTGCTGCATAGAGACTGGAGAATGCAACACTCTCGCCTTTCTCATCAGCCATATCCAGGCCGTCATTCCAGTCAGCCCCCTCAAGTAGAAGGGTGTTATGCTCCCCTACATGGAAAAAAGCCGACAGCTGCTGAAGTAGCATGTGCTCGAACACTGTACCGGTATAGATGTCACCGGCAGAAGTCCGTAGCCGGGTATCGGCCCCGGCTGCGGTGTCTCTCCGCTGCGCGGCTCTAGCCCAGAGTGAATCGGAAAAATATTCCTGCTGTTCTGTAAGAAAATCCAGATCTCCGCTCTGATCGATGTATAGTTTCACGGTAAGTACCGGCCAGGCACCGTGATCCATCCACACCCGCGGAATGTTATTTCTGTCTGCAAGAAAACTTCCAGGCTCACTGCCTATTATGGTTGCATTCGTTCCATCAAAGCGTATACCGGCAAAGTTCGACAACAAGAGCTTTCGAACATCGTCAGGTTCCATGAGCAGTAAGGCAAGACAATCCTGCCATAAATCACGCCAGCCCCGGCCGCCCCGGCCGTAATCATGATACGGAAGGAAGGAACAGCCATAAATCCTGCGCAGTATTGGCTGGACGGAAACCCAGCGCATCCACTGGTTGAATTTTTCATCCTGAAGACCACACAATACTGGCTCTGTTTTTTCGGCCCAGAAAGCCCTGTTTTTATCCAGAGCTGCAGAGAATCCATCTTCAGAAGCATATAGCTTCAATGCATCCTCTGCTTCAGCGGCTGTTTCAAAGACACCGCTAATCATAAAAACCGAATATACAGCACCTGGCGCAATCTCAACCGGAGAGAACTGAAGAGCCGCAATGGATTCACAACCCTCAACGGTATTACCGGATATTTTCACCACACCAGCTGCATAATCCTTATCGAATACAGCCTGTGGACGTTCAGCATCACCCCGCTCCCCGATATATCGATCGAGGTCCGGATAACAACCTATGGGAGCAGTTCCATGACTGTCCTGAGCTAGTACGGAGTAGACAGTAGTATTTTTCTTGTGTCCCCGCTCATCAAAACTCATGGTAGGGATCAGGTGCATGCCCTGATCAGTGACCTGTACGCGGTTGAGAAGAGATGTGACATGTCGATGGTCCCGCAACGAATCTGCTGACCTGCCGTATAATGGATATACCGGGACCAGTGAGATTTTTACTGTCGAATTACCATTATTCTTAATGCTGATTCTGCTGACTTCCAGTCGCTCAGAGGCGGCTGGACTGAATGTCAGCATTTCAGATTCAAGCTTTTTATCCCCGGATTGTCTGCTGGTCTTATGCCACAAAAGACCGGCCTCAATACTCTGACTCTCCGCTTCCGAGTTTTTCTGCGCATGTGAAGAACCGGTAATTGACCACGGTGTTTGATTCTCCTGTATCAGCCAGGCAGTCCGCTTCAAACGACTGTTATGCAGATCAACAACCGACACCGGTGGCATGAGAAAATGATTATGATCGATTTTGGCATCTCCTCCACCATCCGGGCAGATCGATGCCATAAATCCGGCCTCATTCGCTACCGGGAAATATACTCCGCGGACAGCATCAGCATTCTCAAGACGGAATACCGCGTCTTTTCCGGTAAACTCCCACGAATTCATAATCAACCTCCGATCCTTTCCAGTTCAATCCTTACCTCACTCACGCGACCTTCACGGATTGCTGCTGCATACGGTGCAGGAATAACCGGACCCTCTACATCGATTGAAGTGTTATCATCCCTCATGCGAAGGTTAATGGCACCGATACCGATATTTCCACCTGGGAAAACATCTCCACCGTGTTTGTGCTGATAGGTAACAAGGGTATTTCCCATAAACATTGCAGTAATAATCTGTTTGTCATCAAAAAGATCTTCCGGTAAACATGGCTCGAAAAGCAGTTCAAGCTGTCCCTCATTGTAACGGAAAGGTTGCTTTCCCCAGAGACAGATATTAAGAATACTGATGAACTCCGCGGTTGAACCGGATAATCTTGCAACAAAACCCCGACCATGCAGGTTTTCGTCAGGATGCAGGCTCGAGACAATAAAACTCGAGTTTTCATACGGGCTTCGTCCATAAACCTCCTGATCCATGAATGGAACAAGCATGGTTCGGGACAACTGCCAGAATTCCTTGTATAGACCTGCATGCAGCAAAGCGAGCAGATATTTATACTGCATATGCATCCATATTGAACCATTTTCAAGCCAGCCGGGTGTAAAAGCCCGTGCACGGCCGATTTCATGGGACAATTCATCCAGCGGGGCATTGACGCGCAGCATCGAAAGCTTTCTGTCATAGAGCTCGCTGTTCATAACCTTTTCATGCAGGGCTTTTTTTGATTCCAGGTCCGGCTGCAGCGCGAGAGCACGAACAAATCCTTCCAGGAACAAGGGCAGGGCCTTGAAATCGAAATCCGGAACGAAAGCTTCAGCAGTATCAAGAAATAAATATTTTATTTCCTTTGGATTTCTGGGTTGAATCGTCAGATAACAGGGCAGAGTTCCATCATTCAGTTCAACTGCACGATTGAGACCAGCAAGAACATCCTGCTCCATATCCTCAAGCAGTGCCCTCAGCCGGGTAATATTCATCGCCTTCCGCTCACCGCTGAAACCGGATGCGGTTTTTTCACGGTATTCTTCGCGGCATGAAGCCATGAGATCCCATCTGACGTGCAGATCCTTGTTATCAAAAATATCCAGCTGCAGAAACTCCTGTATGCGTGAATATAGTTCGTAGATTTCTTCTGCTAATTCTGCTTTGACCTGACTTTCCGGCTTCACTGCATGAGTCAGAAGAATGCGGATAAGACGCAGCAATTCCCAGGATTCAGGCAATGAGGATCCCAGAATTCCAGGTAATCCGTTGAGTGCATCATACCAGCCGGGTTTGCCAGCTTCCATTTCTACGCCGATACCAAAAGGATCACGACCGAGAAATTTCAAGGCTGCCATTCCGAGCAGCTTTTCTCCCAGACTGGCGAGATATATGTTCCCGCTTCTGTCCTTCATCCAGCTGCTCTCAGGCTTGACATCAGGTTCTTCTACAGCCTCGTACTGCCGCACGCCGGCATCGGTGAGCTGCCACTTTTTCTTCCTGGGTAATACCTTATGACCGCTGAAATAATAAGGATACTCACGACTGTCCCAGAACAGATCATCGATCAGCTCAGGGTAGACGGCCTGATAGTTTTCCAGCAGATCATTATTATAGGTCCAGTGATCAATCCAGAAACCTTCACCATGAACCGCATTATATTTGACATCTGCCGCCTGAAGAATTTCAGCGAATTTTTCGGATGTTTCCTTTGCATTATCAGGTCCAATATCTTCGAGAATGGCCGCATAGAGAGCACCAGGAGAGAATTTCTCACCACCGGCATACTTACTGGCTTTCGGAAGCTCATTCCAGTTAAATGCAGAAGCTGCTTTATCAGTCAGGAAGTAGGTTCTACCCTGTACGACCAGAGGATTGTAGGCATCTGTCTGAATGAGACTGACAAATTCCTTTAATATTTCCTTGCCGGATTCCGGCACAAAAAAGATATCGGCACGTCTATTCTGATTAACATCTCGATAGTTGCCCCATCCCTGGGAGTAGTACTCCGGCGGTATTACAAACCAGTTGTAATCTCGTTCAAGATCGCCATGCTTTCTGGAGAAAACCGGAATATAGGTTCCTCCCTGACTGGATTTCTCGATATGCGGGAATCCTCCACGCAGTACATTATCAAGATAATTCTGTTCACAGTACGCATTAAAAACCGGGTTGGAGGTATGTGTATAACTGTTTCTGACTATCGAGTCGGTAATTGACTTACCTGCCTTGACAAGAGAAGCATAGTTGGTGTTGGTTCGAAACCAACCAAGGAAATCAACAATCTGCTTTTCTTCAGCCCCACCACCATAAAGCTCGACAAGCTCATAGGATTCACCTGGTGCAAGCGAGATAGTGTCACAGAAAAAAGCACAATGCTGTTTCCCCTCTTTTATCTGTCGATTATAAGCCAGACCTTTGACACCACTCTTTTCAAAGTGTTCAGGCACCGACATAAACTGCTGGGCCGGAAAAAGAATATCCGGATCAAACACAGGTTCAAGAACCTTGAAGCCGTCTGCGGTCTTCTGTAGTCCCATTGCAAAATTGGACATCTTCTGCACCTGGACATTAGCAGTATCCTGCATGCTGGCACCAACCCTGTACAGGGCACAGAGGCCATCTACAGGAAATACATTCATCCAGGCCTGGGCAGTGGTGGAAATTTCCTTTAGTGCACTGAAGTTAACACCTGCAGGTACGATCTGCGGGAGACCGTCAAGCAGTTCACAGGAAAGTTTCTGCTTGCCGATGTTCGTAACCTTTACTTCCCGGACCAGTCCAGCCAACGGGGCCTCACCAAGAGTTCGGTACAGAACTTCAAATCGAAGGCCTAACTCATGATTTTCTTCCATTAAGGCCAGCTCATCAATTCCGACCCTGAACTCGTTCTGAACTGAGCTATTTCCCTGGGCAAATGGCTCGTACAGGGAGGGATTATCAGCATTCACTCGAATGAAACTGCGAAAACCCTGCTCCCGTACGGTGTGGTATGCCATCTTTGCCGAGTGATATTCGGAAATACAGCCATCCTTACTCTCAACGCCGAATCCAGCAATACCTTGCCCCCGATTTACATAGAAAACCCAGAGAGGAATACCATGTACCCCGGCAATTCCCGGGAGAAATCCCGAGAACGCCGGTTTGCTGTGAAAATCCTGTTGTACAAAATACTGCATAATCCCTCTTATTTTCCTTGTAATTTGTTGGTTACTTTACGGTTGATTGCAGTTACCGTGACGATAATAAAGAAAAGTACCCATGCAATAGCAGCACCACGACCCAAACGTCCGTTCTTGAAGCCGGTAAGCATTAGATAATAAGCTATTGTCAGACCACCGGATCCAGGACCACCTACGGTATCATAGCCGCCCAGAAGAACGAAAGGTTCATCAAAAAGCTGGAAACCGCCTATAAGACTCAGGCTAACACCAAAGAAAATGATCGGTATCAGCAATGGCAGTGTAATCAAACGATGCTGCTGCAGAGTGCTTGCACCGTCAATCTCTGCTGCTTCATACAGCTCATTCGGGATTCCCTGAAGTCCAGCAATATATATCACCATATTAAAACCAATGAATCGCCAGTTCAGAAGTATGGAAATTGTGGCCTTAATTGGTGCACTACGGCCGGTCCAGCGAATCTGCTCAAGCCCCAGAAAATTCTGTCCTATATAGTTTAACAGACCAAAATTGTGGTCAAAAACCATCCCGAAAATAATAACCGTTGCAACAGTACTGGTAATAAAAGGTGCAAAAAAGAGCGCCTTGAATGCATGTCGGCCTCGAACCCGTGGACTGTTCACAAGAATCGCCATTGGTATTGCAAAAACATGCTGCAGCAAAGATCCGGTAATCAAGAGAATAACCGTATTTACTACTGCTATATGAAAAAACTCATCGACAGTAAACAGCCGGGTATAGTTGGCAAGACCGGTAAAACCGCGATTACCAACCAGACGCATATCAAACAGCGACATGTAGAACGAATATCCAATAGGATACACACCAAATATCAAAAAGAGAATAAAGAATGGACTGACGAAGAAATACGGCGCCAGCTTCTGATTAAATCCAATTTTTTCCCATAATTGGGTTGCAGTTTTCATTTTATTACCCCTTCACACCACCGGCAGTCAGACCGGATATAAATTGACGCGACGCCACAAAAAAGATGATCAGAAGCGGAAGAATCGTCAGGGCCGTTCCCGCGTAAACCATCCCAAACTGCCCGAAAGAGACAGCATTCAAGGTATTCAGGGCAACCTGTAGATTCGTGACACTCATCCTGGGAAGAAGGATAAAAGCTCCAAGGAAGTTGTTCCAGCTTCCGACAAAGGTAATTATTGCCAGAACTCCCATTCCCGGCTTGGCCAGAGGAAATGCAATCTTCATTAATATTCCGAATTCATTCATACCGTCTATGCGAGCAGCATCCAGCAGATCGCTGGGAATTGATTCTTCCATGTACTGCCGCATCAGAAATATACCCAAAGCTCCTGCCATTCCAGGAACAATCAAGGCACGCCATCTGTTGATCCATCCAAATGCGACCATCATCCTATAGAAAGGAATAATATTCAGAAAAGGGGGAAAGGCCATGGTGGCCAGAATAAACATAAAAATAAATTTCTTGCCTTTAAAATCGTATTTGGCGAGTGCAAAGCCACCCATGGTACAAAAAAACAATGTGGTTACCACAGTAAGGACAGAAATGATAATACTATTCATATAGTTCTGCAGAAACGGGATCTGCTCCTGAACAACCAGAAGCCTGTGCAGGTTTTCCCATAACGCACCACCAAACCACATGTTGGGAGGAGTGCGAAACATCGTCTCTCTCGGATGGGATGCTATGATGAACATATAATAAAAAGGAAAAAAGAATATAAAAGCAAGTCCAATCAGTGCTGTATACAGGCCTGTGGACTTGATTATTCCAGGTATGGATATCGATGATTTTTTCACAACTCAACTCCTGTAAGAAAACGGGTGCAGCTACTGCTGCACCCGCACGATATCAGATAATGATTAATCGATCTGAGCCCTGATCTGGCGAAGAGCAGCATCATAGCCTTCTTCAGGAGTAAGATCACCTTCAATCACCTGACCAAGAACTGATCCCCAGATACTCTCAATCATGCGATCATATTCACTTACAGTCTGGTTAGGCATGTTCAGAGCAACATCTGCGAAGATCTGACGAACAGGCTCATTACCGAAGTAAGGAACAGGCTCGCTCATGATAGGATCATCATAGGTAGAAGTCAGCGCAGGGAATGCATCAATGGTTGCAAAAGTAAGCAGCTGAGCTTCCTTGCTGGTTGTCAGGTACTTAACTACTTCCCATGCTGCAGCACGCTTGTCAGCAGGAACAGTTGCAGGAATAGCAAGGTACGATCCACCAAGTGATGACATTGCCTTGCCCGGCAGATATGTTACTCTCCAGTCGTCTACATCTGGAGCAACCCATGTTCGAAGAGCACCACCCCACCATGCACCGTTAGGCATAGTAACAACTGTTCCGTTAGAGAAGGCCTCAATCCAGGGACCACTCCATGCGCCGAGGTCAGCATCAATACCTGCTTCACGTACAGCTGTAACAAGCTCAAATGCTCCAAGGAATCTTTCTTTTGGCTGAAGTACGTTTCCGTTTGCATCAAACCAACCGCCCTTAGCACCAGCAAGTGGGATATTGGCTACATCAGCAGCATTAGGAACTGACCAGCGACCATTTCCTGTTACTTTCTTACTTTCTTCAATATATTCGTCCCAGCTGTTCAGTCCAACAAAGTTGGCACCAGCTTCAGCAGCAAGACCTTCCCGATAGAAAAGAACTGCAGGAGCGATGTCTACAGGAAGAGCAACCTGCTCACCCGCACGAGTTCGACCCTGAGCCATAGCAAATTCAACCAGATCACCAGTTGCCTGGGAATGATTAAAAGGAGCCTGGTTCAGATCAAGCAGTGCATCACCCTGCTCAACGAAGAGAGCGATGAAACCAACTTCGAGTGACTCGATGTCGTTTGTGCGCTCACCAGCAGCAATCTGTGTTGTCAGTCGGTCATGGTGACCACCGAAATCAGCAGACTGGAAGGTGATGTTGATGTTCGGATACTTGGCTTTGAAATCAGCTGACTCAAAAACAACCGAATAGGCTGCTTCCAGGTCTCCGAATGCTCCCAGAGTCAGGTCATAGGTCCTGTTGGGATCAAAATCTGTTGTGGGAGCAGCTGCCTGCTGTCCACCGGCGAATGCGCTCATGCTTACCGCAGTAACCAGAACGATACTTACTAAAATTGTTGAAAGTTTCTTCATACTTTCCTCCTTGCTTGGTTTGAAAATAGACAATGTCGATAACTTGCGTTCTCTCTCTTGTTCATTTCCTCCTTATCCTTGGTTGGTTTCCGACTCAAACTAAGTATCCTATGGATTTATGATCCTGTCAACTTTTTATTTCGGGAAATTTTCACAGGAATTTGTTATTCCTGCCGGCATTACTGCAGACAGGAATAACATTCTTATTATGAATTATTTCTCCCAGCGGATGTTGTCCAGTGCAATTTGAGGCTTTGCACCGCTTGGGTTGCCAGTAACTTCAAATCGATCACCGATCACAAAGGGAGTGAATATCTCTTCCATGTTCATTGTTGCCGAAGACGGCTGTTCGTATGCCGGTGCTGCGTTCGGCACAATAGCAGAAATAGGAATGACAACCTCATGCCAGTTTCCATCATTTGCATATCCATAGCTGTTATTTGCTGGATCGACAGTAAGGTAGACATCCACACCAGTCTGATCTGTGACATTACCGGTAAAGAACCCGATTTCGATTTTTCCGGGGTATGTTGTCTTCACACTGAATTTCAGACTGCCTGAGCTGAATGCACTGAGATCATAGGGTTGAATACCACTGCCAAGAGTCATTCCCCAACCCCAACCCGCCGGTGTGGGATTAACAATAGCATAGGTCTCGCCTTCTGGCGGATTATCATCACCTGTAGCAATGGATGCTGTCGTTCCATTCTCCCAGGCATTCCATTGAAGGTCGGGCTTGAACTCGCCAGCTGCCTCATCTGCATCGCGGAAGACAACAAATCGATCCTCGGTAACCACAATTGCATCCTCGGAACCGGTAAAATACACTGCATCTGAAAGACTGAATCCTGAACGGCTCAGCACATATTTTTCGTTTCGATCTTTATCCCACAGCCCCCAGTTATCGTCGGATTGTTTCCATGGTTCGTCAAAAGCTGCGAAATAGAAGACCGCAGCTGGCCGGGTAAAGCCATCACCAGCATCATTCCCAGTCGATCCATAGGCCCATTTTCGTATATCATTATAAAACATTGACTGATTTACCGGATGACCAAGGTATTGAGCTGATCCAATGCTTGCACTTGGAACACTCTGCCAGCCAGTCTCGCCAATAACAATCGGAATATCGATTCCTGCTGCCATAAGCGCATTCCGGACATCCGAGAAGTTCTTCTTGGTATGCGCCAAAGCAGCATCCATCATTGCCCGGGCTCTCGAACCTTCGGAAATCTCTGACTGCTGCCAGTCCCAGAGATTGTATCCGGAGTCCCAGTAGGCATAGGTATGAATTGAAGCATAATCGATCTCTTTCCAGACCTGAAGCGTGTCATATCCGGATCCCATTGCAAAAGGAGCCCAGTTGTCATTTACCGTAACCGGCTGTTCAATTTTTGAACGCACACGACGGATATATGTTACAAGATCAGCCGGATCAACCGAAACAAAAGACCAGTCAACCAGAGTCTCGTTCCCGACGCTCACAGCTACAACAATGTCTTTATAATCGTTTGCAAGATCAATAGCCTCATCAAGCTCAGCCAGATTAGCTGTATCTGAGTTCGTACCGCTTACATAAGCCCCAAGCTGGACTTTTATGTCGAGGCTGCTGTCATCAATAACCTCAATTACATCACGGCCATGCTGTCCGGAACTGAAAACACGAATCAGGCCGAATCCTTTTGCCGCAAGAAGCTGAAGATCCTCAAGGATCTCTGCTTTACTCGGGTAAATTCCATCCTCCGGGCTCTGCCCTTCCCTGAATCCTGAATATGAGAGTGCTTTGCGCGAAAACACCTCAGAATCAAGCGCTCTAAGGTCACCTACCGTCTGATCATCAATGACAATCGGGACACCTGAGCCAGTAGTATCGCAGCCGACAAATGACACTGCCAGCAGAACGATAATTCCTATACTTAAAATGAAAATCTTTTTCATTATGCCCTCCAATAGAGCTGTTAAAGGCGGACCGGATGGTCCGCCTGGAATTGTTGCTTGACAAAGTGCAACATTACTTTCTTCTATTAATAGAAGTAGATGTTATCAATAAAGAACACTGCATTTTCTGATGTTGAAGAGATTATGAGCTGCTGGATATTATCTCGACTTGTCATACCAGCAAAATCATTCAGGTTCAGATCAAAACTGATCCATTCTCCTGTCGGTAAATCATCACCTGTGAATATCAACTCATGTTCAGTATTCGGGTCACCAAAATTAACAAGTTTTATCCGGAACTGATCTGCATTTATGTTCCAGACATCAATTCTGAAGTGAGTCTTCTCAGGATCTGTTGCATTCAAGCTTACGCCTTCAAACCCTGCCCAAAAATTACTTCCACTTAACTTAAGTACATTACTCTCGTCTTCAAGTTCTACAATCTCTATTGCAGCGCCACCACCACTCCAGCCAGCCAGAGCAGGAAGGTCAGTTGCACCATAAGTTGCTGAATAGAAGGCGTACACATCAGCCGCATCTTGGGTAGGTTCAGCTGGTTTTGCTTCAGGTGGAGGAATGATAACTGCGGACTGAAAATCACCCATTGCAGCAGACAATTCGATATAAGCAGCAGCGATCTCTATCCATGTCGAAACCGCAGCTGCTTCAGCTGCTGCAATAGCGGCTGTAAAATCATCTTTAGCCGCCTGAGGGACATCGCCGCCTTCTTCCCCCACTACGTGAGCACCATTCAAAGCCTGTGCTGCTTCAATTCGGGCATCCAGAACTGCAGTATCAGGGGCAACTTCGCCAGTGAACTGAATATCAGCAAGATATACAACCCCAGAGGCATTCTGAAGTAAAATACCGAATTGAACCTGATCAACAGCACGTATTCCAAAAACATCCAGATCAATTGTCATCTGCACCCAGCCGCCTTCCAGCTCAGTTACTTCATACAACTCCTGAGACTCTTCTCCCTTCACAAAATCAAACTCAAGCTCAGCATTTTCTGCGCCTGTCATCTGAACCTTGATTGAGTCGACATCATCTGATTTCACCTTGAATTCAAGTGTCTCAAACTGAGACAAGGTTCCGGGAACGATCCCCACAAATCCTGCGGCAACTGCATCAATATTCCAGCCAAATCCACTGGTAAGCTGAAGAACTGAGTTGTAATATGGGTCATTTTCATAGGTTACAATTGCTGTCCCCGAACCCCACGGATCGATGGAGGCATCAATACCGATTAGACCTGCTGTAGAATCAGCAGGCTCCGGTGTTTCTTCTGCTGGGCTTTCCTCAGCAGGGCTTTCCTCTGCTGGTGTTTCACCTACGGGTGTTTCATCTGTTAAGAAGTCATTTGGACAGCCGGTAAATACCAGCGCCGCTGCAAATACGATGCTTAAAAGCATCCATACTAGATTCTTTTTCATTTTTTCCTCCTGAAAAAATTGATCGCAATTTATGTATCCGGCCTACGGCCGGATCATTACACATTCTTATAGAGACCAGGCCTTAATAACTTATCTCCAGATACAATCCGGTGATTGTCTGATACCCGTCCTCCGGCTCTGATCCTGCTGAATATTCACCGAATGTCCGTCCTGTAGTATTCACCCCGATTCTCCCGGTTCGCTCGTAGAACGAAGGAATATCAAAGCCATAGGCCAGATCAACGGACCACTGCATTGGATAAGTCAGATTGAACTCACGGTGCCAGGTCTGAGGTCCCCAGGTATTCAGATCAATTGAGCCATCAAGCATTATTCTGCGGTAGCGCAGCGCCAGATCTCCGCCAAGATAATTGACAAGCCGCTCATCCTGTCCGGTACTCTGCTGGTGTCCAATCCGGCCGCCAACATTGGCCCGTAAGCCAGGCAGAGGATTCAGGACAATCCGGGCGACAGCCGACCACAGATGATAGGCTTCCGGCAGACCGTTCTCGAATGGGTACCAGTCACCTTCGCCTGACTTGAAGACCCCGGTATCCGTCGGCCCCTGATAGTAGGTGTAGAGAAGTGACAGTGATCCAGCCACAGTTGACCGTTCGCGATCCTTGTTGTTCCAGTCATGAAAATAAGTCGCACCTTCCTGGTCATAGGTCAGCACGAGTTCACCTTCAATAGTTTCCCTGTTCCAGAAAACCGAGAAAGGGTCATCTATTCTGTTTCGATTTGAATACAATCCTATCGGACTGAAAGGACCTACCAGAGGCTTTCTCCAGCGGACTTCCCCTTCAGCAGCGAAGTCTCCGTAGACAAAGCGCCCGCCGGCATTTACTTCCTGACGATTGCCACTGCCGGAATCTGCTTTCTGAAATCCAGATCTGGGAATCATGGGCTCGGCATTGGCGACCAGACCAGCATATAGATAACGGGCATAGAGCCGGGTATAACGGAAAATCTCACTTGCAACTGTCACCTTCCCGGCCAATGTATCCAGGTAATCAATCTCACCCTGAAAGAGCAGATAATCTGAATTCAGATATCCCTGTCCCTCATCTGTCGGCCTGCTGTATACATACTCCTCACCAATCTTCTCTGCTCCTGAGTGCAGAACAGCTGCATCCAGTGAAATATAGGGCATGAGTTCAAAGCCGCTGGATATACTTGCCTTACGACCAGCCTTTTTGCCAGGTTCTGCACTCTCGGTTTCAAAAAGCTGCTCACGGTACATAAGTCCCAGATCAGCGCGAGCATTGCCCAGAGAAAATTCATTATAGTAATTTACCGCAACTGAGGGCTCGGCACCCCAATACAATTCAGGACCGGCGGCTATACGCAATCCGTCAAGCGCTCCCTTCATCTGCAGCTCAAGCCCGAATGGTGCATCCGAACCGGCAATATCCATGTTAAAGCGATCCCAGGCTTCCGGCTTCAGATTGAAGGGGTCACCATGGAGCATCCAGTCAGGCCTTCCGCTTCGGTAAAAACCTTCGAGCAGGAATGCAGGATTGTCATACTCAAATTCAGCAGAATAGAGCATAGCGTTAACGTCCGTCTCTCCAGAGGCACTGTCATACTCATAGTAGGTAGCGTATGCACTGTGCTGCAGGAATGCCGGCAGGAGAGGATTCCGCCAGAATCTCATCTCGGCAGTTCCGCTGAAGTTTTCATAGGGCTCGAAGCCAAATGTCAAGCCAAGCTCCTGACCGGATCTAAGTTCGGCATTTGTCCGCCAATCGTCCTCGATTGCGACATCATCAAGCTCTGCTGAAGCAGAAAAGCGCAGGAAAAATCCGTCGAGGCTAATCGGCTTGAAAGCCAGCGCTTCTCTAATTCCCATAGACTCACCGCGCGCAAGGTGCAAGCCGGACTGTATGGAACTGAAATGCTCTTGTATATCCTGCGTTGTAGAATCATAGAGTGACAGTTCCCAGAGTTCTCCCAGCATGTAGAAGGCAGCTCGGGGAATCCGGCGGTGTACACCGTTCATTTTCCGCTCACTGAGGGCAATAATCCCGAACCATTCCTCATTCATATTGTTGAGTCCCGGTGCAGAATCGTGAAAATATCCGCCGTTTCTCCAGGAACCTTCCGGATTATGAACATCCAGATCCGCTTCCTGCTTATGCTTCCACCATTCATCCATCCACTGGAAGACAAATCCACCAATAGCATTCTGTGATTTTCCTTTTCCATAAGCCTGCTGATATATTTCAAGCCACTGATGGAAAAGAAAATATGCCTGATGATACTGATCTTCCTGCTTCGTCAATGCATTGTAGGCATCAGCACCGAATTCCGCATACACAATGGGTAGGTCCAGTTCGGCAATTGCTCTGTAGAAGAGATCCCCGGATTCAACACCGCGATAGGTATTGACCGAAAGCACATCCAGACTCGGAACAAGCTCTTCAATCAGATTAAGGTATTGAATATCACCATTTACAAGGCTGTATACGGTATCCGGATGGATCTCCTTGGCCTGTGAAATTGCTTCTTCAAACAGGCTGTACATGTATGCAGCCCGAGCTTCGTTCTGCTGACCTACCGGCAGGTCCTGAATAATATTCGACTGCCATTCCAGGCCGTAGTTGTTCTCGTTTCCGAACATGAACATAAGCACGCCCGGCACGTCCTTGTAGAGTTCGACTGCGGACAGTGCCTCATCCAGAATAGCCTGGCGGCTGTAGAGGTCAGAATAATCGGTATTCGGCCACCAGATTCCCCGTGCGCTGACGCCGTAACGTCCGAACAGGGGATTCACCACGGTGTAAATACCATGCTGCCGGTACAGGTAGGTAATCCATTTCGGGGGCACATCCGAGAAAACACGGATTGCATTCACACCTATTTCTTTCATGAGGGCTGCATCACGGTCGATATTCTCCCGGATAATCGACTCAGGCTCTGACCAGAGGTCATAGGTATAGTTTTCGCCAATCGGGGTATAGGACCAGACGACACCCTTTACTTCAAAGGGTGCACTGTCGACCATCAAGCGATAGCCGTTCGCACTTCTTTCAATTGCCGAGTGAGTACCACGGCTCTGCGCTGCTACACTACCACCACCAACAAGAAGCAGCATTACTGACAGCAACATACTCACGGATATTAATTTTGTTCCAGATAACTTCATTTTCATTTTTACTCTCCGTCAGGCCGCACGATTATTCCATCACCCCATGCGGATGGGTCGTAATAGACATCGTCTGCCGGGCTCATCCAGTGAACCATTCGCTCGCGCTCACCCCTGTCTGCATCATTGATCTGGAATTCCACCCTGATTCTCTGCCCCGGACGCAATGAGCTGATATTCAGCACATCCAGCGGTACAGATGCCTCGATAATGTAGCCATGATCATGGAACTGAACGTGTCCCTTCATCTGGCTGGTCATTTCCACATCGTTTACCGCTGCCCTGAAAGCAGAACTGTCGGTCTTGCTTACAGGCACCAAACGGATCTGGTTATCTCCAGCTGCATATCGAGTATGAGTTCCAGTTTCAGTTCCGATAAAGATTTCTACAGAATCCCCGCGCCAGGCCAGGCCGGGTGAAAACAGATTTTCGTTGGGAACGTTGTCACGGATATTCGCCAGCATAAACAGCTGCTCTCCGTCGGTAGCCAGGGAAAACTCTCCCGAGGTTATATCCGGATTATAGGACCCGCCATATACCATTACTCTTGGTACGGCAGTAATCAATCCATTCCACTTCGATATATCGCCATCCACAACGAAGGGCTCGTCCAGCCAGAAAACTGGTGCAACCTCGCCTACCGGGGGATCGTACTGCTGTATTGCCTCATCCACTTCCACTACCCGCGGCGGTGGAATCGGCACTCTGGCAGTAGTTGTAAGACAGCCGGTGAACAGTGTAGCCGTCAGCAGCACAGCGCTTACTATAAATCCGGCCGATGATTGTTTCCGGATTTTCCCATTTCGCATTCAGCACCTCCAAAATTACATTCAACATAGTTAATGGTTTGTTTGTGGTCACCATCAACATAATAATAGGTGATTATGAGGCAGATTGTTTCAGCTGTCAACAAATATTTTACTGAATTTTTTAGAGGCGCTTATTCAATTGCATTTTGCGTGAGAATTCGAAAGAGCGTTCTTTCCGATTCTACAGAAGTGGGTGTACATGACTCAGAAGATCAACCCCGCACGGGTATAGATCACCTTCACTATTGTATCTGGGGACCGAGAAGAGCCTCTGCATAAACATACAGGCAGCTCCAAAGGCCACAGTTTCGCGACCGAGATCCGCAAAGCGTACGGTACAGTCTACGACCGTATCATATGGCCATTTCGCCTGGATTGCAGCCCGCATCATTTCTGTGAACTCTTCTTTTTTATGAAGCAAGTCACCGATAATGACTATCTCACTCAGGTTGAATACGTTCACCAGAAGGGCAGCATTGTCGGAAAACTCACCGAACACACGGCTCAGAACATCATCATCACGGGAGACCCTCGCCGCTTCTTCATCCGAGATGCTGAACTGTGTTGAGTGGTTTCCGTATGCAAAAACACTCTGGAATTCTCCAGCTGAAAAACTGCTTCCGTAATGTACATGCTGATTTATGACTATACCGAGCCCTACCCCTATTCCCTGCTGCTCTTCCTGCCCTATCCGGGTTCGCCTGAACTCAACCAGCACACAAAGAAAATTGTCAGGGGTATCTCTCCGCTGACGGAACAGTTCAGCCCAGCAGCAGCTGTTGGCATCGTTTTCTATGAGTACAGGTACATCAAAATACCGATTCATCATCGAAGCAACATTAACCGGAGCGTAAATATTTAGAGGATTTGAAAGCAGAACAATGCCTTCCAGCGGTTTGACAATGCCAGGCACCGATACTACTACACCTAGCAGTGGTGAATCCATATCTTTCGATGCTTCCCGTGCCTGTAAGGCAATTACCTCTATGACTGAGTCTATAGTTGACTCAAAAGCATGTTCACCAGCCAGAGAAAACAGTATCTCCCCCTTGAGATTCACAATTACCATGTACCAGAAATCGGTTTGCAGCTCGATTCCGATTACATGACCAAGGTCATAATTCAGCTCCAGAAAAACAGGCTTTCTGCCACCCTTCGGGGTAGAATCTCCCTTTTCAAGGAGCCGTATAACCGAGCGGTCTACCAGGGAATTGATCATCTTGGAAACCGTCGATCGGTCCAGTCTCAGCTCCTGTGCAATATCCGGTCGGCAAATCGTTCCCTTGTTGTACAACATCTGGAGAATTCTTGACATATTTATACTGGATACACGATCGACTGTCATACCTAACCCCTTTACTCACGGAATAGTACAGCAGCAGCGAGGCTTATGCAAGAAATATCTCTGGTTCTACCGTCGATCCTGCGAAGAGCGGCCAGCTTTGCACCAATGCTCAAGCTTATTCCCTCATTTCAAATACACGCACATAATCAATCTCCATCTCGGCTGGAAAATAGTCAGCACCAGACGGAGGATTCCCATCAAACCATCCACCAACGGCAAGATTCAGAATAATATGGAAGGGTTGATCAAAGGGTGCAGGGAATTCGTTGTATGACCCTTCCGGATTCATAGAAAACCATTCCCGTACCGTATAATATCTCCTGTCGTTTACATACCAACGGATTTCCCCTTCCTCCCATTCAATGGCATATTCATTGAAATCGGTCGTGAGTGTATTCGGCAGGTCGTAATCATTATGTCTATATGTATTATCCGGCCATTGGCCGCCAAAATGGATTGCTCCTGAAACAGATCCTGTATTACTTCCCCTGGCTTCCATAATATCTATCTCTCCGGAGGCTGCCCAGGTTCCGTAGGCTTCTGGGGGTTCAGGCATCATCCAGAAAGCCGGCCATAATCCCTGCCCTTCAGGCAAACGCATTCGCGCCTCAATTCTCCCGTATTTCCATGAATGCAGCCCGCGTGTTACCAATCTGGCACTGGTATATGAGCCGCTGCCCAGGGCATCCGAGCGACTTTCCTTAACTGCTCTGATAACGAGTTTGTTGTCGCGAATAAACACATTCTGCTCATCGTTCGTATAGTACTGCAGTTCATGATTACCCCACCCGGGAATTCCTCTGACAGAACCATCTCCAAGATCAAAATCCCAGTTCGACAGATCCAGCTCAGGTGAAGTAAAATCATCTCCCCATACCAGTGCCCAGTCACTATCCGGGACGGGTTGATTAACTCCTGCATCGGCCCATAGCCAATCACCTATGCAGCCGGAGAAGAAAATTACTATTACAGTTATAAATGCTGACTTGATTAAAAACATACCTGAGTATCTCATGGTTTGTTTGTGGTTGCAATAAACAATCGAGAAAAACCAGAATATTTTCCCCGTGTACTCAATGCGGATGAACATCTCTGCTGTATACACATATAACAGGAGATAGAAATGAAAATACCCCCTCACTGCCCAAACTGTACATGTGATAACCATGATCCCGAGCAGATTCAAAGCACTGGTCCCCGAAAATGGTTCTGGCTGAAAGGCAGGCGTCATTCAGAATGTGCCGGAGACTTCCAGCGATTCCAGTGCAAGTCATGCGGCAGATACTTCAGCGAGCGAACCTTTTCAATTGATTACCGTGTGCACCATATCGTACCCTACCGTGGTATTATGGAGGATCATAAAAATGGCCGGACATTTTCCGAAACCCTACGAAGGCGAGGAATCTCAGCTGCTATTCGAAGGAACAGGGTACTGAGAATACAGAAAATAGCGGGTACACTGGAACGAACCTGAACTCAGGACCAAGCCATGAAATCAGACAGTATGCTGACTTTCCAGACCTCCAGAGTCAAGAAAACGTCTGAGCAGGACACTCATCGGGCTCTGCTCTTCCAGCTGCAGGTTATGATTGGAAAGCACAAGCCGCTCCTTGATCTGCTGGAGATCAATACCGCTCAACCGTGATAACTCCATCTGCAGATCGAAAAGCAATTCCGGTATTTCAAAAATGAATCCATAGAGCATTATCAACTCTGGATCAAACAGCATAAAGGTATTACAGAAGGAAACTGCCATCGCATGAACCGCAACCCGGAAGGCAGCCGCAACTTCGGTATTCCCCGCATAATACATAGCTACCAACTCCGCTTCAGGCAGATCAGGAGCAAGCTGAAGTGATTCGCGGATTGACCAGGCAGATGCTACGGTTTCAAGACAACCGGTCTTGCCGCAGCAGCAGCGTTTGCCATTGTCAGCAAAGAAGGTATGACCGATTTCACCGGCGGTATGGGTATATCCCGAATAGAAATTCCCCTTGATTATAAAGGCAGAGCCGATACCATTCCCGTATTTAACCATCATTGCATTGTCCGGAGGTGTCGGACGACACGAGAAATATTCTGCCTGTGCCAGGGCACGAACATTATTATCTATAAAGACCGGCATTCCCGTTAAACCCTGCAATTCCTGTACGAGACTGCAGGGTTCCGGCAGCAATGCCCAGGCATGCAGAACGTCTCCCTGATCCTGGTCCACGACCCCGACTATGGAAACACCTATTCCCAGGCAATCCCCTGCCTTGCAGTCATTAGCACTGAGTAAATCCCGGATCGACTCAGCCAGTGCCTCAAGAAAATCCTCCGGGCTCCTGTCCGCTGTTTTGATCGGCCTCCGGTCAATGAGGTCAAGCTGCATGGTCCCCAGGCAGGCAAAACTATTACCTGTTTCTATATGAACACCGACCAGCAGGCGGTAATCGTAATTAATATCGATAAATTTCTGCGGTCTGCCAACAGATTGACTGCGATTATCCAGCCCCGCTTCTTTAATGATTCCCTCGGAAATCATTGCATTCACATTAATCGTGATTGATGCAGGCGTAAGCTGCATAATCCGGGCGAGTTCTTTCCTCGAGGTTTTCCCAAGCCTATGGAGATTGCTCAGGATCTGGGCACGGTTCCCTTGTTTTACACTGAGCATATTGCCACCGACTGTCATGACTTCCTCCCGCAGAACATTATCAGCATAAACCGGAGTACCAACATACCGCAATACCCTCTGGAAACCTTGCACACTCAGCCCAGAGAAAAGAAAAAGCCGGCGGGTTTAGTTCCGCCGGCTTCTCATGCAACAGGTTTGTGCGCCCCAGGTTTACCCCTTGACTGCTCCCGCAACAACACCACGTGTTATTCGTTTGTTGAACGAGAAATACACAATAACTGCTGGCAGAACAGAAATTACAAGGGCTGCCATCTGCCACCCAAGCTCCACACTGGTCTGACTGGCAAAGGAGAACACCCCTACCGGCAATGACTGAGTGGCTCTGCCGCCGACCACGAGGACCAGCAGGAATTCATTCCATATCCCGAGACCCCCGACTATCGCAATGGTAATAATTACCGGTGTAGTCATGGGTACAATAATCGCCAGGAAGATTCTCCAGTGAGATGCCCCGTCCATCTGGGCAGACTCGATAATACTGTCAGGAATACCCCGAATAAAACCCTGGCAAAGCATGACCGCCAGAGGCAATCCAAACGCAATGTAGACAAGAATTATGCCGTAATGATTGTTAGTCAGACCCAGATTTGACAGCATTATAAAGAGGGGTATCATGAGCGACGGTATACTCAGCAGATACCCAAATGCAATGATCCTGCTCAGGTGACGGGAAACAAAGGTAAAGCCCATCTTTGCAAAAGCATAGCTTGCCATAAGCGCAAACAGCAGCTGCAGAGAGGTAGAAACCGTTACATAAATCACACTGTTCATGAATTTCTCACCCAGTGATCCACGTTCCCAGGCCGAAGAATAGTTGTAGATAAATGTTCTCCACAGTACTCCCCGGCGCACTGAAGGAGGCAGGTCATTCACAATCAGTCGATCCCCGACATCCAGTGCCAACAGCTCGGGAGTCAGGCTATCTGCGTCAAGAAAATGCCGGTACCTACGGATCGTCGTAGACTCAATTGCAAGATAATCACCTTCAAAGGAACGATCAGGATGACGCTCATCTACTACCCGGTATACATGATCCCCATCAAACATCAGCATACTCGGTAATGCAAATATATCTCTTGTGAGTTCAGAATTCGTCTTGAAAGATGAGTAACCCATCCAGATCAGAGGAAGGACTGTGAGCAGTGTCCAGCTAATAAAAACAAAATACGATATGGACTGGTATACATAGTGAGAGCTGCGTCTCTTGCTGGCCCCAACTATAGTATTTGTTGTATCAACACCCATTTTAATGCTCCTCTCCGGTTCCGAATTTCTTGCCCACAAAATTAGCAAACATAATGATACTGATACTGATCAGGACTATTGCATTCGCAATAGCGGCTCCGTAGGCAAAACGAAGGTCGTTGCTCCTGTCCTGGAAGGCTTTCTGATACATGAAAATCGGCAGAACCATGGCATTATCCCGCTGTATACCCTGGGTTGTCATTGAAAAGATAAGGTCAAAACCCCGGAATGAACCCGCAATGGCCAGGATCGCATTGATCAATATGACGCCGGATAGCAGTGGTACGATGATTTTCAGGAAAATCTGGGATTCCGATGCCCCATCTATCTGAGCAGCCTCTATCATTCCAGTGTCAATTTTCTGCAGGTTAGCCAGGAAGATGATCATAAAAAAGCCTGTATAAATCCAGATCAGTGCAAAAGCTATCGGAATCATAACGGTTTCCGGGTACAGCATCATAGTAAACTGCCTGGTGGGATCACCGCTCACCAGCTGAATCAGTCTGGAAACAGGACCATTCGCCAGGAATATTCTGCGCCACAAAATACCAATAACGATTGTAGACAGGAATTGTGGCATGAAAATCATTGCCTGGAAAAACGCCTGCTGCTTCACCAGTTTCCTGAACAGGATATATGCCAGTATGAAACCAATAGGAATCTGACCAAAAACTGAAACCCCTACGACTATCATATTATTTCTGAAAGCATGCCAGAAATCCGGATCCCGAAACATGGTTGTATAGTTGGATAAACCCAGGAAGCTCATTGGCTGATTCCTGAGAGGATTATAGTCTGTGAAACTGATTACAATGCTGTTCAGCACCGGATACGCAATGATCAGCAAATAGATGACCAGTGCCGGCATGATCATGGAAAGATACACCGCAACATCTTTTCCACTTGCACGATTCTTCATTATAAATCTCCTTGAGACCGGAATTGCAGCGCTTTATGCTGAACGGACTCATATAAAATACTCAAAATTAGTAACTGCCGCCAGGCAGAACGGAAATACCGTTTTTCACTATAAAAAAACCGGCCTGACATGCAGGCCGGTTGATTGAGACGATCAGCGATTAACCCGCTGCTCGACACCGGCGGCAACTTCTTGTGGAGTCGCACGGCCGACAACAATATTCTGCATACCTGTGTTCAGGAAGTTATTGGCTTCGCCAGGAACGAAAGCATCAACAACACCTACGGTAGGTCCAACAATATCCATAAAACGCAGCTTTTCAGCACTCATGTGTGGCAGATCAGAAGGGATTACAAAATCTTTCAATACAGGAGCTACAATCGCACCTTCGATCAGATCACGGGTCTTGTTCTCATGACTGTTCATGAAGTTCAGGAATGAAAGCGCTGCATTAAATACAGCCTGATCACCTTCATAGGCAGCTCGGGTAATTCCGTAGCCAACACTCAGCGCACCAGCAGCAGATCCTGCCATTGCCGGTTTTTCACCTGGAAGTGCAGGTATCGGCAGCATTACTACATCTGCTGGATCAAGCTGTGAGTCTTCAATCCCACCAGCTCTCCACTGACCATCAATCATGAACAATGCCTGACTGTTGGTGAAGTTGGAAAGGGCTGCACCATAATCGGTCAGAATTGCAGTGTTGGAAAGGACACCGTCATCAACCATGGTTTTCAGGAACGCAAGACTGTCAACAAAAACCTGATCAGTAAATGAATACTGTCCTTCCATAGCCTTTGCAAGCCAGTCAGCCTCACCGCTCATGCGGGAAATAACTGTACCAAGAACACATGAGTTCCATACCCAGCCTTCAGCACCAGCCAGTGCAACTACTTCTACCCCGGCAGCCTGAGCAACAGGAACCATAGCCACAAGATCTGCATAGGTTTGTGGAATATCCAGACCAAGTTCAGCAAGCAGCGCAGTATTGGTATACATTACCGATGTAATATTGGCAGTTCCGTTTGGAACCTGGTAGATCTCACCGTTAACATCATGCGGATCGATCAGATCGAAATCATAGTAGCTCGGATCAATAAAAGACCTATGGTCAACATACTGATTTGAATCGCGCCATGCCTGACCAAGTGCATCTACCCACATGTATGCCATATCCGGCACATCATTGGCAGCAAGCCGGGCCTCTACCTTCTGATGATAGGCCTGGTCATACAGCAATTCATAATCAATTCTGATTCCAGGGTTAGCAGCTTCAAAATCAGCTACCATATCCTCGAAATCCTGACCTTCCTGACCGGACTGATCACCATATGCCAATACGTCTATAACGATCTGGCCTCTGGCGGTTTCAGATTGACCTGCGCTGGTAAAAAGCATTCCAGCAGCAACAACAGCAATAATAATGAAGCCCGTTGTGACTCTCATTTTCATGCGCACCTCCTCGCAATTGCCTAAAAATTTCACTGATCACCTGATCAGCTAAAAACATAGTACGCCCGGTTCTTCTTCATGTCAATGTTTTTTTAATGAAAAAACAAAGCTCTTTACACTTTACCATCCCGAATTGTGGACTTAAAGAACACATATTGCTTACTTGACAGCCTTCTCCGGCTTTTCTATGCTGATTCTCAATGACACTGGAAACCTACGTAAAAAACATTCTGAATGCCCGGGTATACGAAGCCGCACGGGAAACCCCGCTGGAATTTGCAAAAAACCTCTCTGTCCGTATAGGTCACAGTGTCTTTATCAAGCGTGAGGACCTACAGCCGGTATTCTCATTCAAGATCCGCGGTGCCTATAACCGCATGGCAAACCTTAGCGATGAACAGAAGAAGAAAGGCGTAATCTGCGCCTCCGCTGGTAATCATGCGCAAGGCACAGCCTACTCCGCCAATCTTCTGAAAATCCGGGCAACCATTGTCATGCCCAAAACCACACCGGAAATCAAGGTCAAAGCAGTCCGTAGTCATGGCGGCTCCTTTGTCAAAGTCATACTCACAGGAGATGCCTTTGATGAGGCCGCTGCATATTCCAGAAAACTGATGGAAGAACAGGACCTCACCTATATTCACCCGTATGACGATCCCCTCACCATCGCCGGACAGGGAACCATTGCCCGGGAAATACTTCAGCAATGCAGCAGACAGATTGATGCTGTCTTTGTTCCCGTCGGAGGTGGTGGTTTAATCGCAGGAATGGCTGCCTATATTAAATATCTTCAACCAGACATTCGGGTAATTGGTGTTGAATTCGAGGAATCAGCCTGCCTTCACGCCGCTATGGAAGCCGGTGAACGTGTCATTCTGGATCAGGTTGGCATATTTGCCGACGGAGTGGCCGTCGCGCAGATTGGAGAATATACCTGGGAAATATGCAGGACTTGTGTCGATGAGGTGGTCACTGTCAACTCCGATGAAATATGCGGAGCAGTGAAGGACATGTTTGATGACACCCGTTCTGTTGCCGAACCTGCCGGCGCCCTCGCATTAGCAGGTGTCAAGAAATATGCCAGCAGACATCCGGAACTGAATAATCAGACCTATATAACGGTAGCCAGCGGTGCAAACATGAATTTTGACCGCCTGCGCTATGTTGCAGAGCAGGCCGAGGTTGGTGAAGAAAGAGAAGCATTGCTGGCAGTTACCATTCCTGAACGGCCAGGAGCCTTCCTCCAGTTCTGCAGCCTGCTGGGTAAAAGAGCAATAACCGAATTCAACTACCGATACGACGATGATCATATAGCAAATATTTTTGCAGGTATACAGATTGAGGGGGACTCAGAGAAGCGGGATCTGATTGATACACTCCTGACAGCTGAGTACCAGGTACTGGATCTTACCACTAATGACATTGCTAAATCACATATTCGTCATATGGTTGGAGGGAAATCCCATCATGCATCAGATGAGGTGTTATACAGTTTCGTCTTTCCGGAGCGCCCGGGAGCCCTGGTGCAGTTTCTGAAAAACCTCGGAAAACGCTGGAACATCAGCCTTTTTCACTACCGGAATCACGGGGCAGCATACGGCAAAGTTCTCTGTGGCTTTCAGATTCCTCTGAATGAAAGACAGGACTTCCAGATTCAACTGGAGAAACTTGGTTACAGTTGCAAGGATGAAACTGACAACCCCGTATACAGAATCTTTCTCTAAATCAGCCACACGATTGCAGTTCCCATCCAGGTGAGCTATGATTTACGTATGCTGTACGCACTGCTTGGACTGGTTGCTTTTACTGCAGGCATATCTGTTGCCTTATTATTATGGATGCGGTTCTCAAGACGAATACACCAAATACTCAATAATTCACCCGTGGCTGTATATGCTACGGACATCGAGGGGAAAATATACTTTGCGAACCAGAGTTTCTCGAAACTGACAGGCTACAGTCTCAAAGAGCTCAAGGGTAAAACCCCATCCATTCTGAAGTCCGGAAAAACAGCTCCGGAATATTACCAACGCCTCTGGGAGACCATAAAAGCTGGTGAGGTGTGGAATGAGGAAATCACAAACAAAAAGAAGGACGGCAGTTACTATAGTACACTCCAGTATATTAGTCCTCATTTCTCGAAAAAAGGACGATTGCTTGGCTTTATTGCAGTTCAGGAAGATGCAGAAGAGAGGAACCGGATAGCATCTACTCTGACCGAGTACAAGCATGCAGCAGAGGAAGCGGCAAGGACCAAACGCTCGTTTTTATCTATCATGAACCACGAGATGAGGACACCACTCAACAGTATTCTTGGTTTTGCCCGATTGATTCAGGAAGCAGATCCATTACCTGAAATCAAGCGCTATGCCGACTCAATTGAACAGTCAGGACAGAACCTGACGCGCATGGTTTCAGAGATGCTGGACATATCCAGAATAGAGAGTGATTTACTTGAGCTTACACCGGAGTTCTTCAACCCGCTGAGCGCGCTCATAGAAATCAACGGAAGATTTAAGGACAGGATCAGCAGGAAAAACCTGGAATTAATCCTGAAACACCCCGCTTTCATGCCTCGTGTCAAGCTTGATCCTTCCAGATGGCGACAGATCAGCTATAACCTCATGGACAATGCAGTAAAATTTACCGACTCAGGAAAAATTGAAGTCAAGCTGGACTGGACCCCAGAGAGATCAAGATACGGCTGTTTGAGTCTGAGCATTACGGATACCGGCATTGGTATAGATGCCAGATTTCACGAAGTGATTTTCGACAGGTTTTCACAGCTTGAAAACCAGGATTCACGACGCTTCAGCGGCACAGGACTCGGTCTTGCAATTGTTAAAAGTCTGGTCTCAATAATGGGAGGCGACCTGAACCTCACAAGCGAGGCAGGTCAGGGAAGCTGTTTCACAGTCCGATTCCCCGGTCTGGAAGCATCAAGCAACTATGAATCGAATGAAAGCACAGCTAAGTCGGAGTCCGAAGCAGACAGACTGCAATCTGATAGCAAGGCACCTGTGCTGGAACTGCCGGAGCAATGGCTGCTTTACTTCATGGAAACTGGCCCTGCTGTAAAAGCAAGATCAGTTCCCGAAGAGATTGCAGCCTGGGCCCGGGAGCAGATAGATACCTATAAGCCGGGAGCACTGGCAGAAGGACTGCTGCAGCAGCTGTCTGAGGCTGCTGATAACTGGGACATAGCAGAAATGACTGCTAAATGGCAGCAGATTGAACAACTCACTGCCCATACAGATAGACAGGAAGAAATAACAAGGAAAGATGCATGAATAAGACAGCTCATTATTCTGTTCTGATCGTGGACGATCAGCCGGAAAACATACAGATTGCCGCCAGCATATTAAAGGCTCCGGATCTGGTTATTAGTTATGCCACAGATGCCGAAGAAGCCCTGGATCGACTCAGCACTATGGATTTTGACCTTTTTCTGCTTGATATCATGATGCCAGGCATAGATGGCCTGGAGCTTTGCAGCAGGATCAAGAAAATGCCGCAGTACAAACAGGTTCCTGTCATTTTCCTTACCGCAAAAACCGACAAGCAAACCCTTATAGATGGCTTTCGGCACGGTGCTGTCGACTATATTGCAAAGCCGTTTTTCGCAGAAGAACTGGTACATAGGGTCAGGGCTCATCTACAGCTCCGCGATGCCCAACGGCGCATGGAGGACTACACCAATGAGCTGAACCTCCAGATCCTCAAAGCCATGAAAGCCGAAGAAGAACTTCAACAGAAGCAGAACGAACTAAGCAAAGCCAACAAAGCCCTGTCTGAATTAGCCAGTACTGATCCATTGACCAAGCTGCTGAATCGACGTAAAGGCTGGGATTATCTGGAATACGAGGAAGAACGAAGCCAACGTCATTCACAGCCCATCGGAACAATTCTGCTGGACCTGGATAATTTCAAGAGTGTAAACGACAGCTTTGGTCATGAAGCAGGTGACAGAGTCTTGGTGAAAGCTGCCGAAACCATGCGTGGCAGCATACGAAAACAGGACATTTTAATCCGCTGGGGTGGAGAGGAGTTTCTTATCTGTCTGCCGGAAACGGATCTGGACGGTAGCATTACAACTATTGAAAAAATCCGCACCGCAATGTCAGAGATTGACTGGCAGCTTCCGGATCAGCGGAGTATCAGCTTCTCATTCGGTGTGACTGTCAAATCCCCTGAAGAGAAATGGGATACCGCCATCAACCGGGCGGACAAAGCCCTTTACAAGGCTAAGGATAAAGGCCGCAACCGGTGGGAAGCGGCCCCTGAAAACAAATTTACTGAATGAATTTTTCAGCTGAGCTTAAGCATCTGCCTGTTCGGCCAGGAATTTCTCTGCATCCAAAGCAGCCATACATCCTGAACCCGCCGCAGAAATCGCCTGGCGATAGTGCTTATCCTGCACATCGCCGCAGGCAAAAATCCCGGGGATATTTGTTCTGGTAGTTCCCGGAATGGTCTGTATGTACCCGGCATCATCTGTATCGAGAGCATTTCCCAGAAAGTCTGTGTTCGGAGTGTGGCCAACGGCATAAAAGAGGCCTTTGGCCGGAACAAGGGTTTCTTCCCCGGTTTCACTGTTGCGAACCAGCACTTCCTCGAGCATCTTTTCCCCACGGACTTCTACTGCCTGTGTTTTCCACATAATCTGGATTTTCTCGTTATTGAACACACGCTTCTGCATGGCCTTTGAGGCACGCATTTCATCCCTGCGGACCAGAAGTGTCACTGAACTGCCGTACTTGGTCAGAAAACTTGCTTCCTCAGCTGCACTGTCCCCTCCTCCTATTACTACCAGAGGCTGATTCCGGAATAGAGGGAGTGCTCCATCACAGACGGCACAGGCAGAAATACCTCGCTGCCAAAGGCGGTCCTCCCCTGGAAGATCCAGTCTTCTGGCAGTAGCCCCGGTTGCAACAATTACCGCATCTGCCAGATATTCACCGCTGTCAGCTGTAACCCGGAATGGGCGTGAAGAAGTATCGACGGCGCTGACCGTTTCTGTCTTGATCTCGGTTCCAAAACGAATAGACTGTTTCCGCATGTTATCCATCAATTCAGGACCGCTGATGCCCTCCGGGAAACCCGGGAAATTATCAACTTCGGTTGTAGTTGTAAGCTGGCCTCCTGCAGCAACACCACCTGCCATGAAACCTTCAAACAGAAGCGGCTTCATCTCTGCCCTGGCTGCATATATAGCTGCAGTATGCGCTGCAGGTCCTGATCCGATAATTATAACTTTTCTTGTGTTTTCCATAGAAACCATCCTTATATATAGATAATCATATATTAATACAAATCGATATTATTTTCAAGTGTTTGCCACTTTCGAGAACTCATACTATCTTATAGTGGTACCACAGTACAAGAAAGGAAATGCATATGATACAGCTCTTTCAGATATCGGAATCAGAAATAGAAACAACTATACAGGACCATGAATATCCGGAATCGGTACGTTCCAGGCTGATGAACACTGCAGTAATCGCAACCCAGGATTGGTGTCCGGACTGGAGCTCCATGCAGCGCTGGTTGCATGAGTCAGAAAAGAAAGATGGTAACGTCCCGGATGTGGACATTGCGGTAGGTATAGTTATCTATAATAAAAAGCCATATCAGAATGAGTTCATGCGTGTAAAAGAGCGCTCATGGAAAAACGCCTTGATTCCATACATAAGGTACTATCACAACGGGCAATTGATCAGCGAATCAAACCGCGTGAGCAGGAAAGATTTTATCACGCGTTTTTCTGCTACACACCAATGAGAAACGGCACTTGTGTCCTGGGAACAGGATGAATTGAATTCTCAGCCTCCCGCTCCATCCAGTCCTTTGCAGATATACCATACTGCGAGATTGATTCGACACGCCTCAGCAGAGGGTGATACTCGAAAGCCTCAACTTTCACAACCTCATCTGAAATGTTCAGAACGTGATAGTATGTAACATTATCGGAATCACCGAAGACCTTATACCATTCACCCTGTTTCATAACTACATCATAAACCTTTCCGGAGAAATCTTCCAATTATAGTTGATTTTAAAGAAAGAAAGTTTGACAGCTCAGATGTTAGTTGATAGAATCAACTTATAAACTAACCTGATGTTTCAGAATATAAGGAGAAACAAATGCAATACGGTCATTTTGACGATCAAAACAAAGAGTATGTAATTACCGATCCAAGGACCCCTCTTCCCTGGATCAATTATCTGGGGTCTGAGGATTATTTCAGTCTGATATCAAATACCGCAGGAGGCTATTCCTACTACAAGGACGCGCTGTATAGAAGAATAACCCGATACCGCTACAATAATATGCCGCTTGACTTCGGCGGTAAGTATTTCTATATAAACGATAATGGAAGCATCTGGTCACCTGCCTGGAAACCGGCAACAACCGAGCTGGATACATATGAATGTCGGCATGGACTTGGCTACACAACGATTACCGGCAGCAAAAATGGACTGACATGCTCACAGCAGGCCTTCGTACCTGTAGGATCCGCATGTGAGGTACACCTGATCAGCCTGAAAAACACCAGCCAGGAAACAAAGAATGTGTCGCTATTCTCGTTCATCGAGTGGTGTCTCTGGAATGCCCAGGATGATATGACGAACTTCCAGAGAAATCTTTCGATAGGCGAAGTAGAAATTCATGGCGGCACCATTTATCACAAGACGGAATACCGGGAGAGAAGAAATCATCTCGCTTTTTTCCACACAGATGGAAAACCAGCCGGCTTCGATACCGATCGTGAGGCTTTTTTCGGTATGTACAACGGGTTCCAGCAGCCGCAAACGGTCCTTGCCGACAAGGCTAGCAACTCCGTTGCCGATGGATGGTCTCCTATTGCCAGTCATCAACTCAAATACAGCATAGCTCCAGGAGAAGAGATCAAACAGGTTTTCATTCTCGGTTATGTAGAGAATCCGGAAAATGAAAAATGGACGGCTCTGGGAAAAATCAATACAAGCAGAGCAGAAAAAATGATTGAGACCTTTGCCAGTCCGGCCAAAGCAGAGCAGGCTCTGGACAAGTTGAAAACATACTGGGACAACCTGCTGGCTGGTTACAAGCTGAAGCATTCCGACAACAGACTGGAACGCATGGTCAATGTCTGGAATCAGTATCAGTGCATGGTGACCTACAATGTAGGGAGAAGTGCCAGCTATTTCGAGAGCGGCATTGGCAGAGGACTGGGATTCCGGGACACCAACCAGGATCTCTTGGGCTTTGTTCATCTTATTCCGGAGCGGGCAAAGGAGAGAATCCTGGATGTCGCAGCTACACAGTTAGCGGACGGCGGATGTTATCATCAGTATCAACCGCTTACGAAGCGCGGGAACGATGCAATCGGAGGAAACTTCAATGATGATCCACTATGGTTGATTGCAAGTGTTACCGCATATATCCGTGAAACCAATGACTGGGCAATTCTGGATGCCGATGTTCCATTCGAGAACAATCCGGATAACAGCGGTTCACTGTTTGAACATCTGACGCGTTCAGTAAATCATGTGCTGAATAATCTCGGCCCGCACATGCTTCCACTCATAGGTAGAGCTGACTGGAATGATTGTCTGAATCTGAACAGTTTTTCAACCAACCCTGACCAGTCATTTCAGACCGCAGATTCTAAAGAAGGAAAAACAGCTGAAAGCGTATTCATCGCTGGAATGTTTGTATACTACGGCCGGCAGTACGCTGAGCTGGCCCTGCGTAGCGGCAAAAAAGATGAACAGAAGCGAGTACTGGCTGCTGTCAAGGAAATGGAAGAAGCCGTCAAGAAAAGCGGATGGGATGGAGACTGGTATCTCCGCGCATATGACGATGCGGGAGAAAAAATCGGCAGCAAGGAATGCGAAGAAGGCAAAATATTCATTGAAAGCCAGGGATTCTGTTCGATGGCAGAGATTGGTACCGAAGACGACATGCCACGTAAGGCCCTGGATGCGGTTGAGACTCATTTGGCTACTGACTACGGGATCGTCCTGCAGCAGCCGCCATACTCCAAATACTACCTGCAGCTGGGAGAAATCAGCTCCTATCCTGAAGGCTATAAGGAAAATGCCGGCATTTTCTGTCATAATAATCCCTGGGTTATAATCGGTGAGACAAGTCTCGGACGTGGAGACAAGGCATTTGAGTACTATCGTAGAATTGCGCCAGCATACCTTGAGGAAATCAGTGATCTTCACCGGACTGAGCCCTATGTATATTCACAGATGATTGCAGGAAAAGATGCCGCCCGACATGGTGAAGCAAAGAATTCCTGGTTGACAGGTACTGCAGCATGGAATTTTGTGGCTGTTTCACAGCATATACTTGGTGTAAGGGCTGATTTTGACGGTCTGTTGGTTGACCCATGTATTCCGCCGGACTGGCAGGAATTCACTGTACAACGACGCTTTCGGGGTGCGGAATATCACATCACCATAAAAAATCCGGATAAACGCATGAAGGGTGTTAAACGCATGCTTCTGAACGGAACGCAAATCAGCGGAAATATTATTCCGGCCCAGGCAGCCGGCAGCAGCAACACAGTGGAGGTGTATCTATGAACTGCGGATTCTTTGATCATATAAACCGGGAATATGTAATTACAAGTCCCAAAACACCAACTCCCTGGATCAATTATATAGGCACGAGAGATTTCGGCGGATTTATTGATCAGAAAGGCGGCGGCGTTATCTGTAAGGGTGATCCCGCCACCAATCGTATAGTCAAGTATGTTCCACAGCTACCGGCAGCGGACTTCAACGGAGAAACACTGTACGTCAGGCTTAATACTGCAGATCATACGAATACTGTTTTTTCGCCATTCTACACACCATGTCTGCATTCATACAGTAAATATGAGTGCCGTGTCGGCCAGGGTTACTCTCTGTTCCGCAGTAGTTTTTACGATCTGGATTTCGAAATACTTGTTTTTGTTCCCCTTGGTGGATCAGAAGTCATACGAAAAATCACAGTCAAAAATAACAGCCGGAACAGCTGCCGGGTCGATTTGATACCAGTCGTGGAGTACACCCATTTTGATGCACTGAAACAATTTACCAATGCTGACTGGGTACCTCAGACCATGCAGAGCGATGCCTTGAGCGACGCCAAAGGTGGTGTAATTCTCAGGCAGTATGCATACATGAAGCGCGGCTATGCAGAGAATTATTTTACATCCAATCTCCCGGTCAGCTCATATGAGACGGACAGAAGTCTGTTTCTGGGGGATTCAGGTTATGGAACCTGGGCTAATCCTCAGAGCCTCCAGGAGACTGAACTCAACAACAGTGAGGCCCGGCGCGGAGATAATATTGCAGCATTAATGCATCATCTTGGAGAAATCGCACCCGGCGAATCCCGGACCCTGATTACGCAGTTGGGACAGAGTACCACCATAGATGCAGCAAAGGAACGCATAACAAGATTCCGCAAGGAAGAAAATGTCCATGCTGCATTCACAGAACTCCGGAATTACTGGGACGGTTTTCTCAACAAGTTCCAGATAGATGTACCGGATCCAGCCTTTGCTTCCATGGTGAACGTCCACAATCCTCACCAGTGCCTGATTACATATTACTGGTCACGATATCTGTCTCTGTATCAACTTGGATTAGGCGCCAGAATGATGGGCTTTCGCGACAGCTCACAGGATGTCATGGGCATAATTGCCGGGGCTCCGGAACTTGCAAAGAAACTGTTGAATATGCTCCTGCAGGTGCAGAAGCGGAACGGTTCCGCCATGCATCAGTTCAATCCTGTTACCCTGATTGCCAACGAGGGAGACAGCCGCGAAGAGGAGGACCGTCCGAAATATTATGGCGATGATCATCTCTGGGTTGTTCTTGCAGTGTGTGAGTATATCAAGGAAACCGCTGATCTTGATTTTCTGAAAGCAGAGATTCCGTTTTATGAAAAAGACAAATCCGGCACAGCTATAGAGAGCGGAACGGTACTTGAACATCTGAAACGGGCACTCGACTTTACCTTCGGAAACACCGGCAGCCACGGACTGCCATTACTCGGTTTTGCAGACTGGAACGATACAGTCAACCTACCGGAAGGTGCAGAATCTGTAATGATTGCCGGAATGTACGGCAAAGCACTGACTGAAATGATCAGCCTCATGGATTTTCTTGGCGACAGCCAAACAGCAGAAGAATACCGGAAACGACACAGTGCCATGAAAGAGACCGTCAACAGCATTGCCTGGGATGGCTCATGGTACCGACGCTACTTCGATGACAAAGGACAGGCGCTTGGCACAGCTGAGAACACCTACGGTCAGATCTATACCAATGCCCAGTCATGGACGATTATCGGGGGATATGCTGACAAGCAGCGGGCCGAGCAAGCCCTGAACAGCGTGAATGAAAAACTGAACACCTCCAATGGTATCAAGCTTTCAACCCCCGGCTATGATGGGTATATCCCGGAGATAGGTGGTGTGACCACCTTCCCGCCCGGTGCCAAGGAGAATGGTGGTATCTTCCTTCATTCGAATCCCTGGGTAATAATTGCGGAAACAATGCTAGGCAATGGTAACCGGGCATTCGAGTATTATGCCCAGATTAACCCTGCAGCGAGAAATGAAAGCATCGAGCAGTACGAAGTCGAGCCCTACTGCTATGCGCAGAACATTCTCAGTGATGAACATCCACAGGCAGGGCTTGGAAGAAACAGTTGGCTTTCCGGCACCGCTTCCTGGATGTATCAGGCGGCATGTAAACACATTCTCGGTATACGCCCCGTCTATAACGGCCTGGAGATTTCTCCCTGTGTACCCGGAGACTGGACGAACTTCAAGGTCCACAGGAACTACCGTGGAATAATGCTGCATATTCTGGTTCATAAGCCCCGCGGTATTTGCAGTGGAGAGACCAGCATATATTGTAATGGCGAAGCACTTGAAGGTAATATACTGCCTGCAGAACTGATTACCGGATTGCAGCGTAAAGGTGTTCGAGAAGTAGATGTACATGTCTCTATAGCAGCGAACCAGCACAACTAATAAAGCAGGGAGACAGGAATCACATGATAATCGGAGTCAATGCAGCACGGATACTGCGCAGCTTGTGGACGAAACAGACAATGAGCAGAGTTGATTTGGCAGCTTATCTCCAGCTCGACAAATCAACCGTCTCGAAAATTGTCGGTGAATGCATTGACTGCGGTTTGCTCCTTCAGGTTTCAAAAGGCGATGCCAGCCCTCAGGGCGGACGGAAGCCGATTTATCTTGCAATAAATCCAGCCTTTGGAGCAGTTCTGGGGGTGGAAATTCAGACTGAGTATGCGATTGCCGTTCTGGTGGATATGAGCGGACGCATACTGTTTGAGTGCAAGCGTACCTTGCCTGGCAAATTCTTCTCTGTAGCCAGAAGCTTTACAGAAATCTATGAAAGCCTGCAGCCGGAACTGCAGGCCTGCGGAATTCCGATCATCGGAGCAGCTATCGGCACAGCAGGAATTATCAATCCCTATGACGGCATAATATACCGATCTACTCCTCTGCATATAAAAATGCCCCAGGAGCTGTATTCTGAACTCGATAAGGCAGTGAGCATTCCGGTTCTCATTGATAATGATGCAAATTGCGGAGCCTGGGGTGAAATCGCTTTTCCGGAAGAAGGAAGAGATCCCGGAAATTTCGTATACATACTCGCAGAAACACGTAAAAGCACAGTTCACGATGCGGCCTACAATGGTATTGCTGTTGGTGCAAGCATTGGAATAGAGAACAGGGTCATGTACGGGCGGCAGTACTCAGCTGGTGAATTCAGAAGCCTGTTCCGCAGCGGTGAATATATCAACCAGTTTTCAGTGAGTGATCAGGAAGCTGAATGCTATGAGGACGACCCACATATTTTCGAGAAGATCGCAAGAGAACTTTCCAGAAACATCGCTCTCATAGTAAACATGCTGAATCTTGATACCGTAATTCTGGGTGGTAGAATCGAGTTCCATCCAGAAATTCTCAATATAATGCAGGAAGAAATCGATCGGAACTGGTCCTACGACATCCCGGTGCAGACAAGAATTCGATTCAGCGACCGCAAGGAAAACACTATAGCCTACGGTGCTGCAGGTATGTTCCTGGAACATCTGTTTTCAGTACCGGATATCAGCAAGGATCATAACCCGCTGGGCATAGACAGTCTGAGAGTACGCGCCGCCGGCGCAACCGATCTGGTAATGGAAGTCTGAATTTTTGAGCACCACGCTCCCGAGCCGTCAGAAATAGACCTCGGTGTGGAATCCTTCTCTGGGATGCTCACGTGAAAGAAGCTCATAGTAGACCTGATAAATCATCTGCTGATTACCGCAGAGATACACTTTGTGTGTCGGAGGCACATCAAGTTCGTGGATGTAATCCGTAACACGCCCGTAATAATCGCCGCCTTTCTGACGGGAAACACAGGCGACATAGCGCTCTGGATGATAATCCTGGAACTCATATCTCTCATCAAGATACCGTACACCGTGAAGCAGGATATAATTTAAATCCGGATATGCCTGGACAAAGGCATGAAAGGGCGCGATCCCGGTTCCGGTCGCAATGAAAAGGTATGTAGTTTCATCAATGGTCCCTGGATCTATTGTAAAATGCCCAGCCGGCCCCTGGATTTCCAGCAAGTCTCCGATTCTGGCTTTTCTGAATGCACGGGACAACAAGCCGTCCTGAACCTCACGGATCAGGAATTCCACCTCTTCGCAATTCGGTCTGGAATAAACCGAATACCAGCGCTTCTCGCCAATTCCGGGTATTCCAATCGCAAAGCGTTGACCGGGATTGACTTGCCCGCCTTTCCATTCCATTCTCAAGACATATGATGAATCTGTAAGCTGTCGGATTCCTGCGACCCGATGTAGCTGCTGTGTCTGCTTCATATACTATAAAATACAAAGAAGCGGTCACATAGGCAATTATCCAGCGCTTATAAGTCTTGCTTGACGAGTAATTCCCGGCAGTCTACTATTCAATAGTCAATAAAAGCAGCGGGAGTAATGACATGATATCAGATTTCGGAGACATACACGAAAACGTCGGCAAATGGCTCAACAGACTGGCCGACTATCTGAATAAACCAGTAGTGTATGACATAGGCGCGCACACAGGCATGTTCAGCATTGCCCTGGCTCGAAAAGGCTGCAGCGTGGTCGCATTTGAACCAGTTCCGGCTACTCTTGAAGGTCTGAGAAAAAATATTCATGAAGCCGGGCTTGAATCAGACATCACGGTTATTCCCAGAGGGCTTGCAAATCAGGATCAGCACGTACTCATCCACCAGTTCAGCGATGAAACTTTCAACTCGATTTTTCCACGGGATCCTGAGCAGCAGAAACAGTACCATCTGGAGTCCTATGGGCATGCCGAGATTCACGTACAGCCCCTGGACGATATGCAGAAAGAACTTAACCTTCCCTTGCCTGCTTTGATCAAAATGGATATTGAAGGTGCAGAACTCTTTGCCCTGCAAGGTGCTTCAGGTCTTCTGCGTCAGGCCCATCCTGTAATTCTCGTGGAATACAGTACTGAGAACTGTATGAACGCAGGCTACGAAAGACGGGAAATCGTTCATGAGCTGCAGCTCAAAGGCTATATTCCCTACGGGTTATTCAGAAACAAGGATGAGAAACTGTATGGCGCCAGCCGCTTCAGCGACAAGCGAATCTGGAACCTGATAGCAGTCCCCGAATCCAGGCACGATGCCTTCTCTGCTGATTTCAGTGACTATATTGAAATTGAATAAAAAGTTACCTGGGCGCTTTAAGCTTCACCCTGCGGACACCGGTGAGTTCCGAAACCTCTCTGCAGAAAGCTGAAGCTGTAAATTTAGTCGGCATTTTCATTTGAAATGTAAGTTCAAACTGCTCGGTCGACATCTGAAAATCAAGTTCCTCTTCCAGAATTGTCAGCCCGGCTTTATCAAGAAGTTCTCGTATCTGAAACTCTACATCCGGGTATTTCAACAGAGCAGCTACCTCAAGACGACGAAGTACCACGGAATTCACCATCCTGTTTTCAAAGCGGGACAAGCTTCTCAGCGTAAAAAGAATGAGTAATGTTGCCAGAACAGCAATAAGATAAAGTCCTGCCCCAACCGTAAGGCCAAGCCCGGCAGCCACCCACAGACTGGCAGCTGTAGTAATACCTTTGACTCCCCCACGCATGCGGAGAATGGCTCCGCCGCCGATAAACCCGACGCCGGAGATTACCTGGGCAGCAATACGCGCGGGATCAGCCCCCTGTTCGACAGGAAACTGCCGCGCTATTGCAGATGATAGAATCATTACCAAAGCTGCACCCATACAGATCAGCATGTGCGTCCGGAGACCTGCAGGCTGACTGTTACTTTCCCGTTCCCAGCCAATCAAGCCACCGCAGAGCAGCGCCAGTATCAGGCGCAGGGCGGCAACCAGGAAGAAAACGAGATCAGGGCCAAACAGGAACTCCGAAGTCAGGGCAGCAATGGCGGATTCATTCATGCCTGTGACTTTGCCTCATCTAGTGTTTCAGCTACATCGAGATTATACTCTATCTCACATGCTTCAACGCCCCAGATATCTTTGGCATACTCAGCAATGGTTCGGTCAGATGAGAATTTCCCGGCAGCTGCAATATTCAGAATTGCTTTCTCAGCCCATTTACTTCTGTTCTGATACAGTTTTTCCACCTCACGCTGAGCATCTGCATAGGACTGCAGATCTGCCAGGTGCATGTAGTAATCACCTTTTTCAAACAGAAGCTCACGAATCGGCTCAAACAATCCGGGCTCGCCGAAGTTGAAGTGCCCTGAGAACAGCAGATCCAGGGCTTCCCGAATCTCCTCATTGTCCTGATAGTAGGTGTAGGGATTATATACGGGCCGAAGATCATTAACCTCGGTAGCTGTAAGTCCGAAAATAACACAGTTTTCAGCACCAGCTTCCTCACAGATCTCGATATTGGCACCATCAAGTGTTCCAAGGGTGATTGCACCATTTGCCATGAACTTCATGTTACCGGTACCTGAGGCCTCTGTTCCGGCTGTGGAAATCTGTTCCGAGACGTCCGTCGCGGGAAACATCTTTTCGGCAAGACTCACACGGTAATTCGGCAGGAAATAGACGCGGAGCTTGTCGCGCACCATTGGATCCTTGTTGATCACGTTTCCGAGATTGTTCACAAGCTTGATAATCAGCTTGGCCATTTTATAGCCCGGGGCAGCCTTTCCACCGATAAGAAATGTACGCGGATACACGTCCTCTCCCTTACGGATTCTGTTGTAGAGCATGACGATATGCAGAGCATTGAGCAACTGTCGCTTGTACTCGTGAATACGCTTGATCTGGACATCGAAAATAGTATCTGTTTCAAGCTTCCAGCCTGTCTCCCGCTCAACCGTCTCGGCAAGACGGATCTTGCATTGCTCTTTGACCTTGAGGAATTTCTTCTGGAAAGCCTTATCCTTGGCATATGGAGCCAGTTTCTTCAGATCAGCGAAATTCGTAATCCAGCTATCTCCGATTGTGTCGGTAATCAGTTTACTGAGATCCGGGTTTGCTTTCAGGAGGAATCGGCGCTGGGTAATTCCATTGGTCTTGTTGTTGAACCTTTCAGGAAACATTTCCGCAAACTCTGGTACCAGGCGCTCCTTTAGAAGTTCAGTATGCAATGCCGCAACACCATTGGTGGAATGTGATCCGACAATGGAAAGGTACGCCATTCGAACCTGCTTCTGATCTCCTTCCTCAATTATACTCATTGATTTCAGACGCTGTGAATTTCCAGGATAGGAAATTGATACCTGCTCGAGAAAATCATGATTTATCTTGTAAATTATCTGTAGATGTCGCGGAAGCAGCTTCTCGAGCATGTGAACAGACCACTTTTCGAGGGCTTCCGGCATGAGGGTATGATTGGTGTAACCAAGTGTTTTGATGGTGATATCCCATGCCTGATCCCAGTCGAGTCCTTCCTGGTCCAACAGCAGTCTCATAAGCTCCGGTACCGCAAGAGAAGGATGCGTGTCATTCAGCTGGATTGCTGCCATATCAGGAAGCTGCTTCCAGCTCTTCCCACTTTTCTTGAACCGCCGGAGTATGTCCCAGAGCGAACATGCCACGAACAGATACTGCTGTTTCAATCGCAGTTCCTTCCCAAGATAAAGAGTATCGTTAGGATACAGTACCTTGGTCAGGTTTTCTGCTGCAACCTTATCGGCTACTGCTTCGACATATTCACCTTCATTGAACCGCTGGAAATCGAATTCCTCGCCGGACTGAGCGCTCCAGAGCCGCAGGGTATTAACGGTCTTCCCGCCAAAGCCGACGATTGGTGTATCATAGGCAACACCCTGAACTTCCTCGGTGTCTATCCACTTGTGGCGTAGCTTTCCATTTTCCTCGACGGTTATTACATGTCCACCGAAATGAACAGGAACAGTAATGTCCGGTCGCTCAATCTCCCAGGGATTTCCCTGTCGCAGCCAGTCATCCGGATGCTCGATCTGATAACCGTTGTCGATCCCCTGACGGAATATTCCATAATCATATCTGAGACCGTAACCGAAAGCCGGTAGATCAAGGGTAGCCATGGAATCCAGAAAACAGGCAGCAAGACGTCCTAAACCACCGTTTCCAAGGCCTGCATCGGTTTCCTGTTCACGTAAATCCTCCCAGTCATAACCAAGTTCAGCCATGGCATCACGAACCTCGTTCTCCATTCCCATGTTGATTACATTATTTCCCATGGCTCTTCCCATAAGGAACTCAAGTGAGAGGTAGTATACACGCTTCACACCTTTGTTATGATGCGTCCTCTGTGTAAGCAGCCATTGGTTAATCAAGCGGTCACGCACTGCATACGAGAGAGCCATAAAGCGTTTGTAGTCCTCGGTTGAATAGCGGTCGACTCCGAGCGTATATTTTAGGTGCTCGGCAAACCCCCATTTAATCGATTCCGCATCTCTTCCCCGGCGTGTCTCGATTCGGGCATTCGTTTTGGCCATAAAAACTCCTGTTTGTTTATTGAACTGGTTTACTATATCAGAGAGGCTACACTTTGCAAGCCCCCTGTTCCATATTATATGCTATACTATTTTCAAGAGGCTTTCCATGTTTGACGAGTTTTATATTCACATTCAGAATCAACTAGGCCCGACCTACCAGTTCCTTCTGCGTGATGACACTGTATTCTACAGTTTCTCGACCCAGAAGCTGATCCGGGATCCGGGACAGCTGGAAGAGCTGAAACATCAGCCAGGCAGCAAGGATGTAGAAGAATTCTGGAACAGCTTGTTTGAAATTGGCGTTCCACACTGGAAGCGTGAATATATCAACCCGGATATTCCTGATGGGCCAGTCTGGCTGGTAAATCTCAGATACAAAGGCGCAGAATACAAGAGCCAGGGCCGGGCAGCCTATCCGGGCAGCCCTCACCCTGCCTATTCTCCGGAGTTTATCGAGCTTATTATGAACGTACGCAGGCTACTGGGCTGGATGCCCTTCGGTTGATGACCAGACAAACGAAGCAGGAATCAGAGTAACCAGCCGCCCTCAATACCTATCATACCGGGAATAATTGAAATGAGCATGTATGCCGTCATCAGTGTCATGTCCCCGGTGCGCATGGTCTTGAAAAAGCCTGCAGGAAAATAGGTTCTTTCAAGCCCATGGAGAAAAAGGAAACCAGCAGAAACCCACAACATCGGCAAAGCTGCCCCCCGGACAAGTCCGAGCATGCCAAGCTGAGCCGCAGCAGCCAGAACGAAAGGGGCAGCACTCAGAAACTGCGCTCCCGGACTGACGGAGCTTCTGGATGCAAACAGCGAAACAATCAATACCGCGACAAATCCGCCCCCGAAAAAAATCGTGGCTGCTGCATCACCTGTGTCCGGGTTCAGATACAGAACAGCTGCTACAAGCAGAATCAGGGCAAGCCTCTGCAGGCTGCCCTTGTGTGAAGCATTTCGTACATACTCTGATAACAAAAACAGAGCCATTACCAGAGCAACAGAAATCGAGAAAGCAGGAACTGCAAACTCGGTGCTCAAACCGAGCAGAGCAATCAGGAAGCAGCTAGCACTGTTCACCAGTTTCCAGAAACGTATTGATCCGGCATTGTTCTCATAGCCTGCAAGGACACCTAATGACATCGCAATGACTGCCAGGGGAATCAATAGTACAAGTATCACAAGGCACCCCTCAGGACATCACGGATTCCCTGAACAGCTACCTGAAGGTTTACCCAGTCTCCAGTCTGCAGGTGGTGTTCCAGAGCAGTATAGGAACGCTGCAGCAGGAAGGGCACAAGAATGGCCTCTCGAAGATCTGAATCGTCAGACAGCCATCCCTTTTCAGCCATCTTCTCTGAATATGTCATCAGGAAACGTCCACTCGTATAACGGTACCAGAGATCTGCCCATGCAATACTCAACTCATCCAGCTGCCCACCTCCGTAGGTCTGCATTGCACGGTACACGGCGTAGTGAAAACTACGCATGAGGTCCGATGCGTCTCCCATCGCAGGACGTTTCAGCCGCCGTTCACCGAATGGAACATCGGTCCGTCCTTCAAAATCGATGATAAGGGCGTCCTTTCCCGTCCATAATATCTGCCCAAGGTGAAAATCATTATGAACACGGATTTTGTAGGCAGGAAGCTTGTCACCCGCAATACGGCGCAGAGCAGAGAATGCTGCATCCTGACATCCGCGAAGTTCGTTCAGCCAGTCTCTAACAAAATCAGGGAGCTCACGCCCGTTCTGCTGATCAATATACTGCCCCACCCGTCTCACCTGGCTCTGGAAGGATTGATAAAGAGAGCGCTGATATAGCTTGCTGAAGGCCTCGGGAGCAAAATCCGGGCGATCTGATTCAGCTATACAGGCATGTAGATCCGCTGTCCTGTTGCCTGCGGTTTCAGCAAAACCGAGAATGTAGGGCTCGATAAATTCACGCATATTATCAGGAATATCTTCCCACACAACCATCCTTCTGGCAGAAACAGATGCCATAGCATCATGTATGACTGAAACATCAAGCTGACTGCTGAGCAACTTTTCATAGGACCTTCCGGCAGATTCGACCGCAAATGTCCATCCGTCAGTCTCATGCTGCTTGTACTCCTGTGCCAGTGACAGCACATATTTACTGCCGCCTTTGGGGGAAATCTCAAGTGCTCCAAGGTAGCCCGGCACAAGCTCGGTGCTGCAGTCACTCAGATACGACAGAATTTCCTGTTCAGGATTTGGAGCAGCTTCAACCCGGCGATAGAACTTGACTATATAATCGTGACCAAAGCTGACAGTAGTATTCCTCAAATTGTTACCGACAAGACTTACATCGTGTTCGGAAAATCCGGAAATATCCTCGCGTATTTCAAAGCCTCCACCAAGACGTTGCTGACGAAGAGAAGATAGTTGTCCCTTTCCGAAATATTTCAGCATCTTCAGCAGTACATCGGGATGATACACTGCGTCTACAACGAATGTGTCTTCCTGATCAGGATCAGCCGGGTGAAGGCGCGCCAGTGCTGCGGCAGGAATCTCACCCTCTACTTTCTCCGAAACAAGTCCCAGCGGTAATGAATATGCGGCTGATGAGCCATCGGTATACTGGAACTCAAGCAGTACCATACTGATTTCGGGGTCTTTGGCGGGAACAGCAACCGCGTCTATCAATACTGTTTTTTCTGGAATTCGATGAGAGTCCTGATACCAGGCAGCCTGCTTTATATAACTACTTATAGCATCCAGAAGAGCTCCTTTCAGCTGTTTCTGCCACATAGAGGCCAATGGAATCTCAGGCAGTTTTTCCAGTACTGGTGCGATAATTCCAGATTCAGCCAGTTCGAACCAGAAATAATCCCAGGGACCCAGTGTCACGGTATACAAGGCGTCCCCGATTACCGGAAAGCGATTCCTGCTGAATACCTCAACAGGAACAAATCCCTTGTATTCCGATAAATCGATTGAAGCTGATTGCGGATTTCTGCTCAGATTCATGACCACCAGTATAGTCTGTTCTTCATTTTTCCTCAGAAAAGCAAGCGCCCTGGAATTTTCCGGGTGCAGAAATTCCATGTCCCCATCAGAAAATGCAGGCAGACGCTTTCGGGTCTCAATAAGCCGTTTTGTCCACCAGAATAGTGAAGAAGGATTTCGCTGCTGGTTTTCAACATTTACACCTTCGAAATGATATTCGGGATCTATGATCACCGGAAGATACAGACCCTGGGGATTAGTTTTACTGAAACCGGCATTTCTGTCGGGACTCCACTGCATCGGTGTCCGAACGCCATCACGATCACCAAGATAGTAATTGTCTCCCATACCGATTTCATCACCGTAATACAGCACAGGTGTGCCGGGCATGGAGAAAAGCAGTACGTTTGCCAGTTCGATCTTGCGGCGGTCGTTACCAAGCAGCGGGGCAAGACGTCGTCTGATTCCCAGGTTGATCCTGGCTCTGGGATCCCGGGCATAGACGCGGTACATGTAGTCGCGCTCTTCATCTGTAACCATCTCCAGGGTCAACTCATCATGGTTCCTGAGAAAGAGTGCCCATTGACAGTTTTCAGGTATGTCTGGAGTCTGCTCCATAATATCAATAATGGGAAAGCGGTCTTCCATCTGCATTGACATAAAAATTCTTGGCATAAGAGGAAAATGGAAGCTCATGTGGCATTCATCACCGCTGCCGAAATACTCGACGGCATCCTCCGGCCATTGATTGGCTTCTGCAAGCAGCATACGGTCCTCGTACTTCTCATCGATCCTGGTCCTGAGTTTTTTCAGAAACACATGAGTCTCGGGAAGATTCTCACAATTGGTGCCGTCTCGCTCAAAAAGATAAGGAATTGCATCAAGGCGCATGCCGTCCACACCCATATCCAGCCAGAACTCCATGACCCGGAATATTTCCTCCTGCAGCAGTGGATTATCAAAATTCAGGTCAGGCTGATGAGAATAAAAGCGATGCCAGTAATATGCACCAGCTACCGAATCCCAGGTCCAGTTACTGGCTTCAAAATCCTGGAATATGATCCGTGCATCCTTGTTTCTTTCTGTATTGTCACTCCAGACGTAATAGTCACGCTCAGGAGATCCAGCAGGGGCCTTTCTGGCTCTCTGGAACCATTCATGCTGATCACTGCTGTGGTTAATGACAAGCTCGGTAATAACCTTCAGACCGCGCCCATGAGCCTCTGTCAGAAGTTCGCGAAAATCTTCAATCGTTCCATAGTCAGGGTTAATGGCATAATAATCCGCGATATCATAACCATCATCGCGTAATGGAGACGGATAAAAGGGCAGCATCCAGATGGCAGTTACACCTAATTGCTGAAGGTAATCAAGCTTCTCGGTTAGACCCCGAATGTCACCGATGCCATCGCCGTTAGAATCATAGAAGGACTTGACATGCACTTCATAGATAACAGCTTCCTTGTACCATAGTGGAGAATTAATTTTTTCGCTCATTCTCATAGATTACGCTAACTAAACTGTTTTATCAATCATTAATTTGTGTATAATATAAAGTATGGAGCATAGAAAACAACACATGGAACTGCCGCGTGCAGCTGGGGTACTTGCACACCCAACCTCACTGCCCGGAAAATATGGAATTGGGAGCATTGGTGCAGAATCAAGGTCCTTTATCGACATTCTGGTACTGTCTCGGCAGCGTTTATGGCAGATGTGTCCGCTTGGTCCAACCGGTTACGGTGATTCGCCTTATCAGTGTTTCTCGGCTGTAGCTGGAAACCCCCTGCTGATAGATGTTGAGCAGCTGGTGAAGATGCAGCTGCTTGATGCACAGGATCTCGAACCACTGCAGGAACTCCCTTCCGATACTGTTGATTTCGGAAGACTGATTCCTCTGAAAATGCAGATACTCAGAAAAGCCGGTGAGAGCTTCCTCAGAAGCCTCGGTGATCCGGACAGCGATATAATGGCAGCCCGGTTCAGACGCTTCCGCAGGGACAATGCTGCTTGGCTGGATGATTACGCTGTCTTTATGGTACTGAAATCACAATTCGGTGGTGCCGCCTGGTCTGAATGGCCGGATGAAGATCTGCGGATGCATTCCCCCGAGGCAGTGAAACAGGCAAAGGCATCAAATCAGCATGAAATCGCATATCACTCCTTCCTGCAGTTTATTTTTTTCGAACAATGGCTGGATATACGCTCATACGCAAACCGCAGCGGTGTAGAAATAATCGGTGACATGCCGATATTTGTTGCGTATGATTCCGCAGAAGCCTGGGCGAATCCAAAGCTATTTCTGTTTGACGAACATCACCGACCGACACATGTTGCAGGTGTACCCCCTGATTATTTCAGTGCTACCGGACAGCTGTGGGGAAATCCACTCTACGATTGGGATTATCACCACGAAACAGGATATGAATGGTGGATAGAAATTATCCAGCATAAGCTTTCTATGTTCGACTATCTGAGAATCGATCATTTCAGGGGATTTGCAGCATATTGGGCAGTTCCCTACGGGGACACAACAGCCGAACGCGGTGAATGGTGTCCAGCTCGCGGGAAGGATCTATTCACCAGAGTTCGTGAGGTTCTCGGCAGTCCGCCAATCCTCGCAGAAGACCTGGGTTTTATTACGGATGATGTCAGAGAGCTAAAGCGGGAATTCGGCTTTCCTGGAATGAAAATTCTCCAATTCGGTTTTGATTCCGGTCAGGATATGATCAATGAATTTCTTCCCCACAATTATGAATCCAGCTGTATTGCCTATACCGGAACCCATGATAATGACACACTGAAGGGCTGGCTCGAAAGCGCCTCAGAAGACGATAGAAATCTAGCATTGGAATATCTGAACAGTCATGGAGAGGAAATTCACTGGGATTTCATTCGCGGGGTATTTGCCAGTGCAGCAGCCTTTGCTATTATACCCCTGCAGGATATTCTCGGACTCGGTAAAGAAGCACGAATGAACACACCGGGTACCCTTGGGGGTAACTGGACATGGCGCTTTGTTCCGGAGATGCTCGAGAAAAAGCTGCTGCAGAAACTATCTCGCATGACTACTTTATTCGGAAGGATATAAACCATATATGATGTATCGACCACTGCCTGCCCCTGTACTTGCAAACCTCAGCCGGATACCGGAGGACAGCCTCGATGTTTTTCTCCTGGGTAATGGCAGTGTCCGTGGTGTCATTGTTCACGCCAGCCGGCTTATCCATCAGGCACGCAGTAATCACGGTCTTTCCCCACTGGAAACTGTTGTGCTCGGTAAGGGACTGCTTGCAGCCGGCCTGCATTGTGGAGGCATGAAAGGCAAAGACCGATCAGCCTGGAAACTAAGAACCAATGGTCCTGCAAATGCCATGTCTATCGAAGTAAATGTACTTGGTGAGATACGAGGCTACCTTGCCCAACACTTCACAGAGACCGATCTTGACCCGGAAGTCTCCACCAGTGGCAGTCCGAATAATGGCAAAGAGTACACAGATGTCCTGAATTCCATGGCCGATCGAATGATCGGTTCCGGAGCACTACACGTAACCCGCTTTCCTGAAGGAACACGTCAGCCATCGAACAGTACCGTGGATTTCGAAGCCGGATCAATTGACCGAATGTTTGAATCATATTATCTGCAGTCCGAGCAGGTGCCCACAAGAATATGGACCAGTTTCGACTGGGATGATACATTTTTTCTGCGGAGCGCTTCCGCTCTGCTGCTGCAGACCCTACCGGAATCCAGCACCCACAGCAAGGATGATTTTATACCGATTGCCACATACGCCGATACACTTGACCTGAACCATAAACTTGCAGAGATGAGCAGCAGCGGCATGCCCGCCAGCGAAATTGCACGCAGTTTGTTCAGTGATTTCTCGATAGAGATCGTAGGAAGTAGGGGCGTGGAATTCTTCTGCAGCTGCACTAAAGAACGCTTTGCCACCTTCCTTCAGGGACTTCCGGCTGAAGACCGGAATGAATTGCGTGAGCATGGCCCCTTCCCACTGAAAACTGAATGCCACTACTGCAGTTCCAGCTACTCATTTACAAAAGAAGAATTGACTCAGCTGCTGTAGATATCCGGCTTGCTCTGGATGGCATGCTTGCTCTGGATGGCACGCTTGCTCTGGATCACATGCTTGCGGGAGATCGTCTGATGGCTATGAGCAACACTTTATCGCCAGCCACTCTCGTGATACAGTAGCTATATGAAACACAGAATTCTAATAGTATTCCTACTCTTATTTTCAACATGTATCGTCGCGATCAGCGCTGATACACCTCACACCAGCATTCTCTTCGTTGACCTCGCTCAGGAAGACGGTAAGGCTGTAATCGATCAGCAGATCGAAAAAGGCCTTGTTCCAATCGGAATCGAACAGGCTGACGGTACAGTGTATATGCTGCTTTTCAGCAGCAGAGAACAGGTTGGTACAGACAGATACGAAATTGCCGTCTATCCGCATAATGAGGTACAACAGCGACTTTCGGCACGCCTGCAAAACGGCTGGACTCCGGTTGGTTTCGATATGCAGGAAAATGCAGCCGTCTTCCTCTACCTGGAACAGGAAAGCTATACCAGCCGAATGAACGTAGTAGATATCGCAATAGATCCCGATGCACTCAACGAAAACTTTTCAGCACTCTTCAATCAGGGGTTTCGCCCCATGGACATAAGCATTTATAACGACCGGGTATATATTCTGAGTCTGGACAGTGCCCTGGTTACCTCTCGTCAGGGGTTAATTCAAGCTTTCCCTATCGATCCTGAACTATCAGGGCAGGGAATACAACAGACAGTGGATCAGGGATTTACTCCATGGGGACTGGCAATTCACCGGGATGAAATTTTCATGCTCTTTCTTGATTAATCTTTTAGTGACCACAAAACTCCACATAAAACCTTAGTTAAGTATATATCTCGGAGGCAATTGCTGATGCAATTGTCCCGGGGTATATAATTGTCGCTTCCAGACCCTCAGATCTTCCTCCGGTACAGTCTCCAGATGACTCAAAAACGAACGCTGCGTGAAGAGTTTTTTCAGTCTGCTTTGGACCATTTTTTCCGGTAATCCTGCCCGCTGCCAGCGCTTTTGTCTCAGAGAATCCCTGCTACGATACGGCTTCATGAAGTTATGATACATGCGGTACACCTGTACCGATTCCATTGCATTCACCACATTCCGCCTGAAGGTGACCGTCTCCCTGACATACGATGCAATGTCCTTTCGCAGCTCACGATCAAAATTATCCATGGCAAACATCGGCCCGCCTGGCCCACGATTATGATCAGAACTGATGTGCTCCCAGGTAAGTCGTCTACTGGCAATCTGGCGATGCGTCAGCTCGCTCCTGCCAATTGCGTCAGGGTATTCCTTCTTGTTGTCGGTGATCAAACACACCGGAGCGGGCAGATTTATATCAGGCATTTCCGGCATATTCCACTGCTCGATACGATTACTCATGGTGTTCAGGATTCTCTCGAATGAGTTCACAATCCCTCGAGGTTCAGGCCGGTAGACCTTCTCCAACCGGGCCTGTTTCTTTTTCTGGGCATCAGTCATAACTCCTGTCCTGCGGATTGTAACGTGATCCATAGTATAGAGATATTCACTTTCCTTCCCAATGAGAATATGCAGGTTACTCGGGTAATATTGGCTCACCTCAAAGGATACAAAGCCATCAGCGATCAGATCCTCGGGCTTGTTCAGGTAGGGACTGAGCTCAGCGTGCAGCGCAATGCAGTTGCGGGCCAGCCGGCTGATTCTGTTGCGGCGGATGGCAGGTGAAATCCCGCGGTTTCGCTGGGTTCCGGCCAGGCTACAGCGGCTACGGACATCCTTCAGTATATCATTGTATGACACAATTCGGTGCACTCGATAATCGATTGAGAAGGTACGTTCAGAGAAATAACGTCTGCAGTCCTTACACTGAAACTGCTGGAAACTGCCAGCGCAGGCTGAACAACCTCTGCCTTTCAGCCAGAACCAGGTGCCAGTTTTCTGTTTCTCTGACCGGCTGCGCATGTGATGATTGTGATGCTCACAATTCTTGTTGGGACAGAATGGAGGGGTATGCATACGAAACTCCTTTTTTCGTTGTGTACATACCACCTACTACTACATGACTTTTAATTGAACCTTGTGAACGAGGGGCAATAATCTGTAATTCTTTGTGGTTTTTCATTACCACTCACCAAAGAACACCAGACATAAAAAAAGCCGCTTCCTTTCGGAAGCGGCTTTTTTTTACTTTAAGTAAAATTAGAATGCAATCTTTGTGGTCAAAGACAGTACACCATTGTCGGCTGCGCCGGCAGGACCGTACTGAGCAACACCCCAACCCAATGTGAAGGTAGTGTTTTCAATAGATGTGAACTCAGCTCCAGCAACAGCTTCTACCTTGAAGTAAGAAGTTTCTGCATCAGTAAAAGCAGCAGCAGCAGTTACGCCGAGTCCGCCTTCGCTGTAACCAAGCTTGGCAGCTGCTGTCCAACCGAGTTCGGCACCTTCAGCAGTGCTGATTCCAAGAACTGACCATACGTTTGCAGTAATTGCATCGATAGCAGTACCGGCACCAACATTAACCTTGAAGTCAATTGCATCGCCGAGTACGTCGTCAGTGCTAACTTTTACACCAGCTCCGAAGAGACCAGCAGCAGCAAACGCATCAGCTTTGAAAGCATCTACATCAATGAAGGTATCTTCACCGAATGCACCATCGTAGGTCAGGTGAGCAGCAACACCGAGTGTTACGTCAGCATCGTTAATGAGCTCACGTGCATCTACAGTGAGACCAGCTTTCAGTACTTCGATAAGGGTAGCAGTTAAGCCAGCCTGTACATCAAGTACTTCATCACTGTTATTAAAAGCCTTGAGGCTAAGAGCAATGTCACCGAGGTCTACAGCGATATCGGCCAGAAAATCGTATGTAAACTCATCAGCAAGCTTTCCGTCAAAACCAAGTACGATGGTAGCAGGAGCTACAGAAATAGTTGGCTTAAGACCGAATCCAAATGTATTTGCCTGGGGAACACTCTTGAGGTAAACACCTGCGTCCAGGTCAACAATCTCAGCGAGGTCAAGAGTAGCAATAGCTGCATAGCTGTAGCTGTTACTTGCTTTACCTTCGTCGCTGGAAACAGCAATTGCAAAAGTCTTTACAAGTGCTTCCTGCTCGAACTGACCGAAAGTGAAACCATGACCTTTAACTTCGTCGTAGGCCTCATTCGCAGCTGGATCGCCATGGAAGTTCTTAGCCATGTCAATTTCAATGCTGGGCTTCTTGATGTCTACATACAGTACGCCATTAGTAAGACGAGCTGTGTCTACAGAAGTACTGAATTCACCAGTCAGGAACTGTTTTTTGATCAGGTCGCCATCATCGTTAAATGTTGGGTTACCATCTTCATCAACTACAATCATGTTTTCGAAACCAACAGCTGAAGCAGAAAGGCTTACAGCCAATTCACCCCACCAGCCGGTACCTTCAGTAGCTTTAGCGGTGCTGGCAGAAAATTTAACGCTTCCGCTTGAACCTTCAGAATTCTCAAATCCGTTCAGGTTCGGATCGTTCAGGTCGATCTGCCATACCAGGCTGGCATCGCCGGTTACTTCCAGGGTCGGGCCAGTAAATTCTTCAGCAAAAACCAGTCCGCCGAAAGCAAGTAAAACAACAAGCACAAGGGCAAGTTTTTTCATTGTTTCCTCCTCTTAGGTTATAAGGGGCTACGCCCCTCTTACAATAATTTAGCTTAGTATATGAGTGAAATTGGGAGGTGTCAACAAAGTATTAAATTTTCTTGTGTTAAAATTCAGCTCTCGACCGATTTTTTAACATATTCCTCTAATTATCCACTCCAGGGTTCTAAATGCAGTCCACAGCCCCGTCTTTCCTCAATTCCTCTACTACATTTTTGACTTTCTGGGCATCTCCCTTCCGGCTTATAAGCAGCATACCGTTCTTCTGCACAACATGCAGGTCGCTTACACCAATCAAAGCTACCGGCATGTCTGCAAAAACAAATGAATTAGCAGACTCGATCTGAATAACCGGGGTTTCACCCTCGGGATTCCAGGTTGCGTCGTGCAGTTGAGGAGCTATATCCGCTACCTCATCCCAGGATCCTACATCATTCCATCCGAACCGGGCCTCGATCACCGCACAATGCTCGCTGCGTTCCATAACGGCATAATCAACTGAAATATTCGGCAGCTGAGCGTATCTGTGCTCAAGCGCACTCTGATCGCCTATAACAGGAACCTCTTCTCCATGCTGACGGAACAGTTCCGGATCAGCCGGCAGTTCCTGCAGGATCTCAGGCTGATATTTTCCAAGCTCCTTCAGAAAAACCTCTCCATCAAAAAGAAACATTCCCGAATTCCAGAGGAAGGTACCAGCCTCAAGATACGACTCGGCAGTCTTCTGATCAGGTTTCTCTCTGAAGGTTCGTACGGTTCTCCCCTGCTGGACGGGAGCACCGGCCTCAATATAACCGTAGCCGGTTTCTGCCCGCAGTGGCTTGATTCCAAAGGTCACCAGAAAGCCATCCCTGGCAAGGGCAGCTCCACGCTCAACATCATCCACAAAGGCATCCATCGGACTGATAAGATGATCTGCCGGCAGCACCAGTGTAACTCCGCTCTCACCCTTCGATTCGAGATAGCGAAGCCCGGCGGTAATGGCCGGGGCTGTATTCCTGGCCATAGGCTCAGGAAGCACATGGGCACCGCTTCCGGGAGCTTCTGCAATGAGGACCTCTACCGTCTGATCAACCTGGCTATGATGCGTCACTATAACCAGCTTGCCATGCGGACATGCACAGCGTGCGCGCTCAACTGCCTTGGCCAATAGTGATTCACCATCTCCCAGCTCCATAAACTGCTTCGGACGGGAACGGGTTGATGCCGGCCACAATCGTGTTCCTGAGCCTCCGGCCAGTATCAGCACATTATCTATCATTACATTCCTCCTCATTAGTCGGTTTCCCTCTTGCATTGTAACATTACCGAGCGCTACAATACCACCTGAATACAAATATATCGCTTTAAAGGAGCTCAGAATGGCAGCTGGCTTTTCCTTGTCCATGTATCCCTATGTTCACATCAGTAAATTTCAGCCAGAAAAGGGCTGGAGCGACGACTTGATAGAAAAACCCCATCTGACACCACAGGAAGAGGCTGCATTGCCTGAGGAAGCCCGTGCCGAGTACTACAGGCGCAGGAATTCCTTCCCCGAACTGCCCCTGGTAAATTACACAACCCAGTACGGCATGGGTTGCTTTGAAGGACTCAAGGCCTTTCCTCAGCCGGACGGCTCCCTGAAACTCTTCCGGCCGGATAAAAATGCCGAGAGATTTGCCAGATCCATGGCCGGCCTCATGATGCCTGAATTCCCGGAAGACCTCTTTGTCCAGGCAATGCAGAGAATCAGCGCCTGCAATGCTGAAATCGGATTTCGCCCTGAATACCGGAAAGAATGGGAAAAAACCGGCTTTGTTGACGGTCATGCAGTCTACATCCGCCCCTTCACGTATTCCGAACCCGGCATTGGTCTCGGTCTTAGTTCAGCTCCCTGGGTTATAAGCATAGCCACACCGGTCGGCTCATACTTCGATCCCGACGGCAATGCAAAGGCCGTTACTACCGATCGGGTACGGGCAACACCAGGCGGCACCGGCTGGATAAAATGTGATGCAAATTATGTTATACCGACTCTGGTAAAAAAGCAGGCAAATCGCGACGGTTACATGGAAGCTATTTTCCTGGACAGCCGCGAACAGACCTATGTAGAAGAAGGATCAAGCTGTAACATCTTCTTCCGGCTGGATGACGACAGCCTGGTTACCCCGCAACTTGAGGACACCATTCTGCCCGGAATCAATAGATTGAGTGTAATCGAGCTGGCAAAGGCCATGAATGTTCGGGTGGAAGAACGTAAAATCAGTATCCACGAGGTACTTGAACGGGCCACAGAAACCTTTGTGACCGGAACCGCTGCCGGTGTTTCATACATAGAATCCATAAGCCATCTGGGGACGACCCGTGAATTCGGCAATGGTAAAATGGGAGTACTGACAACCGAACTGCTCTATAGCCTGAAAGGGATTCAATACGGCGCACGGGAAGATCGATTTGGATGGATGATCCCGGTTACCACCTGATACCCAGGACCTGTCGCATGTCAGTAGGTTCGGAATCGAATATCCGAAAAATCCTGGAGCAGCCCATCAAATATTTCCAGATCAAAACTGGCAGCAGGTGACATAGCAGAGCGGAGGTTCAGATATCCCAGATTCACGATCTCCGCCCGCTCCGCAGTCTCCGGATTCCTGAAAAAATCCTCGGACAGCTCCGCAGACTCTGTAAGGTGAGCCATTCCCCTGTTCCAGCGCTCACGCTCACCTGTCATGCCCGACTCCCTCAGCATAGCTGCACCAAGATTATTGCTTACCCGCCTCAGATACTCTATAAGTGCATAGTGCTGAGGATTTTCATCTACAAAAAGATTTTCTATATTCCGGCGCTCGTTCTGCAGATCCCGCAGCAGCCGCTGATAATGAGCCGCTGCTGCACTGTAGCTTCCACGTCTGTACAGAGTGTTTCCCAGGGCATATTCGAGATTACGCTGATCGCTGAAAGACCCTCTGGCATCTGCAAATGCATCCAGAGCCTGGTCATATCTCTGACTCCTGTAATGAATCACACCGGTTCGGTAATCCTGTTCTCTGGTTGAATATCCGTTCGCTTCAGCTCTTCGATACAGTTCCAGGGCCTGGGCATACTCACTACCGCGGTAATAGTAGATGTCTCCCATTCGTGAGTACAGGCGCCCGAATCGTTCATCCGGCTGAACGAGCAGTCTGCTGACAGCGCTCTCATATTCATTCCGCGCTCTGGACAGATAACGCAGAGCGTCTACATCCTGATCCCGTGCAGAATGGTTCTCACCTCGACGTATCAGCGAATCAATCAGCATTTCCACGTCCAGTCTTCCTAATGGTCGCTTGGCATCAAAAAGGCCGATACCAGTTTCCAGGGCCCGATTTTCTGCTGCTCTATCACCACTGTGCCGGAAATTCCGGGCAAGATGGTAGTACACTGCGGGTTTACTGCTGTCTGCATCCAGTGCCGCCAGCAGAACCTGAGAGATGCCTTCCAGACTGTGCTGCAGAGGATTCTGCTCGTGTTTATCCAGATAATATCCGCCCAGCTCGGTCCATGCATCTGCATCAATCGCTGCACCTCCTGCCTCAATAAAGGAGTGCAGCAGCCTGACTTCTTCGAAATTATCCGTGCGCACAAAGTAACGGAGCATACGGAACAACAGCAGATCCTTGACCCCTTCCTGCTCAAGAAGTCCGGCATAGGTTCTTCTGGCGTCCTCATATCTATCAAAGTCCTGCTCACCCCAGCGCAAAAAGTTGTCTCCCCTGGCCAATTGAATGTCATAATCATAGACTCTCGAGCTCTCTGCTCGATAATATGAGGACAGCAGTTCTTCAGCCCGTGCATAATTCAGTAGATCCTCTGATTCCATACCTCCATACGCAAGCAAAGCAGCACGATTTCCAGGCCACCGGAGAAGTGTCTCCTCAAACTTTGACCGGGCTCTCAAAAACTCCCGTTGGGTTCTGTATTCATCAGCATATCTCAGGAACCAGCGCCTCGAGTCGTGGTATTCCCTGGCTCTGGCAAACAGACGCTCTCCCTCGCTGTAGTTCTCCTCTACAAGTTCGGAATGCCCCTGACGATACAGACTGCCCGCGTACAATGGGCTGAAGACAAAGCGATAGACTGAAAGTACCAGAGTAGACAGCAAAGCAAGGATTATTATTGCAGAACGGACAACGGGCCAGATAACATGCTTGAATTGATACGAGAAAGAATCTTTCTGCTCTTCGAATTCAATACCGGAGTGTTTCTCATAGCCCTTGGGAACCTCAATCTTTCTACCGATTATCCGCCCTGCATTCCCTGCAATGATTCTGGCATTTTCTCCGGCAATTACCAGATCGAGAAGCGCTTTTTGCTGACGAGGACTGCCCTGAGCTTCAGCGATGATTTCCTCGACATGCATTTTGACATTAAGCGGGAGATTCTGAAGATTTTTCCTTAACTCGGCAAACTCACTTTCCGACAGCTGGAGACTGTCCTCGGGACTTGCTTCAAGTAATTCAGCATCATCGTCTCCGAAATCATGTTCGTGATCTACATGGCCGACATCACCCTGCTCTTCTTCAAGCACTCCAAACTCTGCACCGAAATCTCCCAGACTGAACTCATCTGAGCCCATGTCGACATCGAAGTCTCCAAGCTCAGCTTCCATGTCATCCAGGCCAGGTATGCCGTCAAGATCATCGATACCTGATAGATCATCGATACCATCCAGGTCATTGGATTCCGAAGCTCCCTTCCCTGAGACATCTGCATCCAGTGTATCACCAAAGTCCATCGCCCCGAAATCAGAAAGAGCATCCAGATCATCAACCGGACCGAGCTCATCAATGGAATCCAGTTCATCAAATGAACCAATATCATCAATGGAATCCAGATCACCGGTAGTGCCTGCTTCATTATCCTCGGGCCGTGAAAACTCAATGTCGGGTTCCTGATCAAGATCAGGAACATCCTCAATCGAGGAGAAGGATTCAAGATCGAAATCTCCAAGGTCATCGTCGGCGTCATCGTCGGCTTCATCGTTCGCGTCGGTAAAATCACTATCGGAAGGCAGGTCGAAATCATCCGGGATGCTGCCGACCTCGTCCAGGGAACTATCATCAAAGACACTATCGTCAGACACAGCCTCGTCGGGCATATCTCCGTCAGAGAAAACATCATCCAGGGAATCCTGGTTAAGAAAATCTTCTTCCAGCTCGGCTTCTTCCAGCTCGGCTTCTTCCGGTTCATCGGCGCTCGGGACAGCTTCTTCTGCTGCCGCGATATCCGCCGCATCGCCGTCAGCGACATCGTCGTCTTCATCCTCGCCTGCAAACAGATCCTGCGGAATATCAAACTCATCTATGTCCGAAAAGGGATCATCATCGTCAGGGGCAAGCAGATCGGCAAAATCATGGCTGCTATCCTCAGCAGCTCCGCTGTCTTCATCTTCTGCCTGCACCGATTCAAAAAGCTGTTGGGTATAATCTTCCTGAATTTCAGGTTCCATGCTGCCGGGATCATCATCAAACAGATCTGAAAACTGATCAGCATCTATCTGATTGTCCGGCGGATCAGCCAGCTCCGGGATCTTCCCTTGCTGTGCCAGAAGCTCACCTTCACGTGCTATTGAGACAAGTTTTTTCTGGAAGTCCTGTAGATCCTCTATCCTTGGCATACGCTCATTATAATCCTATTTGTTGAACCTACTTTTGATCTCGGCAGTTCTGCGAAAAAACTGAGTATTAGCCGCGTATATTACTTAACTTTCCGGCTATCTAACCGAAAATGTTAATGCAGATGAGTAAAACCGTCCAGAAGTTATACAGAGTATTTTTCACATGTATGTGTCTGCTTGGAGCTGTCAGTCCGATAGCCGAAGCATTCGCGGTCGAGGATTTTTCAGTGCACATGAGCATAATGTCGCTGCACAGTCCACGAGCGCCCTACATTGTGTCAGACCATGTCATTATCAGCTACCGTCAGCCCAGACAGGAGCAGCGTCCGCGGTATGTCGCCGCAGCATTCGAGCACGAGCAGTTCCAGAAGCTGCACACCTTTTCGATAAATCAGCATAATGTCTATATACTTGCCATACCAGTACCCAGAGACCTTGATTCCCTGGTCTACCGCTTGAGAATAGATGGAATCTGGATTACAGACCCGCTCGCAGAAGACTCGGTTGCAGATATCGCCGGAAGACGACTCTCCAGAATACAGATACCGGAAGCCCCTGAAGGCAGCTATAGAGTCCCCGCTGTCAGCAACGACGGCCGACTCAGACTGCAGTACAAGGGAGCTGCAGGTATGAATGTAACAGTCGGCGGAACATTCAATCACTGGGATCCCTTTGCCCAGCGATTGCGGGAAACCTCACCGGGAAAATATGAAATTGAACTCAGAGTTGCCCCTGATCAACAGCATTTCTATGTATTCTATGTTAACGGACGCCGTACTCTGGACCCTGGAAACCCGGAAGTCGCGTACTCTCGTCATGACCAAAGAGTTTCCACTATTTTACCTGCAGACCAGAAAAACTGATTTCCTGTACATTGACATATTGATAACTGCCACGTACTCTAGACCTATGAAAGTTACAGACTCACAGAAAGAGGTTATTGAACTGTTGATGAAAAATGCACGCTCACCTGAGCACATTACTCCGGAGACGGTGCATCAAATCGGCAATGACACCAATCGAAAGATCATTGCCTCACTCATCAAGAAAATTATGTTGCCGGGAAGCTGTTTTTTAGGTTTCGAGCACCTGAAGGAATTTTACGAGCGCTCGAAAGCAGGCGAATCCTGTCTGCTGCTTGTAGAGCATTACAGCAACTTCGACATTCCAGCTATATTCGAGCTGCTCGAGCAGCAGGATGATTCCGGGAAAGAAATAGCAGACAGCCTGATCGCAATCGCCGGAATGAAGCTCTCGGTTGAACAACCCCTTGTACGCGCTTTTGCAGAAGCATATACCCGTATTGTAATCTACCCTTCTCGCTCCCTGAAGCGCTATGAGAACAGCCCGGAATGGGAACAGGAAAAGAAAGTCAGCAATAATATTAACCGTGCTGCATTGCATCATATGATTCGGGCTAAACACAACGGACATATTATTCTGGTGTTTCCATCGGGCACACGCTACCGCGAAGGTGATCCCGGCACCAAAAAGGGACTACCGGAAATGGATTCATATCTAAAGTCATTTGATAATGTGCTGTTCCTCGGGACTGCCGGCAATCTGCTGAAGGTTACCGATTCCATGGAAAATGATGTCATCACCCCCGATGTTATCGTCATGCAGGCTTCAGAAGTAATCCGTGCCCGGGATTTCCGCAATAATGCGCGTGAGAATGCCCCTGCCGACAGTGATCTGAAACAACATGTAGCAGATGCAATAATGGCAAAGCTTGATTCTCTGCACCAGTCAGCGGTTTCTGTCAGAGAAGAGCGCCTGGCAGCACTACAGGCAAAATCCTAGAAATCACCGTAAATCATAGGAAAAAGCGGCGCTCTTTAAAAGAGCTCCGCTTCTTTCGAGATAGTCCAGCAGCAAACAGGCTTTACCGGCTATGTGCACATGAAGCCTGAGACATTCCGGATATTTTCCCCTCAATTCCGCGATCGCTTTCTCTATCAGTTTTTCAGCAAGCCCGATACCTCGATACTCAGGTTCTACGAAAATAAGCCCTAGTTCAGCAGTATCGCTCCGGGACAGGCAAATCCAGATACAGCCGGCAGTTTCCCCTTCCGGACTCTGCCCGTACAGCAGAACTCCCGGCATGGACATAGCAGCTTCCACTACATCTTCGGTTTCTGAAGAATCATTCAAACCACAAAACAGATTCCGGATGCGCCTGGCACGCAGCATTGTATGCTCACCACTATCCTCAGCCATGCTTCGCCATGCGTGTCTCTCGGCATGACTCAGGTAGGACTCGGCTGCAAAAATTCTGTCTGGCCCCACAATGGACAGCTCACTGTACAGCAACTCATCACTGAAAACTGATTCAGTAGCCTTCCGCTCAAGCCCCCAGGTATCCCGGAGATCATTGTACCAGACACTGATCACCCGCTGCATTGTCTGTCGTTTGAATTGCCGGTATCGCTGTTCAAGTTCCGGTCTCTCCCTCAGAACCTCCTTGAAGCGTCTGAAAACCTTCCTGCCGGAACTGAGGATTCCGAACAAGCGCTCTCGATATACAGGATTATGCAGCTGGGCACAAAAAGCTTCCATCGTACGGAACCCGTCATTTGGTCCCCATTCAGGTATTGAGTAATGCCTGTTCGGTTCAAAGTTATCTTCCGAGAGCTGATCAAAAGGAACAACCAGTGAGGTATCAGCCTCCACAATAAATTCCACTTCCTGATTTTCCATGGCAAAGAGAATCTGGTCTATGAGCTCCGGCGTTAAATCAAACTGCATGGCTGAACCCATCCTGATGCGACAATATCTGCTCTACCTGATGAAGCGGAACCTTTTTCGAAACACCCTTGCGGCGTTCGATAATTTCCACAATGCCGTTTGCAACTGAATCCGGTGAAACCATCACCACATATGGAATTCCGAGCAGTTCGGCATCTTTCAGTTTTGCGCTGATTGACTCCTGACGATCGTCAAACAATACCAGGTCGCCAAGCTCTCTATACAGAGATTCAGATAATTCCTGAACCCTCAGAGATTTACCAAGAGAAAGTAGATAACCGCGGAAAGGAGCCAGATTAAAGGGCCATATAATTCCCTTCCGATCATGATGCCGCTCGACTACAGCAGCCATGAGCCGGTCTATTCCTATACCGTAAGACCCCATATGCGGATAGATACGCCGGCCATGGTCATCCTGGACCTCGAGTCCCATTCTTTTTGTGTAGTATGTTCCCAGACGAAAGATATTGCCGAGCTCAATACTGTGCTGTTCCTTCAGATCTCCACCGCAGTGCATGCACTGATTCTGACGCCCGATTCTGGCAATATCGGCTACCGAGCTGCACTCGTAATCCCGTCCGAAATTGACATTCACGTAATGCTTTTCATGCTCATTTGCACCGAAAACCAGGTTTGCAGTATTTGCAACTGCATCATCTACTACAATCGAGAGATCATCACTTTCCTGCAGTCCGACAGGTGAAAAGTAACCGGGAATCAATCCTGAATCACGTAGCTGAGACGGACCGGCCAACCCTAATATCGCCTCACCGCAGACGGCTGACAGCTTTTCGGTGCTCACCTGGAAGTCTGCTCTCACAACAGCCAGGACAAGGCGATGAGGGGTCCGGAACACCATTGATTTGGCGAGATGGGTTTTTGGAAGTTCAAGGAATCTGCCGAGCTTTGCCATACTCGTGCAGTTAGGAGTATCCAGACATCTGAATTCTCCCGGCTGTCCACCAAATATCTGCTTGTAACCAACTGCAATGTCCCGGTTTGCTGCATAATTACAGCCATCACACTGGACAATAACGTCATCTCCGATGGCCGCAGGGAGGTGAAACTCATACGCACGGTCACCACCCATGAATCCGACACCGGCTTCTACCGGTATCGTATCAAGTCCGCAGCTTCTGAAAATACGTTCATATGCAGAAAAAACCTTCGGGAAAAAATTATTCAGATCAGAAAAATTCCGGTGAAATGAGTAGCCGTCTTTCATCAGAAATTCCTTGAGTCTCAGAAGTCCATGCCGCGTCCGGGCCTCATCGCGGTACTTTCGCTGAAACTGATACACGAACAGGGGAAGATCCCTGTAGGAACTCAAAGTTGACCCCACAAGTTCGACTACCGCCTCCTCATGTGTAGGAGACAGTATCATTTCCCGTCCTGAAGAATCAGTAAAACGCGCAATATCAGCCTGGGAAGACTCAATTCTCCCGCTGCGCTGCCACAACTCGATGGGATTAACCAGCGGAACACTGATTTCACCTCCGTTCAGTGTCTGCATCTCTTCGCGTATTATTCCTGTAATTCTTTCGATAACCCGTTGACCAAGCGGCAGATATCCGAACAGCCCTGGTGCCAGTGGACGTATATAACCAGCCCTGAGCAGGAGCTGGTAACTAGGCGCCTGAATCTCTCTTGGTGCCTGCCGTGCTGTTCTGGTGAAGAGTCTCGAATACCTCATAGGCTATTGTAGTTCTATCTGACCGACCTTGACAATGCCCTGCCATACTCGCATAGTAAGAGCTGATAAATCCTAATAATCCAAGGAGTAACTATGAGTATGATTGAATACGTCGAGGCACGGGAGATTCTTGATTCCCGCGGAAACCCGACAGTAGAAGTTGATGTTGTATTGGAAGACGGATCGTTCGGCCGTGCAGCCGTACCTTCCGGAGCGTCAACCGGTGAACATGAAGCAGTTGAGCTTCGGGACGGCGATAAAAGCCGCTACATGGGCAAAGGCGTTCTGAAGGCTGTTGAAAACGTGAATGAAATAATCGCAGCAGAAATCGAAGGCATGGATGCACTTGACCAGGTTGCTCTTGACCGTGCGCTTATCGAGCTTGACGGAACAGAAAACAAAGCCAAACTTGGTGCAAATGCAATGCTTGGTGTAAGTATGGCAGTAGCCCGTGCTGCAGCAGATCATCTTGGACTTCCCTTGTTCAAGTACCTCGGCGCATACAAGGCCTGTACCCTGCCAGTTCCAATGGCAAATATTATCAACGGCGGATCGCACGCAGACAACTCCGTTGATTTCCAGGAATTCATGGTTATGCCTGTCGGAGCAGAAAACTTCCGCTCTGCTCTTCGTATGACAGCAGAAATTTTTCATAACCTGAAGACTGTTCTGAAAAGTCGCGGCTACAGCACTGCAGTTGGTGATGAAGGCGGTTTCGCACCGAACCTCAAGTCAAATGAAGAGGCTGTTGAGGTAATTCTCGAAGCAATCAAGGCTGCTGGCTACAAAGCCGGTGAAGACGTGTTCATTGCTCTTGATCCTGCAGCCAGTGAGTTCTACGACGCAGACAAGAAGAAATATATCTTCAAGAAGTCTGATGGACGTGAGCTCTCCAGCGAGGAAATGGCTTCTTACTGGGCTGACTGGGCAGCAAAATACCCGATCATCTCAATTGAAGACGGAATGGACGAAAACGACTGGGATGGCTGGAAGTCACTCACCGACAAGATCGGTGACAAGGTTCAGCTTGTTGGCGACGATCTCTTCGTAACCAACACCAAGCGCCTCTCAACCGGAATCGAAAAGGGAATAGCAAATTCAATCCTGATCAAGGTAAACCAGATTGGTACTCTGACAGAGACGTTTGAGGCAGTAGAAATGGCAAAACGTGCCGGCTACACTGCAATCGTCAGCCACCGCTCAGGTGAAACCGAAGATGCATTTATTGCAGACCTGGTAGTTGGACTTGGAACCGGTCAGATCAAGACAGGCTCAATGAGCCGTTCCGATCGTCTGGCAAAGTACAACCAGCTGCTGAGAATCGAGGATATGCTCGATGATATCGCAGAATACCCAGGAATGGATACATTCTACAGTATTTCCAGGTAAGACTGCGCCGGGGCTGCCCAAACGGAGGCCCGGCAGATACTGAATGCGAAAAGGCTGTCCGGGATTGATTCCCTGACAGCCTTTTTTTGGCATCAATTGCATGCATTGAACATGCATTGAAATGATGTATCAGAAAACCTCAGCGGCGCTCCTGAATCAATCTCTCAAGTTCATTATAGTCAAATGGCTTATACACAACCTCGAATGGAATCTCGAAATCAGGCCGTAGAAAACCACTGGTAACTATTACCGGCAAATCAGGACAGAAGCGGGCAAGAAACTTTATCCAGTAATCGCCACCAAGAATATTCATTCTGTAATCAGTAATAAGCATATCGATCTCGGAATGATCTATTAGAACCTTGATAGCCCCTACTCCATCCGAGGCAAGCAGCACACTGTAGCCCTTCCTGACGAGAAAATCCCGCATCGTCAAACGGATAGCATCCTCATCTTCTACAATAAGAATTGTGTACTGCTCCATAATATCAATCAAGCTCCCGTTGCCGCCGTGCACGCCGACGTTCTTTTACCAGTTCCTTGATCAACTCGGGGATTGCCTCGAAATCAAGAGGTTTTTTTACAAAGGTATCTGCACCTGCTTCATCAATTTTAGACTTGACTTCTTCATCATCCAGGCCGGAAACTGCAATTATAATCGGAATCCCGAGCGTATCGTCGCTTCGTATAGCACGACATACACTGTAGCCATTCTCACCAGGAAGATCTATATCAAGAATAATTACCTTAGGCTTGTGTTCGGCAATTATCCGGCCTGCCTGAAAACCATCGGCAGCAGCAAAAAGCTCATATCGTGGATACTCGTCTCTGAGAAAATCCATCATTGAATTCAAGAGCTGCTCATCATCATCTACAACCATTATGGAATCGTATGACATCTGCTCCTGCATGATCCTCTGAAGCTCCTCAGGCATGCGCATACCGCGCATTTGAAGAAAATCAATGAGATCCTCCGCATACACCCTGTATTGTCCTCCAGGGGTCTGAAATGCACGCAGATGCTGTTTTTTGATCCAGTTGATTGCTGTCTGATTTACAACTCCGCAAATATTTGCCACCTCAAGTGCGCTGAAAATGCGGATTTTTTTGTCATTCCTTGCCATATATACTCCTCAATCGATTTGTCTGATTGTTATCTGCTTACGGCCAAAAACTCCGTACCCTGTAATATACTACTTGGAAAAGGTGAATATGAAAAGCAAAATAAACAACAAAACCCAAAAAAGATACATTTCTGTGTTTAATCTGATTCCTTTGCATCAAGCACTTCAATCACAAGCTCACGGTCAAATCCTTCATACTGAAGCTCACGGACCAGAGCTTCCGGACCACTGTATCGGCGGCTTCCCAGACGTCGTTCAACAGCCTTACGAACCGCACGCATGCCAAGCTCCGGCTCCTCGGCTAAAAGCCTTGAGAGGGCCTCTGAGGCAGTTGCAGAAGAGATTCCACGACTTCTGAGACCAAGCATTACCTTGCGCGGCCCCTCACCTTTACGTTCCATGCGGGATCGTCCCCAGACTTCGGCGAAACGCAGATCACTCTGCAGCCCCTGCTGCTCAAGCTCATCAAGAATCTCCCTTATACAGTCAATCGGATAACCTTTGAGAGTCAGCTTCTGTTCCAGTTTCTGGCGGCTGTGCTCAGCTCTGCTCAAGGCATCAAGGGCTTTTCGACGAACCAGCTTCAGATAGGCTGAATGCTGAAGCTGTTCAAGCTGCACCGGATCAGCATATGAACCAGGTAGGTCCCAGCCGGATTCATGCACAAGCTTGAAGGGCAGCATAAAAAAAGAACCGTCAGCAAGTGACAGCCTTAGCCATCCCGCAACGGTTCCTTTTTCTATGTGAATAATTTCGACCAGATGATCGGATAGCACAAAAAATTAACGCTTGGAGAACTGGAACTTCCGACGAGCACCTGGCTGGCCATATTTCTTTCGTTCAACCATTCTTGAATCCCGGCTCATGAAGCCGTTAGCGCGCAATGATTTCAGATTTTCCTCGTCAACAGATACCAGCGCTCGAGCAAGACCATGTAGTATAGCCCCTGCCTGACCTGATTTACCGCCACCGAATACATTTACTTTAATGTCAAACTTCTTTTCATTATCAGTAACCACCAGTGCCTGACGTACGATGTACGACTGTTCCTTGGTGTTGAAGTAGTCATCAAGATTCTTGCCGTTCACCTGAATATCACCGCTACCATTTTTCAGATAAACCCGTGCTACAGATGTTTTTCTTCTTCCTGTTCCCTGTGAAACGTATACGGACATTCCTTACTCCTTGATCTTACTTAACAGAAATCTGTTTTGGCTGCTGTGATGCATGAGGATGTCGATCACCAGCATACACTTTGACATTCTTGAAGAGCTTGCGGCCAAGACGATTCTTCGGGAGCATTCCGCGAATTGCGTGCTCGAGCGGAAATACCGGCTTGCGCACGATAACCTTCTCGAAGGTTTCGGAATAAATTCCACCTGGATGCCCGCTGTGACGATAATAAACCTTCAGCTTTTCTTTTCTTCCGCTCACCTGCACCTTATCAGCGTTGACAACAACAACATAATCACCGATTTCGGCATGGGGAGCAAACTCAGGCTTATGTTTTCCACGCAGCAGAGTGGCTACTTTAACTGCGACCCGTCCGAGGGTTTCGCCTTCGGCATCGATCAGGTACCACGAGCGCTCAACCTCTGCCGGTTTTTTGAATATTGTTTTCATGATCATTCCCTTTGTTCTACTCAGTTCGGAGGCATATAATTGTTGAGAACGGAAAAAAAGTCAAGTGCCGTATGTCGAGATGGCAATGTCTTTTTTACCCGTCGTATCAGCCTTGCCTGGCTGCCTCTTCTGCCTCTTCCTTCTTTGCTTCCATTCTGTCTTTGATATCAGCGATGCCGATTATTACTGCCAGAAATCCAATAAAAAATGCCATTACTGGCAGACCGCCCTTGATGAACTGCACGACTTCAGGTCCCCACTGTAATGCCCAATCCATTGGCAGAACTGCGTACAGGCCAGCCAGCGAAAATACAAGTCCCACAATTAATGCTACCATGCAAATCCTCCTAGCAGATATCAGAAGCCAAGCTATCACAAGACAGAAAAAAAAGCAAATCCCGTTGGCTTGTACGAGGACTGATTTCTACAATCTCCCGCGAATATAGGCTATAAAGCCTGCAATAAGTGCCATCCCCGGCAATATCTGCAGCAGTATTCTGACAGGACTGGCATCGCCAAGAAATACTGGATCAAGATTTACTGCTCCCAGCAGATCAAGTGCATGCAGTATGGAGGAGGCATACAGGGACAACACAGCGATTACCATGAACAGCCAGGGAATTTCCCGTGTTTTCGACCACACGATGATCGCGAGGAAAGAGGCTATACCAAAAATGAACAACTCAGCGGCAAATATCCAGAACTGGGAACTAGTCATACCATATTATTAGCTTAATCCACAGCTCACTGCAAGCAGCCAGCAGAATCCGGCAAGGCATTAATAAGACTGTTCTCCTTGCTGCTGAGTACGGCCGGCATAATTGCTGCAATCGATGGATCCTCCGGCAGGAGTAAACCCAGGTTGAGTGCAGCGATCTTCCAGGAATTATATCTCTCTGCTGACCCTGAAAAATATTGATAGGGTCCTGAACTGTACCACTCAGGAAAAGCTCTTGCCTTGAAGCTCTCCGGAAACCATTCAATATCACTGCGCTTCGTACTCCAGGAAGGATATACAGGTGAAAAAAAGAGCTCTATTCCCGTAACGAGACTCTTCAGATTGATTTCACTGAATACCGGAGACCTGGCCCAGTCAGAGTGCATGATCGGAGTATCCGGAATTTCTTCCGGAATAAACAGAGGCTGAGGACAGAGACTTCTGGGGACGGGCAGAATCGGTGCAACGATGGGGCGTTTTCCGGCTGCAATGCTATCGGACACTGCTTTTTTTCCTTCCGAGAGCGTATCTTCAACATCATAGCCAGGACGCCACATCAACATTGATCCAGCCTTCTGTCCTCTTGGATCCCTTGAATCAACCAGATCTGAATTATGCAACTGAAGCACAAATGGAAGCTGCCGGAGAGACAGTCCAGGCGGCAGCAGAACCATTTTATACCCGGGAACAGCATCTGCCAGTCCGGATACCGTAAAAAGCTTCCCCAGGAGTTTGACCGAGCGTTCTGACTCGCGATTAACGCAGCTTGTGACAGTTCCCCGCGAGAGTATCTGCTTGATGTCCGATAACAGCCTTGAAGGACGATGGCCGCAGAATGCCCCGCCTTCATCCAGGCGCATATCCAGATATCTTCTGCCGTCAGCCCCGTACCAATGATAGTCCCGACAGCGCCTTACATTACCAATCATCACCACTAATCCTCTCAATAGCCGTGTAGGCAGGAAGAAACCGCGCACTGCGTCCGGTTTCAAACTGTACCATTATCACAAGCTCTCCACTCTTTATTTCCGACCGGATGACCCGACCGCTTCCGTAGTCGTCATGATACACTGCAGAGCCTACCGGGTACTCAAGACCCGATTCCTCTTTGCTGCCTGCATCACCGCCGGCCAGACTTGTCCGCACCAGCTCTGAAGGAATCTCCCTCAGAAAACGGGACGGAGAGGTATCCAGAATCCTCCCGTGCATGCGGCGCAATCTGGTAGTCGTCATATACAGCTCATGCCGGGCTCTTGTAACTGCCACATAAAACAACCTTCTCTCTTCCTCCATGCTATCGGGATCCAGATCTGACTCCCGGGGGAACACTCCTTCATCCATACCACTGATAATAACCCTGTCAAACTCAAGTCCCTTGGTATTATGCATGGTGATCAGCGTTACAGATGCATCTTCGGTTTCCTGCCGTGAACCACTGTCCAGTTCAATCGCTTCAAGAAATTCTACCAGGCCTTCAAGTGTCCCGGGATACATAGCAGCAGCATTGCCCAACTCTTCCAGATTCTGGACTTTCTGCATACCAGCAACCTCGTCCTGCTCCTTGTGATACTGCAGCAGCCCGGATAGTTTAAGGGCATAATCGAGAAGCTCACTCAGCATTTCGAAGCGCTGATCACGGAGGGCGGCGGCGATATCCCTGAAAAAACCGAGACAGCCGGATACCGCCTTTGCAGTTTTGGCCGGTAATGCACCGGAAATAAAATCCATTGACTGCATTAAATCAGCGGAACCGGCATGCTGTAATATTTTTTCCACACTTTTTTTGCCGATTCCTCTGGCTGGTTTATTAATTATGCGTATAAATGATACGGGATCCCTGGGATTAGCGCTGAATCTAAGTAATGCTATGGCATCCTTGACTTCTTCACGCTCATAAAACCGCAATGTTCCAACTATACGATAGGGTATACCGTTACGCAGGAACACCGTTTCGAAAACACGGGACTGGGCATTAGTCCGGTACAGAATTGCGGTATCCACCTCCGGCTCGTTCCGGATCAGCTGCATACAGAATTCAGCTTCCTCATCCTGATCATAGAGCTGCGCTATCAAGGGGATCTTCCCGTCTCCGTTCTCTGTCCATAGCTCCTTCCCGAGCCTTCCTTCATTATTCGAGACAACGGCATGAGCAACCTGGAGTATTGCATTTGTCGATCTGTAGTTCTGTTCGAGCCGGATTATATCTGTACCGGGAAAATGCTCGGGGAAGTCGAGAATATTGCGTACTTCAGCTCCCCGAAAGCGATAAATTGACTGATCATCATCGCCTACCACGCAGACATAGGTACCTGAAGCCGTCAGCGCTTCCAGCAGCTTGAATTGAGCAGTATTGGAATCCTGGTACTCATCTACCAGCACAATCGAAAATCTGCTGTGAAAGCGATCTGCCAGGGCACTGTGCTGTTTCAGCAATTCCAGGGGCCTGAGAATAAGGTCTCCAAAATCAACGTTCCCGATAGACTGCAGCCGTGCTGCATATGCCTGGTAAACCTCTGCAAATTCGGGGTCAGCATGCACAGCGCTGAGATCGTCTCCCGGCTGCAAGGCCATATCCTTGGCACGGGAAATACTACGTACCATTGCCTTTACCCACTGGCGGGATTGTTCCGGGTATAGACCTGCCAGCAGGCTCACCTGATCATCGTCGTCATAAATAGAAAACTCCGCAGGAATCCCGGCATGAGCTGCATTCCGCCTGAGCATCCAGGAACCGAAACTATGGAAGGTCCGGATCATGCAGTCAGCAGCAGCAGGCTCAAGCGTAGCGGCACGCTCACGCATCTCCCTGGCTGCTTTATTGGTAAATGTCACAGCCAGAATTGATCGAGGGTCTACGCCCTGGGATATCAGATATGCTATTTTTAGAGTGATCACCCTTGTCTTGCCTGATCCTGCACCAGCAAGAATCAGTAAGGGAGCGCCCTTATGCAGTACAGCGGCTTTCTGGCTTTCATTCAGTCCGGAGAATATGGGATTTTCATGCATAGATTCATGCAGTGTACTCAGTAAACAGGCACCTGCTCAAGCCGGAATGGACTATCCGAGCCCGGATTGTTCCAGGCAAAGCGTGCTACTGCAACCTCACCGTCACTACCAAGGCGAATACTGGTATTGTTAACGGTAAGACTTACTGCACCGGCATTTGAGGTGTATACCTGGACATACTGAGTACCTTCAAGCTGAATGCTGTCGCCCTGACTCAGCATCTGCTGCCTTGGCTCTACACTATCAGCCTGCAAGCGTACAAGGCTGGGAATTTCTCCACCCTCTACCCGCAGCTGGATCGGTCCTGGCGCAGCGGCTTCCATAAGCAGCTGATTCTGTCTACGTCGTGATGCAATACTGCTTGATCCGACCGGCCTGGCAAAATCAGCCGAAGAAGCCAGGGAGGCTTCGATGTCATCAGTATCAGACTCGTCGGGATCAGTCAAAGCAGCAGAAACAGGCGTTTCTGCCCCGGCGCTTTCTTCGTCAGCTGCCGGCAGAGTCTGCTCCTGGACATCGGCGGCTGCAGCATGAGTATTACCTTCCCCATCAAGAAAAGGAATCCCCAGAACCCCGGTTGCTGCAAGTATTCCAACAGCTATCAGCAATGCCGCAGCAACACCTGCGACCAGCAGCTTCGGCCAGATCCGTGGTTTTGGATTCAGCAACTCATGAATAGGCAGAGGCTGCTCCTGAAGGAGCTGGTTTTTATATAAAGTAACCATTTCCTGAGGATCTTTCTGCAGGTACTCGGAATACTTACGTATAAAGCCCAGTAGATATGTCTCCCCTGGAACCAGATCAAACTGCTCTTCTTCAATTGCCCGGAGAAAATTTTGCGAGATGTGGGTATCCCGGGCCGCCTGCTCGATACTGCTGCCTTTGGCCTCACGAGCTTTTCGCAACCTTTCACCTACGGATTCCATTCATTCTCCTTGAATCTAATTCTGAGCCCCGAAAAGGAAATTATTAAATCGATTTGCCGAAGGCGGCGATCGATATTCAAACTGGGACATTGTCAAATTCTGATTAAGTTCAATATTATTGAATTCGAGTACAACCTCTTCATAGTTTACAGTTGTCCCGATCATTCTGCGGATAAGCATGTCATCATCTACCGCAATTACAATCTCACGGAAACCTTCAGATGGATTTCTCCAGGTAAGCCGGAGATTTACAACCATTACCTCAGAACCTTCACGCAGAGGAACAGGGGTCGGATCAGTCAGATAACTTACATTATACAAGCGTCTCAGTAAACCGAGCCCTTCACGGGTGGCCAGAGCAGTAATTTCCTCATCCTGCTGTCTGGCACCAAGAGACTGCTGCATTGTTACATCGAGAGCAGGAACATACAAGGTGAGAGTACTTCCATCGGTAACCAGAACCTGCTCCTGTGGATTGGTAAAATTGATACGAAGAAGATTCGGATAGCGATGAAAAAGCTCGCCGCTCATCCTGGTGTCGCCTTTTCTCATTGAAATATCAGCTGTATAATCTTCAATCTCCTCATATCTATCACCAACCCTCGAGAAAAAATTCGGGGCGGTAATAATCTGCTGAGCCTGCAAAACCGAGGCTGCAAAAATCAGCAGCAGGGATAGAAAGAATACAGACGGACTTATGTGATTTCTGTTTTTCATAATACTCTGCTCATATTCGGGGAGTTCGTGAACTTTGTCAAGATTCCCCATAGCTGCAGGCCTTTATTCTTGCCGCTGAAATCCCTATAATGGGATCACTCAAGTTGTTTATGGAGGATCCCGATGATCACAGTTATCTCCCTTGGCGGCAGCATAGTCGCACCCGACGAAGTCGACGTACCTTACATTCATGCTCTGGCACTGACGATTCGGGAGTATCTCCAGGAAAATTCCCAGAGAAAAATCATACTGATTATCGGCGGAGGCGGACCTGCACGCCGATACCAGAGGGCATACAGAGAACTCTGCGAGAAAGCTGACAATGATGCTCAGGACTGGATAGGTATTATGGCGACGCGCCTGAACGCCGAACTGGTACGCGCAGTATTTGACAAGGAATGCGGCACAGCGGTTGTTACAGATCCTACTGCGGAATTTGACTTTCCCGGGCAGATCCTTGTAGCAGCTGGCTGGAAACCTGGATTCAGCACAGATTTTGACGCTGTCATGCTGGCACAACGTTTCTCTGCAAACAGAATAATCAATCTCAGTAATATCGAGAAGGTATATACTGCAGATCCAAAAATTGATCCAGATGCGCAGGCACTGGATTACATCAGCTGGGATGATTTCAGAAAGATGGTCGGAACGGAATGGATACCCGGAAAGAACACTCCTTTCGATCCGATTGCCAGTGCGAAGGCCAGCGAATTAAACCTGCAGGTAATCGCTGCCGGAGGCAGAGATCTGCCGAATTTCCGCAGGATTCTTCACGGAGAAGATTCAATCTGCACAGTAATCGGAAGAAGATAATCCTTGAAAAATCCTGGGTGATTAAATAAATCCGGTAATTCCTAGAACTGTTCAGCACGAATCTGCAGTGCCTGGGCATACCTTGATTCAATCAGAACCTGCAGATCCTGGGGCGGACGTATAGATCTCAGCTCCGCGACAAAGGCCGTATCTCCTCTTCCTGCAGCCCTGATGACAGCCGAACTGAGCTCAGCACCGAGCAGACTATTTCTCGACCAGTTAATTCTACGCAGAAGAAAAGGAACTTCTCGCAAAATTACAGCCCCTACACTATCCAGCAGAGAATCATCCAGTCCGGAATATAACTCAAGATAGACCTGCGCCTGATCCACAGGATCCCGCAGACTACTTATAACTTCCGCAATCCCTGCAGTATCAGATTCCCTGGCAAAAAGAACTGCCATAGCATACGCTGCATCAGTATTTGAAAGCCAGTATCTGGGACTCAACTGTCTTGCCTCTCTAATGAGGTCCACAGCAGTCTCTTCATGACCCATTTCAACATTCAGCAGGGCCAAACGGACATATGCAATTGATTTAAGCTCATCGGAATCAATAGAGGAGGCATAACGCTGAGCTTCCTGTAGCAGAAACAGAGCAGAGTCAGCATCGCTGTATCTCAGAAACCATTCTGCTTCCTGCAGAAGTATCTCGGCCCTGGCGGAATTCCCGGGCACACTGGAAAGAAGTTCCTCGAGCACCACTCTGTGTCCGCTGAGAATGCTCCCTCTGACGGCCAACAATGCTACATTTCTGTCTATGGTCCAGAGGTCCGACTCACGCCAGATTCTCAGCCCGCGGTTTCTCAGTTGTACAGGATCTACACCGGAAACCGGCTGTGATAGTTTACCAACGAGTCCGGAGAGATATATTAACCCAGCACTCTGAGTCAGTCGATCAGGCACTCCGGAGCTGGCCGCGATCGCGTGCTGTACAATACCGGTAACATCACCGGAAAAACTGACCTGCCACATGTGGAAAATAGTCTCCTGCAGCACAGAAGAGCGGATTCTCGGATCTCCAATAAATAAAACACGATCGGTAACCCGGCGGAACTGATCGCCGGTAATATCATCAAGTGAGAAAATCAACTGTATTATTCTGCTCAGATACTCACCCTGCAGATTTTCATCTCCGCTCAGGGTCAATGAGTCAAGCGTAAGCTGCAGCTCACGCTCTGCCTCGGATATCTGTTCAAGATCAAACAGAATGTGAATCAACTCAATAGAAACATCGTACGCCGGTTCGTCGAGTTGCCTGAGACTCCGCTCCGCAATCCGGGCGTAATGCAGTGCTTCAGAGTGAGCACCAAGCTGTTCATAACTGCGGGAAAGGTGAAGGGCGTAACGACTACGTTCATTCAGGTCCCGCGAAGATTGAAGCAGCACATGAGCGTCATCAAAGCTGGCTGCTACAGAGTCATCCCATCTGCGGTTTACTCCAGGCCGCTGAAGTTCTGCCTGAGTCGCACAGCTGCTCAAAATCAGAGCTGCAGTAATTATTATCGGAAATACGGCTTTTCTTCTCATGTATCCCTATCAATTATACTGCAGCCGAAGAGGAAAAAATATATAAACAGCTGCGAATCGGCAGCTCGGTTCTGTTTTCCGGAATACCCATTGTGATTGCATAAACTTTACACAGTGTATCGGGTTATCTACAGCGTTTCAATGACACATTACGATAAACGATCGCGAAAATCCTCGTAGGAGAAATTCCGGATGACCTCAACTGAATTATCCACAGGCGAGTAACAGACTATCGAAGGATGGTGAACACCATTAAACATCGTGGTTTTCACCATGGTGTAATGGCTCATGTCCTCGAAGACCAGCCGGTCGCCGATCTCAAGCGGCCTGTCAAAGCTGTAATCGCCAATTACATCTCCTGCAAGACAGCTCATTCCTCCAAGCCTGTAGACATGCTCCTTCTCTCCCGGTGCGCCGGCTCCCCAGATTTCAGGACGATACGGCATTTCAAGTACATCGGGCATGTGCGCTGTGGCCGAGATGTCAAGAATAGCAAGAGGCATTCCATTATACGTGATATCAAGCACCGAGCAGACCAGGACCCCCGTCCGGATTGCGACCGCTTCACCGGGCTCAAGATAAACCTGCAGATCCCAGCGCTCACGCAGTGTTCGCAGTAGATTCACGAGCAGATCCCGGTCATAGCCAGGCATCGTAATATGGTGTCCGCCACCAAGATTCAACCAATCAAGATCGGGAAGAAAATCCGAGAAACGCTTTTCGAAGGCGGCAAGCGTTCTCTGCAATGCATCGGATCCCTGCTCACACAAGGTATGCATATGAAAGCCGCTGATTCCTCTCAATGCATCAGCGTCGCTCGCACAGAAAGATCTAAGCTCAGATTCCACAATTCCGAGTCGGGAGTGCGGTCCGCAGGGGTCATAAATGGGCACCGTCCCCTCAGAGTGCTCGGGGTTGATCCTCAGTCCGAAATGAATGGGCCGCCCTTCATCCCTCCTGGTTTCAGCATATTCAAGACATCGTGTACGGAACCGCTGCCACTGCCCGCAGGAATTGAATACTACGTGATCCGACAGCAGTAATACTTCCTCCAGATCCTGTTCTGAATAAGCCGCAGCAAAGGTATGCACTTCTCCATCCGGACAGCAAAACAGTTCCCGGCCAAGCCTTGCTTCATAAGGCCCACTCGCACATACTCCGGGAAGATGCTGCCGGATTTGGGGGAAGACCGAATGCATTGCAAAGGCTTTTAACGCCAGCAGGATTTTTGCTCCGGATTTTTCCTGCACAGCAGACAGAATCTTCAGATTATCTTCAAGTGCAGCCCTGTCCACAACGAAAGACGGAGAGGGCACACGTGCAGGGTCTATGAGCGCAGGAACTGTTCGTGCCATGGTAATCCGTGCTGATTCAGGGCTTCCATAAATGGATCAGGATCAAACTCTTCCATATTGAATACTCCCGCGGCTTTCCAGGCTCCGGTAAGCATCATTTTTGCGCCGATCATGGCGGGAACACCAGTCGTATAGCTGATTGCCTGAGACTGTACTTCTTTATATGCTTCCTCATGGGAACAAATGTTGTAGATATAATATTCCTTCGGTTTTCCGTCTTTTTTCCCGGTTATATGACAGCCGATGCAGGTTTTACCCTTGGTCAGTGGACCAAGCGAAGCCGGATCCGGCAACACTGACTTGAGAAACTGGAGAGGTACAATTTTCTGCCCCTGATACTCCACGGGATCAATTCTGGTCATCCCGACATTCTGGAGTACCTCCAGATGTTTGAGATAATTATCCGAAAACGTCATCCAGAAACGGGCCTGTTTGATACTCGGAAAGTGTTTTACCAGTGACTCAAGCTCCTCATGAAACATGAGATAGATCTTCTTCCCTCCGATGCCGTCGGGAAACTCATAGAGCCGATTTTCACTGAGCGGATCTGTTTCGATCCACTCACCTTCGCGGTAATACCGGCCTTTTGCAGTAACCTCGCGAATATTGATCTCCGGGTTGAAATTGGTGGCGAAGGGCATTCCATGATCCCCGGCATTACAATCGATTATATCAAGGGTATCAATCTCATCAAAATGATGCTTCATTGCATAGGCTGTAAAGACATTGGTGACCCCGGGATCAAATCCACTGCCTAACAAAGCCATAATGCCGGCTTCCCGGAACCTCTGCTGATACTCCCACTGCCATGTATATGAAAACCTTGCTTCCTCAGGAGGCTCGTAGTTAGCGGTATCCAGATAATCAACCCCGGTTTCCAGACAGGCATCCATAATCGGCAAATCCTGATACGGTAAAGCTACATTCAGAACCAGATCCGGTGTAACCTTGCGGATTAGAGCGGTCATTTCCGCGACATTATCTGCATCCACCTGTGCCGTAGTGATAATCGATGACGTTTTTCCCTCAAGCTGGGCTGCAATAGCCTTACATTTCGACTCTGTTCTGCTGGCAATCACAATCTCCGAGAACACCTCCGACACCTGTGCACATTTGTGCACAACAACCTGGCTGACTCCGCCAGCTCCAACTATCAGTACTTTCGCCATACTTAACTCCTGAATTGATTATCTGTATCCATATACTCTGCTATCGTTCAAAATATGTGTAGCCGTTAAGCCCCGCTTCGTATACGGACAGAATTCTTCTTCTGTCCTGCGGCTGAATTCTACCGTCCCTCACGGCCTGCTCTGCCTTCTCACGGAACATACGAAGCAGGTTCTTGGGATCATATTCAACATAGGAAATGACGTCCGCAATAGAATCGCCTTCGAGTTCGTGGACAAAATCAAATCCCCCTTCAGGCTTGATTCTCACACCTACAATATTCGTATCACCAAAGAGATTATGCAAATCACCAAGGGTTTCCTGGTATGCTCCTACAAGAAATACTCCGAGGTAATACTCTTCATCCTGATTCAGCTCATGCAGGGGCAGTGTTCTGCGCAAGTCGTGGGAGTCCACAAAGCGATCCAGTTTTCCATCCGAGTCACAGGTAATATCCGCGATAATTGCCTTGCGGGTTGGCTCCTCATTAAGACGATGCAGGGGCATAACCGGAAAAATCTGGTCAATCGCCCAGGCGTCTGGCAATGACTGGAACACACTGAAATTGCCGTAATACACGTCATACAGGGCATCGCTCAGACCTTCCAGAGCAGCAGGAACCCGACGTAATTTACCTACATTCTCTATAAGCCGCCGCATAATCGCAAAAAACAGATTTTCGGAAAGAGCGCGTTCCCGTAAGCCGATCTGACCGATCTTGAAGCGTTCCCTGATTTCATCGCGATAGTACACAGCGTCGTTATAGCATTCCTGAACGTTTTTCAGGGTCATACTGCTGAGCACCTCACGCATGCTCACCAGCAGCTCATGTGATGCGGCAGGAATCTGATCAACCTCCATCGTAGCCTCGGAGCGATTCACATCCAGTATGTCAAAGAGCAGCACTGAAGAATAGGCAACCGTAGCCCGACCGGACTCGGTAATTACTGTCGGATGAGGGATATCATGCTCATCCAGAACTTCCATGATTACCTCGATCACGTCTGCCGTGTATTCATCCAGCGTGTAGTTCATACTATGAACAAAATTTGTTTTGGATCCGTCATAGTCGACGGCTAGACCACCCCCAAGGTCGATGTGACCCATTGGAGCACCCTCGAGCGCAAGATCCGCATAGAAACGACAGGTTTCACGGATTGCAGCACGTATATCGCGAATATTCGGTATCTGGGACCCCAGGTGATAATGCACCAGACGTAAACAGTCCAGCATATCCACAGCCTTCAAGCGATCGACTATCTCGACCAACTGTGTAGCTGTGAGTCCGAAAATGCTTGAATCGCCGCCGGATTCGCTCCAATGTCCTCCCGCCTTGGTCGATAGCTTGAGCCTTACCCCAATATTTGGACGGATCCCGAGCACCTGGCTCCGTTCGATCAGCAGATCAAGTTCGCCTGGCATCTCCATGACAAAGAAAACCTTATAACCCATGCGGGTAGCTTCAAGACCAAGATCTATAAATTCAGCATCCTTATATCCATTACAGATAAGACAGCTGTTGGTATTATTCAGTACGGCCAGAGCGACAATAAGCTCAGCCTTGCTGCCGGCCTCGAGTCCATGATTATATCGGTCGCCGAACCGGGAAATCTCCTTGATCACCTGTTCCTGCTGGTTCACCTTTATGGGAAACACGCCTTGATATATCCCTTTATACCCAAGATTATGAATTGTGCGGCGAAAGCTTTCATTCAGCAGGCTGATCTGCGAATCCAGCAAATTTTCGATCCGCAGCAAAACGGGCATACTCAAACCCCGCTGATTGATACCGGCGATTATATCCATCATATTCACACTCACCGGTCCTTCCGGGTATTTAGCTGTAATTATGACTTCTCCGGTATCAGAAACATCAAAATATCCTGCACCCCAATCCTTTACACCGTACATGTCGGCGGAGTCAGATACTTTCCAGCGCTGCAGCATTTCTTTTGGCAATTGCGGCCTCCTTTTACCTGTATACTATGAAAAAACCTGATGGTAAATCGGGTGTCGGGTCATAAAGACTAATGATAAAGCAAAATCCTGACGATATTCTACACGAGGGATGCATGCTGCGCTCAAGAACGATCCGGACCCTGGTAATATTGATCTCAATCACTGTATTCAGCAGCAGCATCGCTGCTGATATTCCAGTAATTATCCCGAACCTTCACAGAATTTCCAGGTGGGGTCAGTCAGAACTGGTCGAACTGCTTCTTCAGAACGGCGCAGATACGGAATTACGGGATATTACAGGAAGGACGGCACTGCACCATGCTGCACGATATCCGCGAACCGTTTTCGTTCTGCTTGAACACGATGCTGACCCCAATGCCAGGGACGATTTTGAGAATACCCCCCTGCATTTTGCAGTCCATGAGATCGACTCGGTCCGCCTGCTTATTGAAGCAGGTGCTGATGTAAACGCACGGAACCACCTGAACAGAACTGCGCTGGACATGGCACTAAGGCTCGGAAACACCAGAAGTAACAGAAGAACCGTCGCCCTGCTTCTCGAAGCAGGGGCAAGATAACCCTGTCAATCAGTCAGATGTATGACCTGATTCCCCACCGCCCTTTTCATCATTCTTTTCGTCATCCTCATCACCAGGACCCACACCGGCTGTAAGATAGCGCCACAGGCGCACAGGTGAAAAGCGATGCTCCATTGCGGCCTCCGTTTCCGCTATTCCGTGAGGAATCGAATAGATTCTGACCAGGACACTGGAAATAAGGAATATATCGGCAAGAATCCGCATATAAAACAGGACGATCATGACCGAGGCCACCGCACCCAATATCAACAGACGGCCGCCAAGCCCCAGTACTATGAAACCACTAAGGATATTCAAGCCCTGCCAGGCTGCCGCACTCAGCGCAGCAATAAAAAAAGTGGGCAGAAAACGAAGCCTGCGTCCGGCGAACAGATAATACAATCCAGTCATCAACAGTGAATACATGCCGATTGTTATTAACCTCGCCAGCAGCATGCTGATCTGCGATGGCAAAACAAAGAACTGGCGGAACAGGTTAACTGCCGGAGTCAATAATGAGGCAAAATAAAATAACAGAAGAAATGCAGCCATAAGCGGTACTGCAAAGACACGATGAAGCCAGTTTTTGACAACCGGCGCACTCAGCATGGTTGCCATGCCGGTTCCGAGGTCTGTAAACAGACTGTTCACTGCAATGAGAAATGCACCAAGGGTCACAAGATCAAAGGATGAGAATCGGTACGCCTCACCGATTATTACTTCTACCACCTGATTCTTGATCTCATCCGGAAGGAACTCAAGCAGCTGCCCTTCCAGAATCGCCATGAATTCCGGAAAAAAGATTACCGAACGAAGGCTGACCAGCAGAAAAAGGAGCGGAATACTTCCGAAAAGAAGACTGAATGCGATTCCCTTGGCCATTAACGTGCCGTTATTCTCTGAATATATACGGAACAAGCGGAGTCTATGTCCCCACCGTTCCCTGAAATGCAGCACATCATCAACTCGCTGCCCGATTTTGCCTGTGCCAGGCCTCTTCATTGTCATATGCTCACTATAATAAAAAAACCTCCGCGCTGCAGCAAGCAGGCGGAGGCTGAATCTTGCGGATGCTCATACAGAATGTAATTCTGCAGAAAGCTCGTACGGATCTTATATTCTATTCACGTTGTTCAGGTTCTCGAAAGCAACCTTCATACGTTCTACAAAGGCAACCTCACCGGCACGCAGCCACTGACGTGGGTCGTAGTATTTCTTGTTCGGCTTGTCGTCGCCTTCGGGGTTTCCGATCTGGGCCTGCAGATAATCATGATTCTTTGCTTCATAGGCCCGCACACCATCCCAGAATGCCCACTGCAGGTCAGTATCGATATTCATCTTCACTGCACCATAACCAAGCGCTTCACGGATCTCTTCAACAGATGAACCAGAACCACCATGGAACACGAAATCAACCGGCTTTTCGCCTGTCTTGTATTTCTCCTGAATGTATTTCTGGCTGTTGTCCAGGATTTTCGGGGTCAGGCTTACATTTCCAGGTTTGTACACACCATGCACGTTTCCGAAAGCCGCGGCGATGGTGAAACGCGGACTGATCTTGCTCAGTTCCTCGTAGGCATAGGCTACTTCCTCAGGCTGTGTGTAAAGCTTGCTGCTGTCAACATCTGTGTTATCCACACCGTCTTCCTCACCACCGGTTACACCAAGCTCTATTTCCAGAGTCATATCAAGCTTGCTCATGCGCTCGAGGTAACGCTTACAGGTTTCAATATTTTCTTCCAATGGCTCCTCACTGAGGTCGATCATATGAGAGCTGTACAGCGGTTTTCCGTGTACCTTATAGAAAGATTCACCGGCATCGAGCAGGCCGTCAATCCAGGGAAGAAGTTTTCGGGCAGCGTGATCAGTATGCAGCATTACATATGCGCCGTATAATTCTGCCACGCGGTGAACGTGCATTGCACCTGAAATACCACCGGCAATAGCTGCTTGCTGATTGGTATTGTCCATGCCTTTACCAGCAAAGAAAACAGCACCGCCATTTGAAAACTGAACGATAACAGGTGCCTTAGCGGCAACTGATGCCTCCAGTACAGCATTTACACTATCATTACCAACTACATTGGCTCCTGGAAGTGCATATTTGTTGGCTTTTGCATCTGCAAATACCTTCTGAACGTCGTCGCCGGTAATTACACCGGGTTTGATTACATCTTTTAAACTCATCGATTGCTCCTTTACAATGGGTTAATACAGGGTCATTATACAGCTAAACCCAACCCTCCGGTCAACCCGGGGGCAAGCTCAAGGATATATTGCCTATGTTAAATGCTGTAACCGCCAGACTGCTGAGAAGCCTGCCTGTGCAGATGTTTTTCACAATCGTTTTCTATTGTTTTTATGCAGCTGTTTTCGGCTTGTGCATTGTACCTTCTCTACATATTATGGCCCAGGGATTCACCCGATTTAATCCCCTTGTTACCGGAACCTTCAGATCCTATCTCCTGTTCGGTATCTACTGCGGCCTGGCACTGTTCGCCTATTATATTACCTCGGTCTTTGTCATCGGTCTAGGCATGAGGATAAGCTCGAGAGGGATTAAACCCGGACGCTACCCCGCGAAATCGTTCACAGTATTCCAGTGGATGGTGCACAACGGTTTTTACGGAATTGCAAAAACCATGTTTCTTCCTATGATCCGCGGCACCGGATTCGCAAATCTCTTTTTCCGGATAGCCGGAGCAAAAATCGGCAAGAGTGTCCGCATTAATACCGGCTCGCTGGTAGATTGCCACCTGCTGGAAATTGGAGACAATGCAATCCTTGGCGGTGATGCATTGATCACCTGTCACATTGTAGAAAATTATCACCTGATACTCGAACCAGTCAAAATAGGAAAAAACTGTCTTATCGGGGCAAAATCATACATCACACCAGGTGTCGAAGTCGGAGATAATTCTGTTATAGGAATTGCCTCCTACATCCGCAAAGGCAGCAAGATTGCTGCAAAAAGCATTGTTACAAGCCTATCTGCTATTCCCCTTCGTCAAGCAAGGGAAATCGAACGCGGGCTGGATAAATTCTACCTCCGACGGGGAGAAAAAGACTGCACAGAAAGCAATAAATAGGTTTACTATGGATTTATATGACTAATTCCACTGTGAACCAGGAAAAATACAGCTACCAGAGCAGCATGCATGATCTGCTGCGAATGGAGAAACTCAAAGCTGAAACCGTAATTGCCGGAATACGCCTGATCTTTTTCACTTCTATCCTTCTGATTAACCTGGTCGGTCACCTTCTGCAGCGAAGCGGACCAAGACTGGAAAGCTATCTTCTGGCGGCCGCTGTACTATTCAGCATATTTGCTCTGGCTGAACTGAAAGTCATCAAAAAAAAGATTCCTTTTACGGGCTATTCACAGGAAACAATAATTAAACTCGGGTTTGCTTATCATGCTATAGTCATATTCTTCGACTGTCTTATTCTTTCAATGATTGTATACAGTGCATATAACAGCATAGAAAACCCGTATTTTTCCGTGATGTTCCCCTTTGCTCCACCCGTCATATATTCGGGTCTATTTATAATCTTCACAGTGCTGTATCAGATACTCGACATCTTCCGGTTCAGTATTGCAAGCACATACTATTCCGCTGCATTATTTACCGCTCTCTACCTGGTTCTGGCCAGGATTACCGGAATTGATATGATGCAGACTGCCTTCCTGAGAAGCATGCAGATCTACCTCATTTCACTACTGTTGTCCACTATTCTCTGCTCATTGATCTCCGGCGAGATCTACAGGATTATCAGACTTACGAAGCAGCAGCAACAACTTGAGAGATACCTGCCTCAGGCCCAGGCCATTCACTACATGCTGGAAAGCCCTGATGCCCTCCTCCCCGGAGGCAGGCGGCAGACAATTACCATTCTTTTCGCAGACATCCGTGGTTTTACGGGAATAAGCGAGGATCTTTCGCCCATGAAGACTATTGAATTCCTGAACGAATACTTCGGAAAAATGGTTCAACCAATATTTGATAACCACGGAATTCTCGACAAGTACCTCGGCGATGGAATTATGGCTCTTTTCGGAGCACCTACACAGCAGGAAGGGGATGCCGACAATGCAGTAAATGCGGCAATACAGATGCAGCAGGAGCTCAAGCTTCTGAATGTTATGCGTGCCCGTCGGGCTGAGCCGGAAATCATGGCCTGCATCGGAATTCATACCGGTGAAGTAGTTCTTGGTAATATCGGGACCGAAAAGAGAATGGATTTTACGGCAATCGGTGATGCCGTTAACACCGCAGCGCGGATAGAGCAAAAAAACCGGCAACTACATACCGGTATTTTACTGTCAGAGGAAACCAGACATGCCCTGACTGGAACCTACTGTCTGACCGATCAGGGCCGGCATCAGTTAAGAGGCCGTAATCAGGAGATACAGCTGTTTTCAGTCGACACTAAAGCGCAAACCGTTCGTAGTACAGACGCGTAAATCCCATTGCTTTCAGAAGGGGCATAATTGCTTTTTTCATGGCCGGAGGACCGCATATAAACACGTCGACATCCGATGATGAACCGCTCTCACCAAGACAGAGGTGCAGCGCCCTGTGCAGAATGTTCTGGTTTATAAATCCCTCGTACTGTTCACCAAATTCCACACTCTCCAGCATATCTGCTTCCGAAGATGCAGGATGCGAATACACATGAAGAAGGTGAAACCGGGATTTTGATGCCAGTTTACCTCGAAAGTCCTCTTCACAGCAGATATCCCTTGAGGATTTATTCCCCCAGACAAGGCAAACCGGTGGGTGATCACCTTCCTGCAGGCTCCGTACAGCACTTAAAAAAGGAGTAATTCCTACTCCCCCGGCAAGCCAGACAGCAGGTCGCTGCACAGCTGCTGGACGGAAAACTCCATATGGCCCATCCAGGGTGATCGAATCACCGGGCTCAAGCAAATCAACTTTCGACGTAAAATCCCCGACCGCCTTTATTGTCAGCTCCAGGTATTCAGCATCCGGCGCACTGGAAACAGTAAAAGGATGAGCTGGCTCGGATATTTTCCTGGCCCTGAATCCGGCAAAAACAAACTGCCCGGCCTCTGCCGCCCAGTTATCCGGACGCGTGCAGCGTATCTGAACCGTATCGTGTGTAAGCTTTTCCACTGAAATGATTTCAGCTGGTGTTTTGCGTGCCCGGTAGGAACGAAACCATCTTGAGGCCAGCAAGGCGGCGCACAGGGCAGTAAGCAGAATGAACTGTAGCTGTACAAGCGGATGATAGCGCAGATGCAGACCGGAAAAATAACCATGAACCAGTACTATTGGCAGAACAGCGTATAGACTGCGATGTATGAGAAGCCATACCTGATAAGGAATGCCGATCCTCCGGTACATTGCCGCAACAAAACCGGCAACGAGGATTATCAGCATGCTCAGACTGCCGAGAACTATAGACCATTCCTGAGGGAGGATCGGAGGAAAAGCTCCTGCGGCAACAGCTGGTATGCTGTACATAAGCATATGCAGAACAATGCTCAAGAGGGTGAGCATGCCAAGCCAGCGATGAACATGTATTATTCTATCCAGACCATATATCCGGTCGAGAAGGCGGGACCGAGACCCCAGAATTACCTGATAGTACAACAAGGTCAGAGAAATCAATCCTGCAATCTGAACGGATTGCACCTGCAGATTCAACTGATATCCCGATGCCTGCATAACCGACCACACAGGTAAGAGCAAACCAAGTACAAAAGCCAGATAAAGTATTATTTTTTTCATGTATTAATGATCGTAGATTGATTATAAAAAGTCCAGTTTCACGTTTTTTCTATCTGTTTGAACTCCTGTTGGAGATATAAACAATTGACTACGCGTTACTAACGCGTATATAATGGATCATCAAGATACACAAGGAAGGTTCCAATGAAAGGTGATATAATCCTGGTTGAAGAGCACCATTACAATGCAGCAGATAAAATCATTCCCCATCTGATCCCTGTAATACAGAAACATCAAGGCTGCTACACAATTTCTGTCGCTGGTGAGTCCGGCAGCGGAAAATCAGAAACCGGCACAGCATTAGCTGAACGCCTTGAACGTGATGGCGGTTTCAACTGCCTGCTGCTGCAGCAGGATGATTATTTCGTATATCCACCGAAATCCAATGATGCTGCCCGCCGCCGTGATATTTCCTGGGTCGGGACACAGGAAGTCAAGCTGGATCTGCTGAATGAGCATCTTCTGACAGCCATTAACGGAGGCAACAGCATTACGAAACCTCTGGTAGTCTATGAAGAAGACAGGATCGAACAGGAAACAATTGACCTGAAAAATGTTCAGGTTGTTATTGCAGAGGGAACCTACACAAGCTTGCTGAAGGATGTACATACCAGGATTTTCATCGCCCGGAACCGCCTTGAGACTATGGCATCCAGGCAGAAGCGGGCCAGAGAAGCAATGGATCCATTCATCGAACAGGTACTGGAAATAGAGCACAGTATTATAGCCCCGCACAGACAACTGGCAAACATAATCATTACGCGTGATTACGAAGTTGAATTTACCTGAGCGGAGCGTTACACATGCCAAGCCGACACTCGAGCTACCAGGATATACAGAAACAATGGGAATCCTCCGCAGCACAATCATTCAGACGCTTTGCAGATAGAGAGTCATCCTACCTTGAATTCTGCCCGCCTCCTGAAGCCCTGAAAATCGGAGTCAGAAGGATTCTTCAGCTTCTGCAGGATCGCTACGGCGGGAATAACCTGCGGCAGGCGCTTGAGGGAAATATAACCTCTCCTGTATCAGCGAATACCGACAGCAGCTGGTTAGAGGAAAGCCGGATGATAGGAATCAATGTCCGCACCCTCGGAACATTCTGGAAAATAATACCTTACCTGCTGAGTACATCGACCGTCTGGAATTCCGTACATTTACTGCCGATATGGGAACCCGGTGTTATAGGCAGTCTCTATGGAATGAGTAGCTGGGAAATCAATAACGAATTTTATGACCGTGAACTGGCTGAAGAGGTCCCGGAATTATCCTCGGTTGAACTTCAGCTGAAAGCTGTAATAAATATTATCCATCTTATGGGCAGAAGCGTCGGAATGGATGTAATTCCGCATACCGACCGTTTCTCCGAGATGGTACTCAGCAATCCGCGGTTTTTTGAATGGATACAGCGTAGCGATGATGAAATCCTTGATTTTGGATCCTGTCCCCTACAGTTGGCTGAAGACTGCATCTGGGAATGGGTCCAGGAGGCAGGACCAGCAGTTCCGCGTCAGCTCCCGCAAAATGCAGGGTATTTTTTCCATACACTGACTGAATCAGAGAGAAACCTGCTGCTTTTCGGTCCTCCACATTCCAGGGAAACCAGAAATGCACGCAGAGGAAAATTGATCTCCCTACTCTATTCCCGGGGACTTGAACCAGCACCTGCTACCATGGCCCCACCCTTCCGCGGCCTGGAAATTGATCAGGATATAACCTATACAGATGAGTTCGGACAGGTATGGCGGGACTACAGAATGATTGAGCCTCAGGGAATGTCACGGGTATTCGGTCCATTAACCCGGTATCGGCTTTTTGAGAGCATTGAATCATCAGACTCTGAACCATGCTGGGAACTCGATTTCAGACGACCTGTAAAAGAATGCTGGAAGTATGTTGCTGAACATTATGCGGCGGTGCAGAAGAAATTCTCATTTGATTTCATGCGGGGTGATATGTCTCATGTCCAGATGCGTCCGGACGGGGTCCCCGGAACGGAAGAAGAAATCGGGAACTACTACGATATTCTGGGCTATGTAAAACAATATATAATCCAGCACGAAAAGATACCCTGGTTTGGATACTTCGCAGAAAGTTTTCTTGCAGGACGGAATGTCTTCGGTTACGGCGAAGAGATTGATCATCTCGAGGCTTCAGCGGCCGACTGTGCACTAGGTGATCTTCAGTCACTGCCGCCTGACAGTCAGGATTTCATGAGTCGATTCAGACGGTTACTGGATATGGCATTACTACGACGCTGCACCCCGTGTTTTACAATAATCACAGGAGATAAGGATGACCCTAGATTTGATCAGTTTTATCGTCATGGTAATACTGCCCGATATTTTACGGCCCTGTTTCTGAAAAGTATGCCCTCCTATATGGCATTGGGATTCGAAACCAGGGAGGAACGGGAGTCACCAGCCAGGAACGACTACTACACAAAACTGTATGTCTTTCAGGAGCGTTCAGGCAGCAATATGTATCCTGACAAAAGCACCTCCGGTCCATATCGGTGGAATGAAAATGGAGAGCAGTTTATCAGCCTGCACGGTATACAACAGATAGCAGAAAAGCTCCTTCCGGATATTGCAGGAGAACAGGAAAAGATTCTCATTCCTCCGGATCCGGAAACCGGGAACAGAATCTTCGTCTGGCACAGGGGATCAGGAAACAATCAATATGTGTTTGCGGTCAATTTTGCTTCAAGTGACTATGGGAGCTTCGGTATTCCTGCACTGGATAACTACAGGCTTGAACTCCGCTTTTCTTCCATTACCGGGGTTCCGAATCAGTCAGTAGAGAGAATTGCTCACAATGCATATCACTATCGGATTAATGAGTTGATGGCTGGAGAAGCCAGAATTTACCATCTCGTATTATGAAATACTGCCATTGACAATAACACCTTCCTGAGTAGTTAGAAAAAACCACAAAGGCTATTCCATAAGTGTTTTTCCTGCTGAAACTTAGTGCAGGAAAAACACATAAAATTCCAGGAACCCCTGAATAATAATGTAATTGTCAGCAGGAAAAGAAAATGAGCAGAATCTTTGTGGTTTTTTCTAACTACTCATAAAAGCCTTGAGTTCCATCTCCAAAGTGATTACAGTTTATGACTGGAATCCTGAGGGGGAAACATGGGCCTGATAGCATTTATAAATACCGACAATGAAGTACTTACGCGCCTCCGCTCGGCATATACTGATCATGGAAAACGAATCGGAAGCACAATCCGAATGGTCTCAAAACCTCACAGAGTCCAGGAAACACTGAACTATGACCTTCCTGAGCTGGTAATTATAAACTGCAGTGACCCGAAGATAAAACTATCGCAGATAGCCGAACAGGTAAGATCAGATGCATGGCTGCACAGCTTTGGAATTATCGGACTGTACGACAGCAACCACCACCAGGAAGATGAGATTGCGGAACAGCTTCAGGGTATGAATCTCCTCGTAAGCCTAGACTACAGCAGGATCCGAAGTCATCTCATGAAATGTATTTCAATCATTCTGAAAAACCGGCAGCTTATTTTCCAGAAAGATGTATCCAGCCATTTTATGGAAGACAACAGCGGATCCTTCAGCATAGAAAATGACACCCTCGCAGTTCCTATTTATGCAGGTATCCCGATTACAAATCTCATGCAGATGGGGCGTCTGCATCCTGACAGAAAAATGCACGTCCATCTCGCCCTGTCAGAACTGATCATCAACGCCATCGAACACGGTAACTGTGGAATAAGTTATGAAGAAAAAAACCTTGCCATGCAGGAAGGAAAGACTGTGGTAGATCTTGTCATGGAAAAGTGCAGCAATCCCGGAATCAGCAGCAAACGGGTTGATTTCAGCTGGGAGAGCAGCAATGAAAAGACGGTCTTTGTAATCCGGGATCAGGGAGAAGGTTTTGACGTCGATGCGGCGAAACTGAAAACAGCCGGGCAGGATCCTCTCACCCCTCACGGTCGGGGTATACGCATGGCCGAAATGTTTTCCAAGGAACTGAAGTACAACCGGAAAGGTAATGAAGTCACTATGACAATTGAACATATAGACTCCACTCCGAGAGAAACACCACAGGGCTTCAGTAATCAGGAAGTATTATTTCCCGAACCCGGCGATGTGGTAATCAGAGAAGGTGAACAAAGTGATTTTCTGTACTATATTTCCAGCGGGGACTTTTCCGTTCATCATGGAGGCAGAAAAGTAGGCATCATTACCCCAGCCGATATTTTTATGGGTGAAATGAGCTTTCTCCTGAATAATCAGCGCAGTGCAACCGTACTGTCCGAGAGCAGCGGGAAACTGATCAAGATCAGCAGGAAAGCCTTTGTGGAGGTAATGAAACAATATCCCCACTATGGTATTTTTCTGTCAAAACTACTGGCACGTAAACTCGCCAGGTCGAATGAAGAGAGATCATCATAGAAATCATGCAAAAAGTACAAGAATTTCTCCCGGGTGACAGCGACAGGGTCTCATCCCTGACACCCGAAGACTGGAACGACATACAGTCTGCGTTCTCATGGTATTGTCAGATTCCATGGATTCAAGCCCGTAAAATTGAATCCGGAAGCTCCATAGCTGCAGTCGGCGCTGCAATCCATTACCGCAATAGTTCCTGGCTTGCTCATATAATTACTCACCCCGATTATCGTCGTCAGGGTTTTGGAAGCCGCATGCTCCAGGAACTGATACAGGTATGCCGAAACAGAAACAGCCAGGGCATACATCTCTTTGCAACCGATGAAGGCGCACCTCTCTACGCCCGCCATGGATTCCGGAAAGTTGCTGAATACTGCTTCTTCCGCAAAGATACAGACTGTATTCCCGGCCCGCTTGAGGCCGAAGCCCCGCTTGAGAACTCCAGAGAAACTGATTACCCCGAAATTCTGGAACTGGACAGGACTGCCAGCGGTGAAGACCGGAGTGAGCTGCTGCAGGAACATCTAAGACATGCAATCATATACCGGACAAGCCAGGGAAAAACCGGGGAAATAACCGGTTTTTTCCTGCCGACTCTAGGTGAGGGACCGATTACGGCTTTTTCTAATGAGGCTGCCAAAGCCCTGATTAAACTCAAAAGCCAAACACAGAGCAGGGCCACATTACCCGCACAGAACAGCAGCGGCATACAGATGCTGCTGAACGCCGGCTGGACCGAAGTAATCAGGGCCAGCAGGATGTGCTATGGGACAGCTGCAGATTTCAGACAGGAAACATGTTTCAGCAGGATCGGCGGCAATCTGGGCTGAGACTGTCGCCGTAAGCTCAGATCCGGTGACTGCCCTCGCGGTCAAGATCCGAAAAATAATATACCAGTGAACCGTTGTCACGAACTATCAGCTCACAAAAACCTTTTCCCGTCAGAACATCCAGAGCTGTAGAAGCCTGTTCCATGGAGACACCAGACTGCAATGCTACCTCGGAAGCAGCAACATAACCATTGCTCTGCTTGGCGATCTGGAGAATTGTCTGCTCCATAGATTGCCCAGTTGTACTGGATTGCCTGACATAGGACTGAGTATAAACCCGTCCATCAGCAGGATCTTCAAAGAGCTCGTTCAACGACACCCGTCCAGCAATTCCTTCCCGCAAACGAGCCTGCTGCACATGCGAGGTCATGGCTATAGCGTCATAGACGGTTCCAATACCATATAATCCAAACGTGAACAGGAACAGAAGGCCGGATAAGGGCTTTCCCAGGTAAAAGCGGTGCAAGCCGCATAGGCCGAACAGGGACGGTAACCAGAATATATATGCTGTTCTCAACGATTTCATTATATCCTCCTGTAATTAGGGCAACAGTATTCAGGTCACCCATTTATCATCCGGTCTATGGATCCGGATCTTGCCTTCTTCCTCCAGTTTACGGAGGTGGCTTATAAAATCCCTGGAAGCTGCATCGACTTCACTGCGGAGCTGGGCACCAAGATGGGTGTATTCCATACTGATCAGCTCCTGTCTGCCGGCAGATACATTCCTGAGTATTTTTTCACGAATAGACTGCTCTTTTCCCTTCAGGAGAAGGGCAATCTCTGTATCAGCGAAATCCTGCAACACCTTCTGCAGATCGCGGTCTTCGATTTCCAGTACCGTATCAATAGTGAACAGATGTCCCTTAACCCGTTCGGATATTTCAGGATTCAGTACCCCGAGATCACGAAGGATTCTCTCTTCAGTTCTCACATCGCCATGCTTGAGAATGGCTGCCAGTCGCGAGCTGCCATCGATTTCCTCACTGCGGACATGACTATGCTCACGTATAAGTTCTTTCAGTTTTTCAGCTACTCGATCCAGAACTGCGCTGTCGACTTTCCCGCTCCTGGCAATTCTTCTGGCAAGCTGCATCCTCTTCTCGGTGTCATACTGACTCAGGAGCTTTGAGGCCTGCTTTGCTGGAAGACTATACAATACTATCGCAACAACAGCCACAGATTCATCTTTCAGAAGTATTTTTAGCTGCTGATAGTCTATATCCTGAAGAAAACTGAAACGGTTTGGCCTGGCATCCGGAACCGCCCTGTACAGCAATTCCTGTCCCTTCTCTGTTCCGAAGGCCTGCACAAGCATAGTTTGAGCTGTATCAACTCCTCCGATGATCCGCCCGTCATCGTGCTCCTGTATGCGCTCGAATCGCTCAAGTATCGTGCGGGCCTCACTGCGCGGTATATAGCGGCTCTTTACAATTTCAGCCGAAAGCCTCTCCACAATATCATGCGGAAGACAGCGAAGAATTTTCGCCGATTCTTCCTGCCCGATGAGCATTAAAAAAGTTGCGACCTGGGCAAACTTATCCTTTGCTCCTTTATCACTTACCATTTTAAGCAGACCCTGCAATGCAGAAGGTTTTATGGTGGATGAGCTGACAGTTTTCCCGCTTTCCGGTTTTACAGTTTCTTTGGAAAGGTTTTTATCTTCCTGTGATGAAGCCCCGGGTGTTCCTTTTGAATATGCCTGCATCCTTCGTGATTCCATTTTCATGCCCACATCGTAGTCCTAGTTCAAGCGATTGGCAAGCGCTTAAATTGCTGTTTGCCCTTGACAGATTTTTCCGTATCCGGTATATATAACACCATATCGCGCCGCTGTAGCTCAGTTGGTAGAGCAGTGGACTGAAAATCCACGTGTCCGCAGTTCAAATCTGCGCGGCGGCAATAGCGACCATAAGCAGTCTGATTCATATCAGGCTGCTTTTTTTTTGCCCAGCTGTTTTCCCAAAGGATTCGAACTCCATAATACTATACCGACATCAGTCTTTTTTATTCGTTTAAGTCAGAACTGTATGAGCGTTTCTTGACAGTACATGTAATCATTTTTAAACTGTAATCATTACAAATTGTAATGACAGACCAGGAGTGATTGAAAATATGCAGGGAAAGCACAGTAAACTTATAAAATGTCTGAAAACCGCCGGATTCAGAATGACTCCACAGCGTGCAGCAATCTGCGAGGCTTTGGCACTCCGCTTTGATCACCCTACAGCACAGTCACTATACGAACAGGTAAAGAGCGACTATCCATCCCTAAGTCTCACAACAGTGTACCAGACTCTGGATACTCTTCTGAAGCTTGGAGCCATTACAAATATTGGAACTGCAGGCGATGACAGCATCCATTTTGAGGTCAACACAGATCCGCATATAAATCTCGCCTGTTTGACCTGCCACCGGATCTGTGACCTTGAAAGCGAAGCAATCAGACAGCTTGAAGCTGAAGTTCAGGAGGCTATCGGTTCCAGAGTTCTCAGCGGGCGGGTTGTATATTACAGCGAATGTCTGGAGAACAGCGATCCCGAAATGTGCCAATTCAACCCCAGTCAGGTCAGTAAGACTGAATCTGCAGCCCGACAGACAGGAGAAAAAACAAGCAATGAATGAACAGAGAAATCCGGTGTGCCCGGTAGCAGAACAGGATCGATGCTGTCTTATTACACTGCACAAGGTCCTTCACAGCCAGGACAATATTCAAGCCATGAAGTGGGATACACGGACACTGGAACTGGAAATCAGTTATCAGGATCCAGGCCGGGAAGCTGCAGACTTTGAACATGCAGTTGAAAATCTTACACATCATCTCACTGAACGATCCGCCACATGTAAGGATCGAGACCAGGTTAAGTTCAAGCGCGGCTGTGGTATATGCCTGCAGCAGCTGCAGAGAAAAACCAGAGCCGAAAACCAGAATGAAGGATGCAAAGCAGAAAACTGTGAAGCCCTGAACGTATTACAGGATAAAGGCATCAAATTAAACCGCGGTGTAATGATTGTAGAAAAACCATCAGACGGCAAGGATAGAAGCCCCTGGCTTGGAAGAAGGATAAAGATACAGCAGGCTGTTGAAACCGCTCAGGGTCCAGAGACGCTTCATGAAACAAGGAAAGCCGGAATCCCGGAAGTGATCGCGAGACTGCTGAAGCAGAACGTAGAGGCGATTTTTGTTTTTCTTACCTTACTGACAATGTCTATCGGCCAACTCAGCGCAACAGCTAATCCCCTTTTATCCAATAGCATGTTTCTGGCTGCGTATCTTTGCGGCGGATATTTCGGCCTCAGGGCAAGTCTGGACAGCCTGAAAAACAAGCGGATTGATATTGATCTTCTCATGGTCCTGGCAGCCCTGGGAGCAGCCGGTGTTGGATCACCGTTTGAAGGTGCGCTGCTGCTCTTCCTCTTCTCACTCTCCAATGTACTGCAGGATTACGCCCTTGACCGAACGCGCAGCGCTATTCAGGCGCTCGCCAGACTCCGTCCTGACACCGCCCTGGTACTGGACACAATCGATAGCCAACAGGGTCGAAAGACGGCAGTCGAAGACATTCCAATAGGTACACTGCTGCAGATCAAGCCCGGTGACCGGATCCCTCTTGACGGAAAAATCGTCCGGGGAGCAAGCAGCATCGATCAAAGCAGTATCACTGGCGAATCCCTTCCCGTAGAAAAAAAACAGGACGATACCGTCCTGGCAGGGACCATCAATCAGGATGGAGAATTTGTTCTGCAAAGCAGCAAAACCAGTCAGGAAAGCACCATCGCAAGGGTTATTACACTTGTTGAGGAAGCACGTGAACAACAGGCAAGGACCGAACGTTTTCTGGAAACTTTTGAACAATACTATGCCATTCTTGTAATCGCAGCCACCTTTGCAGCAGCTCTCGTCCCTCCCCTGCTGTTCGGACGCGAATGGACACTCAGTGTATACCAGGCGATCACCCTGATGGTTGCAGCAAGCCCCTGCGCCCTCATAATCAGCACCCCGGCCAGCATCCTGTCCGCAATTGGAAATGCTGCCAGAAAAGGGATTCTATTCAAAGGTGGTGTACATGTCGAACAGGCCGCGCTGATCCGGGCAATCGCATTTGACAAGACCGGAACCCTCACAGAAGGTAAACCTAAGGTAGCGGAAGTCATTTCTTTCTCCGACTGGTCTGAACCCGAAATACTTGCTGCTGCAGCCGGCCTTGAATCTAAAAGTGAACATGTAATTGCAGTCTCAATAGTGGAGGAAGCCCGAAAAAGAAATCTGGATTTTCAGTCCCCTGTAAACTTCCGGAGCGAGGCAGGAATCGGTGTATCTGCCGACTATGAGAACAAACGATTGAGCATCGGTAGCCCATCGCTACTGAAAGATACAGAGCATATAGATGGACTCGAAGAGCGCATAGCTGAACTGCAATCGCAAAGTAAAACCGTAGTAATTCTGGCCGAGGAACGCCGGAAAAAACTATTCTGTCTTGGTATCATCAGCCTTAACGACCGACTGCGGCCAGGCGTCAAATCCGTTATTTTGCAGCTTCGTCAGACCGGAATCCAGCACATCGCTATGCTTACGGGCGACAATCAGACAGCAGCACAGGCTATTGCGGCAGAGTGCGGTATCGATGTGGTTTTCCCGGAGTTGCTTCCCGAACACAAGCTCGACGCCATCCGCAAGATGGAGAAAGATTATGGACCAACCGCCATGATCGGTGATGGAGTGAATGACGCCCCGGCTCTTGCAGGAGCCAGACTGGGTATTGCAATGGGAGCAGCAGGAACAGACGTCGCGCTGGAAACTGCTGATATAGTCCTGCTGTCTGATGATCTTGAAAAAATTCCCTATCTGATCGCACTTAGCAGGAAAACACGACAGACACTGATCAGCAACATATCAATTGCCCTGGCGCTTATCACCATGATGATAATCGGCATATACACCATTGATCTTCCCCTGCCACTTGCAGTAATAGGCCACGAAGGCGGAACTGTACTGGTCTCACTGAATGGTCTTCGGCTGCTCATGTTCAGGAACAAGCTCCCAAAGGAACGCAAAAAGGACCGGTCTTAACCGGTCCTTTTTCAATTCTTTTTTTAAATATGAGGAAATTGCAAAATCAAGCTACATATGCCTCAAGCAGCTCAGCCCTGGAAGGATGCTGAAGGCGCTTGATAGCCTTCTTCTCGATCTGTCGGATTCGTTCCTTTGTAAGATTGTAGCGGTCGCCGATTTCCTTCAGAGAGAGCGGACTTCTGCCGTTCAATCCGAAGCGGTACTGTACTATCTCGGCTTCTTTTTGCGTCAGAGTGGCAAGTACCTGATTTATATCAGCTTTCAATGCCTTCTCTTCAACAAGCGCTTCCGGATGCTGATAGCCATGATCCTCTATAAAATCACCCAATGAAGATGAATCCTTGTCAGCATACATTGGTGTCTCAAGAGAAACCAGGTCACGGGAAATATTCACAAGATCTGCGACATGCTCCGGTGTCATGTTAAGAAGTTTACCTATCTGGAGAAATTCCTCGGTATCTCCCTGACCGCTGTAGATTTCTTTCCTGGCTTTTTCAATCTGTACAAGCTCATTAGCACGGTTCAATGGCAGACGAATCATTCTGGATTTCTCACAGACTGCCTTCAGTATCGCTTGTCTGATCCACCATACAGCGTATGAGATAAAATGATAGCCTTTATCCACATCAAAACGGTCGATAGCATTCATCAGCCCGATGTTTCCTTCAGAAATAAGATCTGAGAGCGGGAGCCCCTGGTTCTGGTATTTCTTGGCAACATTTACCACAAAACGGAGGTTAGCCTGAATAAGCTTTTCCTTTGCTGATTGCTCGCCTGCTGCGGCTGCCCGCGCATAGCGTTCTTCTTCTTCCCGGGTAAGCAGAGGAATTCTGTTGATTTCCTTCAGATAAACGGAAAGTATATTTTCGCTGTCACCTGCAGTTGTCTTCATCGTTTTTTCAGTAGTCATTTATGCCTCCACTCTATCAGATGCAAGAAGCATGCCAACATCCAATAACAAATAAAAATATATGTAAATCATTATCTGCAAATACTTTACAAAAAGCACAGATAGAAGAGATAAACAGTTCCGGAACAAATAGGGTCATAATGACACAGTGAAGCAAATTCACCTCATAGCTGCGTCAATTTGACACATTGAACAGCGAATAATGCGAATCTGGTGTATAACGATACAGTTCTTCTTGACCCCGCAGTGTAAAATCCGTATATTAAGCCAGAAATCAACCTAAAATCACTAGTACATGTACGGAGGATCTATGAACATTAAACCACTTGGCGATCGAGTATTGCTTAAAGCTGAAGTTGCTGAGGAAAAAACCAAGGGTGGTTTGTATATTCCCCAAACCGCTCAGGAAAAAACCCAGACCGGTGTTGTCGCAGCAATCGGCGAAAGCGAGGACATTCAGGTAAAGGTTGGAGACAAAGTCATGCACGACAAGTACTCCGGAACCGCTATCTCCGTTGATGGCGAGGATTTTCTGATTGTTAACTCTTCTGACATCATAGCAATTGTTGAATAATCCACATCTGCTTTGATCGAAAGGCTGACGGACTTTGCTCCGTCAGCCTTTTTTTGGCCCGAATGACAAGCCCGGACTTGAAGCGGAACCCGGCTCTATATACACTCATGGCTGGAGATACACATGCTGTTTTCTGATCGGGCACCGGATGATATCAGATCATATATAAAAGATAGTATTGATGACGCCGGCGGCTCAGAAGTTTTATTCACCGGCAAGATAGATGAAAGAAAGCAGCTGACCGAAGTTTATGCAGCAGCCAGAGGCAGTCTCGATCAGGTACCGGCGCCTTCACCTCATACAGGCAGCGGCGATGTAATTATACACAATCACCCTTCTGGACTGCTTATTCCCAGCCCGGCTGACCTGCGGGTTGCTTCAGCACTTGGAGAGCAGGGTATTGGTTTCTACATAATCAATAACAGTGCAGAGGAAGTATACGTTGTAGTTGAGCCTGTCCCGCCCAGGCGTACCGAGCACATAGATGCAGACAGGCTTGCAGCACTTATTGATGACGGGGGCAGGCTCGGTGAAATCAAACCGGGTTTTGAACCGAGAGAAAGCCAGATTGCCATGCTGAAGAGCGTTGCTGATGGTTTTAATACCAACGGAATCCGTGTGCTGGAAGCAGGAACGGGGGTCGGAAAATCCTTTGCTTACCTGATTCCTTCACTGGCCTGGGCAGAGAAAAACAATGAACGCGTTATTATCTCGACTGCCACCATTAATCTCCAGCAGCAGCTTATTGAAAAGGATATTCCGACTGTTCAGAAACTGCTCGGCAGCAATCTGAAAACAGTCCTGGTCAAAGGCAGATCCAACTATCTCTGCACTCATCGCCTGCAGGAGCAGATGCAGGAAAAGCAAACCCTCTTTGACAGTTTACCCGATGATCTATCGGCAATTGCCCAATGGGCTTCCAGCAGCCGGACAGGAGATAAAAGCGAGCTTCCATTTCTTCCCGATCCGCAACTGTGGAGTTCTGTCTGTGCAGATCCCGATGCCTGTTCCGGACGCCGCTGTCGTTCCGGAGAGCCATGCTTTATTATTAAAGCACGCCGTGAGGCTGCAAGTGCTCAAATACTGGTAGCCAACCATCATCTACTCTTTGCTGATCTCGCCATGCGTACAAAGGGATTCGGATTTGAGGCTACGGTAATTCTTCCTCCCTTCCAGCGTCTCGTCCTCGACGAAGCCCATAATATTGAAAAATCAGCCACCTCTTATTTCTCCGAAAGTTTTACCCGGTATTCACTCCAGAAATATCTCCGTATGCTCCTGCGTCAGCAGCGAGGCAGGCAGTTCGGGGCTCTTATTGAACTTGAAGCCTATGGGACGCTGAATCCAGCAATAGTCCCGCCTCTTATTCACGCTGTACAGACAGCTGCCGAGCAGCTTGAGGCATCAACACGGGCAGTCATGGGGGAAAGATATACCCTGAGGATCATCAGCCACCCTGAACATGGATTGCCCAGAGAAATCACAGAGGGAATATTTAGTCCTATGAAGGGTCTGAGGACAGCTATTAACTCATTGACAGATATCCTGGCACAGGCAGTTCGGGATGTACCGGAAGAATACGCCGATGAGCCAGGTATTCTGGATGTCCGGCTGCTGATACGCAGGCTGGAAAACGTATCCGACATCTGTCGTACATTCGCAGCCGGAGATGAATATCCGGACAGGGTATTCTGGATGGAGCGCAAAACTACCAGCAGAAATGATGTATACACCCAGTTCAGTATTACGCCTCTGGTCATTGCACATATGATGCAGGAAGCTGTGTTTGAGCCGCTGGCAACCGTCGTATGTACCAGCGCAACGCTGACTATTCGCAATAATTTCCAGTTCTTTAATTCCCGGATCGGACTTCCGGAGGACGATCGCTGTGAGCACCAGATTCTCAGTTCACCATTTGCCTACCACGAGAGAGTACTGCTGGGTATACCTTCTGACGCCCCTGCCCCTACAGATCCTGCAGCTTACTCGAGATACCTGGAAGAATTCATACCCAGGATTATGCTTTGCTCCCAGGGATCGGGGCTGATTTTATTTACCAGCTACCGTCTGTTGTCGGAAATACATGCACATGTGAAACCGATCCTGGAACAGGAAGGAATAACTGTATTAAGGCAGGGGGATGATCATCGATCAAGACTGCTTGAACGCTTTAATCATGATACCAGTAGCGTGCTGTTTGCTACCCAGAGTTTCTGGGAAGGTGTTGACGCACCGGGAGACAGCCTCAGAGTTGTCGTAATGACACGGCTCCCCTTCCCGGTTCCCGACGACCCGATTCACCAGGCCCGGTGCGATGCAATTGATGCCTCAGGCGGCAGCTCATTCATGCAGCTCTCCGTACCTGAGGCAATTATGAGGTTCAAACAGGGTTTCGGCCGGCTGATGCGGACAACAAGTGACCATGGGGCGGTAATAGTAACTGATAACCGCTTGATTACCAAACGCTACGGCAGTCTGTTTATCGGCTCTCTTCCGGATACTGTTATGGTCAACGGCAGTTCCGAGCTGATACTTTCCCGCCTGGAATCATTCCTGACGGGATAATTTCCAGATATTCTGCCGGTGCCTGTAGATACTGCAGGTGTCCCTTACAGTGCGAAGAGACCCCATATTCCCAGGGGAATCAGATAAATACTGAAAACCCAGAGTTTCCCTCCGCGAATCAGATGAACAAGCAGGGCAAGTGATGCATAGCCGAAAATCAGGGATGCCAGAAATCCTACAGCCATAACCGACATAGATATGGATGCACTCAGATCGCCAAGATGCCTGAGTTCGAGTATCAGCGCACCAAGTATAGCCGGTATGGAAATGAGAAAGGAGAACTCACCTGCCTTATCTCTTGAAACTCCGGAAGCCAGAGAAGCAAAGATAGTACTTCCCGAACGAGAAATTCCCGGAATAACAGCAAGTCCCTGTACAGCACCCACAATAAAGCCGTGCTTGATACCAGCATCCTTACCAGTATTGTTGCGCCCGAAAAAATGACTTGCAATCAACAGTGCTGCAGTGAGCAGAAACATTGCTGAAGTCAGTCTTGGCATCGTGTGCAGATTCAAGGTACTGATCATAAGACCGATTACTGCAGTAATAAAGGTAGCAACCAGAATCACCACTGAAAGGCGCAGATTATATTGATCTGCATCACCAGCGGACCTGGTCAGCCAACGATACAGCGAAACGAGAATCGAAATAATTCTTTCCCGGAAAAACCAGACTACAACTATCAGAGTAGCTATATGCAGAATAACATCATACAGTAAGGGTATCTCACCAATTCCCATAACCTCCCGTAAAACCACGAGGTGGCCTGAACTTGAGATGGGAATAAACTCGCTGATTCCCTGCATGATCCCCAGAATGATTGATTGTAAAAACGACATTATGCCTCCCTGGCGCAGTATACTGACTTTCACTGCGGCCATCAATCGAAGGACATAATGCAGGAATTGACACAGCACTTACGCATCAGTACGCTAAGCTGGCAAGGAGACACAAAAATGCAGAAAATACCAGTAGCAATACTCGGGGCCACCGGAACGGTTGGTCAGAAATTCATCAGCCTTTTGAATGAGCACCCTACGTTTAAAGTAACAGAATTAGTTGCCTCCCCCCGCTCAGCCGGAAAAGCATACAGCCAGGCAGTTACCTGGAAACAGGCACAACCTATACCTGCCGACATCGCTTCTCTGACAGTAAAATCACTCGAAGATAAGCTCACTTCTGTTATCCTCTTTTCAGGCCTGGATGCGTCCGTTGCCGGAGAAGCGGAAACACGCTTCGCAGAAGCCGGGCACATGGTAATCAGTAATTCCAAAAATCACAGAATGGATCATAATGTTCCCATTATTATCCCGGAAGTTAATCCAGAACATTTCAGGATTCTTGACCAGCAGAACAGCAAGGGAAAAATCGTAACCAATTCAAACTGTTCTACTATGTTTCTCGCCATGGCGCTTGCCCCGCTACACAAGAAATACGGGATCAAACAGGTTCAGGTCACTACCATGCAGGCAATCTCGGGTGGCGGATATCCCGGAGTGGCATCACTGGACATTCTCGGCAATGTAGTTCCTTTCATTTCAGGAGAAGAAGAAAAGATCGAGACAGAAATCCTCAAGATTCTGGGTTCTTTCGACGGAACACAGATAGTTCCCGCAGATTTCAAGGTAAGTGCACAATGCAATCGCGTACCGGTTATCGATGGACACACCGAGACGGTTGCATTCAGTCTCAATTCAAACCCCACTATTGAAGAAATAACAGATACACTCAAAAACTTTACCGGTCTGCCTCAAGAGCAGAAACTGCCCTTCGCACCTGAATATCCCATCATAGTAAGTGATCAATCCGACCGGCCACAGCCTGCCCTGGATATAATGAGAGATAACGGTATGGCAACAATTGTAGGTAGAATCCGTAGCTGTCCGGTAATGGGCTATAAAATGGTCGTACTCGGTCACAACACGGTTCGCGGTGCTGCCGGCGCTGCTATTCTCAATGCAGAAACCCTGCTCTCGCTGGGTTACATAAAGGCATAGATATGCGGGTTATCAAATTCGGCGGAACCAGTGTACAGGACGCTGAACGAATCACGACAGTACTGGATATTGCAGAAACAGCAAGCCGCGCACCTGGAGGGGCAGTTCTGGTTTCCAGTGCAATGGCCGGAATAACCAACGATTTACTCGATATTGCAGAACTGGGTAGAAGATTCGAACGCCAGGAAGCCTTCAATAAAATCGATCTCATGCTTGAACGGCATAAAAAAGAGGCATCTCTGCTGATACAGCATGATGACAAGCTGCTGGAAGTGCTGTTCCAGAGAATCGATGATATAATTTCCCAGATCAGATCACTCCTCGAGGGGATAATACTGCTGCGTGAATGCAGCAACCGAACCAAAGATGCCATGGTCAGCTGCGGCGAACAACTATCAACAAGCATTATCTCCGCTGCTGCCCAACACAGAGGCATGGATGCGGAATGGCTTGATGCCCGAGCCCTCATCCGCACTGACAACAGTTTCGGAGCTGCTCACGTTAATTTCAAACTAAGCAACCAACTGATTCAGGAGCGCATTCAGCCCAGAGATTCATACCTGTATGTGACCCAGGGCTTCATTGCAGCAACCGAGAGCGGAGTCACCACGACCCTTGGCAGAGGTGGATCAGATTATTCAGCAGCTATTATCGCAGCAGCGATTGCGGCAGAAGGACTGGAGATCTGGACTGATGTTGATGGCATCATGACCACAGACCCCAGACTGGTTCCCAATGCTGAACGCGTACCTGCCATGAGTTATGATGAAGCTGCCGAACTGGCGTATTTCGGTGCAAAGGTAGTACATCCATCGACAATGCAGCCTGCAGTCCGGGAGCACATTCCGGTTTTTGTCAAGAATACCCATAACCCACATAATCCCGGGACCATTATTGCCAATGAAAAACATGCACGTGGACTCAGAGCGATAGCAGCCAAAAAGGATATTACGGTCATTACCATAAAGTCTTCGAGGATGCTTCATGCCTATGGTTTCATGCAGAAAATTTTTAGTGTATTCGCACGCAACAGTATCGCAGTTGATCTGGTAGCGACATCCGAAGTATCCGTGTCAGTCAGTATTGATCCAGCTGCAGTCGAGGGTAATCTCCCTGCCGCTCTGAATGAAATGAAGGAACTCGGAGATATAAGCAAAGAAGAAAACATGGCAATAATCTGTCTGGTTGGACACTTCCTGTGGAAGGATGCGCGTTTCATTGCAAGGGTTTTCTCTGCAATCTCTGATATTCCTATTAGATTAATCAGTCTGGGATCTTCGGATATAAATCTTTCACTTGTGGTACCGGAAGACCAGAGGGTAATAGCGGTACAAAGACTGCATGAGGAATTTTTTCCGGACAAGGAATAATTATGACCGATATTTTTGGCAAGGTAAGTGATTTCATGCGGGACCTGTTTAATGGAGACGATGTCTTCTCGGACAGGCCTTCTTCTGACCCGGATCTCCGGGAAGCCTGGCAGGAGCTTGAACAGTTCCTGTCGAGTGGGAAAACTGACAGTAGAGCTGGAGATTCTGCCGGGAATTCTCAATATCAGGCCGGCAGCGGGTACAGCAGCTCCAGACAGAACCAGCAGGAAATGCACAATCATCTTACAGAGCTTAAAAAAGATTATCAGACACTGGAAGTCCCGTTTCTGGCCCACATAGACACTGTCCGCAGCAGCTACAAGCGCTTGCTGCGGGCCTATCACCCTGACAGATTTTCGAATGATCCTGACAAACTGCAGGTCGCGACCGAAGTCAGCTCGAGAATCACCTCTGCCTTCACACGAATAAAGGAGTTTGAAAAACGTCGGGGCCATAAAATCAACTAGATTGAGCCGTCCCTACATTCCATCTTCTATGCCATACTCGGTGATCTTTCTATGCAAAGTCTTCCGTCCAATACCAAGTACCTCAGCAGTTCTGCTCTTGTTCCCCTTGTAGGCAAGGAGTGTTGCCTCAATCAGGCGTCGCTCTCCCTCCATCATACTGGAGCCTAGTGGAATCCTGATCATATCAGAATCGTCATTCTCGGTAATTGACGGCGGAAGATCATCTGACTTGATGATTGTTCCCTTACACATAACCACAGCACTTTCTATGGAATTTCTGAGTTCGCGGATATTTCCAGGCCAGCTGTATCTATACAACAAGGACCGTGCCCTCGGATCGATCCCTTCAACCTTCTTACCATTCTCATCTGAAAATTCCTGTATAAACGCAGATATGAGCAGAGGAATATCTTCCTTTCGTTCACGGAGGGGTGGTATGTGCAGATTAACAACATTCAACCGATAGAATAGATCTTCACGGAAATTGCCATCCTCTATTTCTTTTTTCAGATCTCGATTGGTGGCTGTTATTATACGGACATCAACCTCAATCGTGTCTTCACCACCGACGCGTTCAAAAGTTTTTTCCTGGAGGACCCGAAGAATCTTTATCTGTACTGCCTGATTTATCTCTCCGATCTCATCCAGGAAAATGGTACCTCCGTTTGCCAGCTCGAAACGACCACGCTTCCTACCGGCAGCCCCGGTAAAGGCCCCCTTCTCATGTCCAAAGAGCTCACTCTCAAGAAGAGACTCAGATAATGCAGCACAGTGCACACGGATCATCGGCTTGTCCTTGCGGGGTGAGGAAGCATGAATTGCATTGGCAATTAGTTCCTTTCCAACGCCGCTCTCACCGGTCACCAGAACCGAAGCCCTTGTTGGTGCTACCTGCTGGACTATGTCAAAAACCTTTCGCATCAGCGGGCTTTTTCCGATAATATCCTGAAATCCACGCTGCTTCTCAAGTTCCTCCTGCATCGCCCGGTGCTGAAGACTCAGCTCACGGCTGCTCAGTGCCCGCTTTACAAGCAGATACAGACGATCCAGATTGACCGGTTTTGTGACGAAGTCATATGCACCTTCATGCATAGACTGAACTGCTGTTTCTATCGTGCCATGCCCAGTCAGAATAATGACTGGAATGCTGGGGCTGTTCTGCACAACGTACTGCAGAAGCTCGTGCCCGGACATCTCCGGCATTCTGAGGTCACTGATAACCAGATCAACAACATCGCGCTGTATAATTTCAACAGCTTCCTTGCCATTAGCCGCTGTCAGGGGCAAGTAGCCTTCCATTTTCAATGCAGTAGCCAATCCATCCCGGATATTCTTTTCATCATCAACTATCAGAACATTAAATTTCATCACTCATTTTCCCCTTTCCATGATAGCAGACGAGGGCTATCTTGAGGAACTGGAAAAAGAATAGTAAAACAGCTTCCCTCTCCGGGCTCAGATCTGACAGAAATCTCGGCATTATGCTCGCGGACTATTTTATATACCAAGGTAAGCCCCAGACCTGAACCAAAATCCCTGGTTGTAAAATATGGTTCAAAAATCCTGTTCTGGACCTCATGGCTCATTCCTACTCCATTATCTGTTATATTCAACAATACCTCATCCGAGCTGTGTTCTACAGAAACCCGTAAACTACCTCCATTGGGCATCGCAGCAATTGCATTTTTCACAATGTTCAGTACAGCCTGTTTAATGTACCGTTCATCAATCTGGAGCTCGGGAATTTCATCAGGAATATCTTCTATAAGCTCAATTCGATTCTGCTGAAGCTCATAGCGTACAAACTGCAACATTTCATGCACTACAACTCCGAGGTTCGAAAGCCCTGGCTGGATATCCATAGGCCGGACTGCAAACAGAAAATCAACCACTATCTTATTCAAGCGTTCAACTTCTTCATTAACAACAGATACGTACTGGAGAAGAGGTTTGTCCTTATCCGCTCCGATCTCCCGAACAGATTTTTCTATAAGCTGCATATGGATGCCGATGGAACCCAGGGGATTCTTGATTTCATGCGCGACTCCAGCAGCAAGCGTTGTGAGAGAGGCGAGGCTTTCGAAACGTCTTAAACGGGCTTCACGGCGTTTACGGTCACTGATGTCCTCAACAGCAATAATGCTTCCTTCAATTTTACCTTTCTGAACGAGAGGAACAACTGAGCAATCAAGTGTTCTGAGTGTCCCTGAATCATCAACAGTGAACTCCTGATTCTGGACAGTATCCTGGTCCAGAAGGGTCTGTTGTACAAAAGCACCAATGTGCCTGTCTCTGAACACCTCCCAGACCGGAAGCTCTGAAGCAGCATCATTCAGCACTGAGGCAACCAGACGCTCGGCTGGTTTATTAATAAAAATAACCCTGTTTTCTGTATCTGCGACAAGGACCCCTTCATTCATGCTGTCCAGAACAAGTTCTAGCTTTTCATTTTCACGTGCGAGCATGTTAACCAGATCATGTATCTGCTCTGAGGTGAGTTTCGGCAGTATTTTCAAGGCTCGTTGTACAAATCTACGCATAGTGCTCCCTATCAAAAAGATCCGGAAACAAGTCCTGCGTTTCCCGACCTCAAACTAATTCGTTTCGAGGGCTTACTATGCAGGGGCATTCCCTCGAAACCATAAACTCTCAAAGACCTGGGCTGCATTCATGTTCAATTCATCGATCTCATATACCGCCTTATCGATATCACCGAGAACTGCCCGGAACCGGACTATCAAGGAAGCATCTGGCACCTGCCTGGAATCAAGTGCGGCAGCAAAGAGTTCATGAAGTGCTTCTACCATCAATCTGAGAAGCTGTAGACCAGCAGTACGCTGATCCGCCCCAGAGGTGGAAGATATTCCCGGAAGATCTTCCTCAGGAATACCATTACTTTTTCCATCATAACCTAACAGATGTTGAGCCCACCGCGTTGCAGCAGCCGCAGCTTCCCCAACCGCCGGGTCCAGTGTCTGACGAAAAAAGCGTAGCAACGGGGACCCGAAACCATTAAGTCCCTCGATTTCATTCGAATCGTACCTGAATACTCTTTGAAGTACGGTGGACTCCAGCTCGGCATTCCTCCTTTGGAGCTGAATAACTCTCAAACGGCTCAATATCGTGGGCAGTATTGCAGTCCGTTTTGAGGTTGTCAAAATGTAATATACTCCCTGTGGCGGTTCCTCCAGAGTCTTTAACAGCAAGTTTCTCTGACTGTCATTTAATGATTCAACATGTTCTAAGATAATAACCTTCGGACCCGATCGGGAAGAGATATGTGTCCAGAAATTCATTCTGCGTATTGAATCGGCGTTAAGAAGATCTTTTGGCGTTTTTTCGAGTATAGCGAGGGTCTTCTTGAACAGATTCTCAATGTGCCTGTCCAGCTTGACCTGAGATAAATCCTTATCCGGTTCCGCCGTCGGAAAAATATAATCCACCAGCTCGACAGCAGATTCAATTGAAGTCATTGCTGCAGAAAGCCGCTTTTCTTCCCCTTCCCAGAGGACAGGATTAAAACGGCACAACAGCTTTCTGACTGCCCGGCCGAATAAATATCGTGTAGCGATACTTGTTTTCGCCTGAACGGTATTTTTACATGCAGCAAGCTCTTCGGTAAAATTCCTGTTCCCCATCAACAGCATATGAGGATGCTCCAGCCTACGGTGCTGATTACATGAAGAGCAGGAACAGTTCCAGTCGGCTTTTCCGTTCTCACAGCAGAGACTGCGCGCAATCTCAAGGGCGATCGTAAGCTTACCGCTGTAACGCCCCCCTGAAATCAACACTGCCTGAGGTAGAGTATCATTCTGAATCAGTTTCTTTAAATGCGCACTCTGCTCTGTGTGTCCAATAATATTCTCAAACATAATTTACCTGCTTATTATTTCCATATACGGAATCAGCGGCATCAGCAATTCTGAATACAGACTTCTGTTCAGTACAGCATCCATTCGAACAAAAGGCTGAATCTGCATCAGTAGAATCAAACCGAAAACAACCAGCAACCCCTCAATAAAGCCAAAAAACAAACCGAGAGCATGATCAAGCGGGTTCAGATGAATTCTTTCTATCAATGCATTGAGCAGGCTCTCCGTAAGCTTTACCACCAGATAAAGCACCAGAAATATGCCGAGAAATGCAATAATGTGATTCCAGACGGAAGGTCCCAGAATCTGATCCAGCCACACGGATACTATGCCTGCAAAAAGAACAGCCCCAGCGACCCCGAGTACAAGAGCGGCAACAGCCATGAATTCATGCACAAAACCGCGAAAGCCAGCACGGAGAACAAAAATAATCACTATCAGGGTAAAAATAATATCTATTGGATTCATTTGCATATCAGCTCCCTGCATATCTCGGTCAGTTTATATGTCCCGGAATCAGCCTCAAATGTACTGCATGCTGCTCTCATTCCCTCGATCATCTCAGGATTATCCAGAATTCCTACAAGACTTTGTAGCAGCCCATTACCGTTTCTATCTTCATCTGCCAGGATTTTCACCATGCCTGCGTCCTCAAAAAGCCTGGCATTCCGAATTTGATCTCCGCGAGTTCCCACCTGAAGCGGTAATATAATGCCTGGTGTTTGACTCGCCGCAAGCTCCCACAAAGAATTTGCCCCCGCCCTGCTGATAGACAGGGAAGCAGCAGCCAGGACATGAGGGTACAGATCAGTTAGAAAAGCGGCTGGATAATACCTGTCTGCATGCTCTGGATGCCTGGCAAGATAGTCCTGGCCAGGTTGAAAACCACCAGCACCTGTCTGATGTACAATTACACAATGCTGCAGCAGTTCCGGCAGAATACTTATAAGCATCAGATTGATTTCCTCGGCACCTTGACTTCCCCCCTGCACAAAGACCAGAGGCATATTCCGGTCTATGCCAAGCACTTTGTATAATTCATCTGCATTACCAGTATATATCTCACTTCGAATCGGATTACCGGTTACCCGTAAACGAACATCTGAAATACGCGGGAAATATGCAAGGCTTTCCTTGTATGGAAGACATATGCGATCTGCTATCTTGCTGTTCAACCTTGTTGCAAGCCCGGGATCAAGATCAGAATCGTGTGTCACTACCGGAATCCCAAGCAGTTTAGCAGCATAAACCGGTGGTACCGAGACAAATCCGCCTTTAGAAAACAAGAGGGCTGGCTTGTACTTCATAAAGAACCAAAGACTCGCGAAAAATGCGAAAAATACCTTGAAAAGATCCAGCCCGTTCTGGAATGAGAAATACCTTCTCAGCTTTCCGGCAGGGATATTTTTAAATGGGTAACCCCATCGCTGGACAATATCAAATTCAATTCCCTTCGAGGATCCAAGCCAGATTATGTCAAAATCAACCTTAAGTGATTCTGCAACTGCCAGTCCCGGAAAAACATGCCCGCCTGTCCCGCCGCCGGTGAATACAATCCGTTTTCTCATAGCCTACCTTGCAAACCTTTATTCTCTGTGCGAGACTCACTTTAGCATGCTGTCCAGACTTATGACAACGAATCAACAGAAGAACATACGGCGTCTACTCATCAGTATTCTCCTGGTCCTCATGTTCCAGGTGAGCATTACTCAACTTTCTGCCAGTACACTACATAAAGCAACTTTGCCTGCTTTCTTTAATTACCTGTCCCTATCGTTCCAGCAATTATTGGAGGATAGCGGCTATATAATGCTGTTCGGTGAAAGCCAGAAATCATTAAAACCCCCGGGTATCGGGATCCCTGAGTATTCAGGTCTGCACAGACGTGAAGTTTACATAGAATCGCTGCACTTTTTCCCGCATACGGATCATGACATACAGAACCTTTCCAGAGAACTGTACAGTATCCTGACCGATGTTGAGTCGATGAAAGGGATAGAGTATTACTCAGCCAGCAGAGAGAGCATGAGAGTGCTGTTTACCCAATCCTATTTTATCCGCTCGCCACAGAATCCAGAGCGTTTCAAGCCGGAAACTGATAGCATACTTCCTCCCAGTCAAAACTTCTGGTTATTCCAGCAGGACCAGACATTCGGAAAAAACATCTATTCCATGAATCTTTCTCATAGTAACGGGACGATACATATGCAGATGCAGAACAACAGCAATGTTAATTATGGAATATTTCCTGCAATCCGCGAGCAGAATATGACTATACATATGACAGTTCATGTGCTGGATGAAGGCATCGCAATCTTCAGCAGTATCCGTGCTCTGCCGGTTATTTCCCTCGGACTGGAATCCAGAATACGATCAAGCATGGAAAACAGACTGGTAGCGATTACAAACTGGTTTCTACATAAACTGCAGGAGTACAACCTGCCCGGCTCCGATTAATGCCCCGAGAAATGCACCAAAAATATTGATATATTTCAGATGTTTCTGCATTACCATAAGCAGCAATTGCTCAACCTGAAGCATATCCAGGCTATTCACCTTGTTTTTGACAAGAGACTGAAAATCAACACTATCAACCAGATCAGGTAATCTGTTCTCCATAATGCGGTAGAATGATTCCGTAACGTATTCATCGATCATTCGTTTCTGTCCCGCACTGATCAATTCACGGCGGGCATCTACATTCTGAGTGAATCGCTTGATAAGCCAGGTTTTCCATTGTGCAAGTCTATGCTGAACCCGCTCTCTCCTCTCCTTCTCAGACTCGAAATCAAGTCCCAGATATGATTCCAGTTTCCTCTTGAGCAAGGATGAAATCATTTCAGGATCAACAGATAAATAATGATGCAGCACATCAGAAACATGCAGATCTGCAATGGAAGCCGATAACTGTGCAACAATCTGCCCGATTCCTTCCCGTATATCTATACTGCTTGTCCCCGAGAAAAAATTCTTCAGCCATGTATCTATCGCACGTGGAAAATTTACGGCAAGCTTCTTTTCGAGCTCAACAGGCGAGCATGAAATGCATTCCTCTATTAATATTCGCGCTTCCAGAAGAATCAATCTCCGTGTTTCAGGCAGCGCAATACTATATTCAAGTTGTTGAATTAAATCCCGCACAATGCTTGGCATTTGTTCATCCAGATTCCGATCATATTGGCCTGCAGAAACAAAGAAGCGCTGAAACGATCCCAGACGTTTCAATATACGCTGCAGGAGCACACGCCCCCGGGAAGAGAGTTCCTGCTGAATTTCTTCCTTCTTGAGCCAGGTAAGAATACGGCTCCATACCGGATCATACTGATCATCAAGAATCTGAATTATATCATCCGTAAATTCTCCAGGAATAAAGTCCCTGACTGGCCGATCAACTTTCCGCAGATTTTTCAGAATTTTTTTCAATCCCCGGCGGAAGAAAGCCTGGGAATCGCGTTTAGACAGGTAGCTCCTCACAAACTCCTGAAGGACTTCCGGTGACTGCCGCGGCATCAATGATCCAATTCTGAGGTCCATAGCCGCAGCACTCATCTGACGGCTGAAGAAAGACAGTAGTTCGGAAAAAGCCGGGGACAGCAGCAGATCTTCAATCAATTTTCCAGGAAGATCACTACTTCTGTCGGATCTTGATTCAGCTGAATCATTCAGGATTCTCTCCTGGATATTAAAAACAGAACCAGTGATTCTTGACACATAGCCATTTATGGCAATTCGCATTTCCGGCTGCTGCAGATGACCAAGCAAGGATTCCGGGGTAAGCAGGGTCTGCCCTACCATTCTGGCTATGCTCTCCGCCAGCCGCTCCCGCTGTCGAGGGATAATACCGGGGGTAAACGGTACTCTGAGTTTTCCTATATGGTACGCCCGCAAGGGGCGGAATAACATCCGAATAGCGACCGCATTCGTGAGATACCCGATTACAGCACCTGCAGCCGGCGGAATCAGCATCAATAACACATTTGAATATGTCATGCCATCACTCCACAGCCAGAAAGCGAGCGTATAGTTCGGCTTCAGGAAAACTGGCAAATCCGGAGAAGCTGGAATCAAAAACCCATGCCTCACGGATATCATTTCCGACCTCAATCAGAATCCTGAACCAGAACCCACGAATACCCTGAACTACTGCAGGGACCACCTGACGTTCACTGACTTCGAATACTTCTCCATAGCGTAAGAGCGCAGAAACACCAGCATCAAGTCCTGCAGACTCCCTGGCAGCAGCATATTCCTCTGTGATCACAATATAATTCACATGCCTTGGTTCTGGCGCTGTCGGCGCCGGCTGCAGGCTGATACTTCGACTACATGATCCGAGCCCGAGAGTGACTATAAGTACAAGAACTAACTGAGCTGCTAATGAAATCTTTTTCACAGCTGCATACTATCCCATAGCAGAGATCTTTTCAATTTCATCCCTCACAGTCGCAGCTTCCTCAAATTCAAGATTTTTGGCATGCTCGAGCATTAATTTTTCCAGTTCACGGACAAGCTTTTTTCTTTCTTTGGGATTCATAACATTATAACCACGGACAACAATATCAAGGTTAATCTTTTCATCCTTACGCTTCTGTTCTGTACGGCGGATCAAAATCTCCTGAATTGACTTCCGGATAGTCTGAGGTGTAATGCCGTGTTCCTTGTTATATGCAATCTGGATATTCCGCCGTCTGTCAGTTTCATCGATCGCTTCACGCATGGCATCACTCATCTTGTCCGCATACATTATTACCTTGCCATTTACATTACGTGCAGCCCTACCAATGGTCTGAATCAGACTCGTAGCGCTTCGAAGAAAGCCGATTTTATCTGCATCCAGAATAGCGATCAACGATACCTCAGGTAAATCCAGACCTTCTCTCAAAAGATTAATACCTACCAGCACATCGTAACTCCCGGTACGGAGGGCTGTAAGAATTTCAACCCTCTCTACAGTTTCAACCTCCGAGTGCAGATACTGAACCTTTAATCCCATGTTTCTGAAGTATTCACTGAGATCCTCAGCCATCTTTTTAGTCAGCGTAGTCACGAGTGTACGCTCATCCGCTGCAATCCGCTTCTGGATTTCACTGTAGAGATCTTCTATCTGCCCCTCGGTCCGGCGGACTTCAACCACTGGATCTACCAGTCCTGTCGGTCGGATTACCTGCTCAACCAGAGATGAGGATTTTCCAATCTCAAATTCTCTCGGTGTTGCTGTTACAAAAACAGTTCTATATGCAAGCGACTCGAATTCCTCATAGTACAAAGGCCGGTTATCCAGAGCGGAAGGGAGTCTGAATCCAAATTCAACCAGGGACTGTTTACGGGACCTGTCGCCAGCATACATACCACCTATCTGAGGTACAGTAACATGAGACTCATCTATGAAGGTAATGTACTTATCCGGGAAATAGTCAAGCAGAACTGCCGGGCGTTCACCGCTGGTACGTTTGCTCAAATGCCGCGAATAGTTCTCAATGCCGCTGCAGTAGCCCATTTCCTCCATCATTTCAATGTCATACTCTGTCCGTGCCTTGAGCCGCTGTGCCTCAACAATACGCCCCTTCTCCTCCAGATCCTTCAGTCGTTCTGCCAGCTCCTCCCGAATACCATCGATGGCAGGCAGCATTTCGGACTCCGGCATCACAAAGTGCTTGGCGGGGTACACAAAGGCTGTTTCCCGGGTTTCCACAACATTACCTGTCAACGGATTTATCTCCTTGATGGCAGATACAATATCAAAATCCATCTCGATTCGATATGCATGTTCAAGATAAGCCGGAAATATTTCGAGGGTGTCTCCCCGCAATCTAAAACTCCCTCGGCCCAGTACCGCATCATTCCGATCGTATTGCAGAGAAATCAGTTTCCTGCGGATCTGGATCAGATCCAGTTCCTGTCCAACATCAAAGCGCATTCTCATTGTTCTGTAATCCTGCGGACTTCCCAAGCCGTAAATGCAGGAAACGGTTGCAATGACAATGACATCGGGTCGCTCAAACAGGTTGGTTGTAGCCGCAAGTCTCAGACGATCGATTTCTTCATTTATCGAGGAATCCTTCTCTATATACAGGTCTTTTGCGGAAACATATGCTTCCGGCTGATAATAGTCGTAATAGCTGACGAAGTATTCGACTGCATTATCAGGAAAAAAGTCAGTAAACTCCCGATACAGCTGAGCGGCTAATGTTTTATTATGTGATATTATAAGACTCGGCAGCTGAGTTGCTTCGATGACCTTGGCCATGGTAAAAGTTTTTCCGCTGCCGGTCACACCTTTGAGTGTCTGAAAAGACTGTCCAGACTGAATACCTGCAACAAGTGAAGATATCGCCTTACCCTGATCACCTGCAGGAGAAAAATTCGATGCTACCTTAAATGGTGGCATATATCAGCTCCATTGTACTTCCTTTGGACGTTCAATTAATTCTACACTTGTCTGCTGCCGGCGTCCATTGCGCAAGTATACAATCTCAACCCTATCTCCGGGAACAGAGTCTTCAAGGGCTTCATACAGATTTGAAAGAGACGTGATCGGTACCCTATTAACTTCAATTATTATATCACCACCTAAACGAATAACCGAGTTACCATACCTCACTGCCTGCGATGGATTACCGCCCCTGAGCCCGGCTTTTTCAGCTAAACCGCCTTCGATAACACGATTAACAAGTAACCCCTGCTCGACAGGCAATCCTGCATAGCGGACAAGCTGAGGAAAAATCTGAACCGGAACAATATCTATCCAACCGCGGCGAACCTGACCGAAATCAATCAGATCAGGAACTACCCTGCGGGCAGTATTTACAGGAACAGCAAAACCAATACCGACAGACCCTCCGCTCTGCGAGTAAATAGCCGTATTGACGCCAATCATGTTACCTCTGGAATCCAGAAGAGGCCCTCCTGAGTTTCCCGGGTTAATACTGGCATCTGTCTGAATCATATCTCTTATTACAAGATTACCTCGTGCCCGTATCGGCCTTCCCAGCCCGGAAATGATACCAACAGTAAGGGTTCTATCCAGTGCAAAAGGATTGCCTATGGCAAGTGCCCGTTGTCCGACTCTGAGATTATCACTTGATCCGAGCGGTATTACCGAAAATTCCCTTCCAGAAGGATCGAATTTTATTACTGCAAGATCATTTTCAGGATCGCTGCCTATTACCTCTCCTTCGATCTGATCGCCATTAGCAAGAGTAATATTCACCCGGAAAGCATTTTCCACGACATGATGATTGGTAAGGATATATCCACGATCATCTATAATGGAGCCAGAACCAGAAGAGCCCTCCCGCGGAACCGGCTCAAGAAACCAGTTATATCCGAGTATCTCTGTTGTAATGTTAACGACACCTTGATTACGAGCTTCGTATATCTGAATATTCTGACGTTCATCCGGCAGAAAATCAGCACCTGACTCAATCGGCTGCAGCTCGACAGGACGAACCGAGGAATTATACTCAAGAGGTCTTCTGTCTGCATTCCTGGCGCTTTGCTGCGCATCTGCGGTCGTTGAGTCAGCAGCCTCTGATAGTCCGTTTTCTACAGAACTCCTGCCTATGAAAAATGAGACCGGTAACAGCAGCAGAACAAACAGCAATACCGCTACAACCTTCCATTTATAATCCGGGAATCTGCTCGAGTAATAATACATATATATTAATATACGTCGAAGAAATCCACTGATCAAGCACGGCCATATTTCAGCTGAATCAGTTCATTACCCCCGCCCTGTCAACACAGGCCCATGGAGTCCCTCCATCAGCAATCTTTCTGTATTCCAGTGATTCAAGAATATGCTCATCATTTACCTTTGGCTCACCCTTAAGGTCTGCAATTGTTCTTGCAATCTGCAGCACATGCAGAGCACCCCGGAATGACATTCCCGCACTCAATGCCATCCGTGACGCAAAAGAAGCAGCTTTCTCGGTTACAGCATTGCAAGCGAGCAGCTCAGCCAGTGAAAGCCGCCCATTATATGAGGCCGAAGTATCCTCATCCAGAACTCTGCTGCGTTCTAACTGCATCTGTCTGGCTGTCAGCACACTATGCTGCATTGCACTGCGAGAAGCTACTACCTGCCTTTCGCCTGGCACACAAATACAGCGCAAGGCAATTCTATCCAGAACAGCTCCTCCGAACTTCCTCCAGTAGCGGCTGATATCACCTGGTGAACAGGCACATGCAGTCCCCGGTTTACTGAAGCCTCCACAGGGACATAGATTGGCAGTAATACAGACCACGGCGCGAGCTGGATAATCAGCATGTAAATTAGCACGAACAAGTCTGATTCTGCCCGATTCAAGCGGTTCACGCAGTGCCTGAAGAACATTTCTGTCAAATTCAGCGACCTCGTCAAGAATAAGTAGACCATTATGAGCTAAAGAGAACTCTCCTGGACACAGATTTTTCCCCCCACCTACCAAGCCTTCGGTCGATGCACTCTGATGAGGCATTCTCACAGGAGCTGTTTTAATCAATGAATAATCTGCCTCAAGCAATGAAGCAAGACTCCAGATGCGTGCAGTCTCTATCATTTCCTGATGTCCGAGTGAGGGCAACAGACGGCCCAACTGAATCGCAGACATCGTCTTTCCGGTTCCCGGCGGCCCGAAGAAACCACAGTGATGGGCTCCAGCAGCAGCCAGCTCCATAATCCTCAGGGTTCTGGCTGTACCATAAATCAGCCTGTCCTTAACTGATGTCGGGCGGCAATCCTCAATAAGCCCATGTGACTGTAAAAAGAATTGATCAGTGTTACCAGGTAGATCGACACCATTCAAAGAAGATGCAAGAGCATGCCAGGCCTCAGTCAGGTTTTCGACACATGATATACCCCGCCCTCCACATAACGCCGCCTCAGCCCGGTTCATCTCCGGTATGAAAGCCTGGTCTGCGCTTGCACTTCTGCCTTCATGTATTGCAGCCAGGACTCCTGGAACCCCGATCACCTGCCCATGCAAGGTGAGCTCACCAAGGGCAACCGATGCAGGAGGCTTAAGATCAAAATCAGCAGCTATTATTGCCAGTGCTATTGCAAGATCCAGGCCAGCAGCCGCCTTTGGTAAATCAGCAGGACCAAGACTAACAAGTATTTTTTTCTGAACAACCGCAAACCCCGAGTTGGACAAGGCTATCCTGACTCTTTCACGGGCTTCTCTCACTGCACCTTCCGGCAAGCCAATAATATGCAGACCCGGTATACCATAGCGTATATCTACATCCAGCCTTACCAATGAACCTTTATACCCATTGGGTACGTATCCGAAAATATTGCTTGTACTCACATAAACTAGTACAGCACTAATGTTCAGAATCCTTGAATATGCGTCATGTTTTCATCGAATTAATGGCATCCTGAACAAGACTATCACACATTTCATTGTAATGATCTCCAGCATGTCCCTTGACCCAGGCCCATTCTACATTTACAGAATTGGTGAGCTCAAGCAATTGTTGCCAGAGTTCCTTGTTTTTTACCGGTGATTTTTGACTTGTTTTCCAGCCATTCCTTATCCATGTATGGATCCATTGGGTAATTCCATTTTTCACATACTGGGAATCAGTAACGATCAATGCCGGTTTCGCCGGAAAATCCTTCTGTACGAGCTGAAGGGCCTTAATAACTGCGGTCAATTCCATTCTGTTATTGGTAGTCATGGACTCATAACCAGAAGAAGATAGTTCCTGATCAAGCTCAGTCAATACAAAAGCCCATCCGCCGGGACCGGGATTCCCATGACAACCCCCGTCTGTATATATTTTGATTTTATTAGACATTTTATCCTACCTCATTTCTTTATTATCCACTGTTGACGTTTATGATTTTGCAGGATAACATACAGTATATTTATTTACGGAGATGATACCTATGCAAACAGCGATTCTAACATCAAACACCATATCTATCCTGGAGCAAATTCAGACTACTGCAATTGCAAAAGCAGCGACATTATTGAGACCACCTCTTATTAAAGAAGAGACAGATGCCAAAATGCGCTCAACAGGAAAAGAATACTATGTAGCATCAATGACTGATTTTCCCAATACAGGTTATCTGTGTTCACTCGACCGCCAAATTACCATAGAAGAACAGCTTGATATAGCCTATAAATATGCAATACAGGCAAATGACGTTCTGATAAGTATAGTAGGGTCCATTGGTCATGTCGGGATAGTTCCCCCGGATTTCAAGGAGGCTGCAGTCCCCAGCAGCAATATATTGATAGTACGCCTTCATGAGAGCAGTCCTGAGAAGGCAATTCTGGCGGGTATGTTCTATAAATCCAGGCCTGGACAGGAAATACTACGGGACCTGACACATGGAAAAACGATTCCGCTGATTTCCAAAAAAGCCTTTGCTGCCACACCATTTCCTGAAGCAAACGAGCAAAATATTCAGGCGGCTATATCACTGTTTGACAAGGAAATACTCGCAGAACAGAAGTGCAGCCAACTACATAAAGACATTGAGAATGCCAGAGCTACTTTTCTTATACAATTTAACGAGCAATATCCACAGAACTAATTGCAGTACTACTGAAGGGGATTAATTCAATCCCCTTCTCCTGAAGACCTGCTCCAGGTTCCCAGGAATCGGAACTTGAACCGAACATAAAGAACCATGTTTCATTTCCAAACTCGGCAGGTATTGAGAGGATCTTCCGCAGTCCGGGGAATTTCCCGACCTCAGCATTAAACTGAAATACCTCATGTATATCTTCAATATTAAAAAGCAATAATGGATGGCGTTCTTCAAAAGCAATCAAGACATCTTCAGGCAAGCTGATATACGGTATATGAAGACCATTTACAGAGGTCTCCGGAACACCAAGCCCCCCTACTGCATGCAGCCTGTCACCCCTATCCTTGAATGCAATAATAACAGAGCAATCAATAACCCTGCTCATCACCATGAGGGTCTTGAATAACTCAACCTCATTATAATTCCCCTGAGAGAAGAACAGTTCCATATTCAGATTGCCACTCTCAAGAGACTGCCATATAGCCAGTTGTCTTTGGGCTGAGTTCCTGCTAAAAGCAGAATCCGGCTGAATAGATAAATCAGGCTCATTGCTCTGCAACACTTCAGTAATTAAAAGTGCAGCATCACTCAGATCTGTGGGCGCAGGCAAATCGTAAAGGTGAGGATCAATTGAAACAATGCCCTCGTGGTCATGGATTGAGGAAGTCTGAATACTAAGGACTGTGTAATCATACGCTGGCTCAACCTGCAGAAGATATCCGCCTGCATATTCATCAGGCAGACTTTCCGCTTGTTCAGATTTTGCTGATTTTTCCGTAGAAGCGCTATCTTCTCCAGCCGGAACCAGATCGAAGAATGCCGCATTGTCGACTGTTTCAAGAGTTGATATTTCTTCAACTTCTACATCAAGATCTCCCTCAAGCTGAGGAAGAAAGTCGTCAGGTTCATCTATACTAATGCTTGAAAAAACTGATTCAGATACCGAATCAAGGTTTGATACTCCATCAAGTTCGCGAACAGCCAGGGTCTCGACTTCTTCAAGCTCTTCTACTTCCTCGAGTGCTTCAATCTCTTCAAGCTCTTCTACTTCCTCGAGCGCTTCAACCTCTTCAAGCTCTTCTACTTTCTCGAGTGCTTCAACCTCTTCAAGCTCTTCTACTTCCTCGAGCGCTTCAACCTCTTCAAGCTCTTCTACTTCCTCGAGCGCTTCAACCTCTTCAAGCTCTTCTACTTCCTCGAGCGCCTCAACCTCTTCAAGCTCTTCTACTTCCTCGAGAGCTTCAACCTCTTCAAGCTCTTCTACTTCCTCGAGAGCTTCAACCTCTTCAAGCTCTTCTACTTCCTCGAGAGCTTCAACCTCTTCAAGCTCCTCGAAATCGTTTACAGCTGGAACGCTGGATTTCTCTAAAGAATCGGTACCGACTGATTTTTTCGATACAGCTGCCTTTTTCTGAATATCAGGGTGGCTCTGCATTTCCTGAAATCGTATAAGTACCTGCTCCACCGTGGATTCCAGCCTGGATAAATCAATCGAGCTCCCGCCTGACTTGCCAGATACCATACTATGTATTTCGTTCCAGCCCTCTGATATCATTGTATCAATATGATTCTCGATATCCTCTGGTAATTTACCCAATCCAGCTGTCAACCTGTTCCGCATCGTAGATCTGAAACGATGAAGCTCTCTCTCAATCAGTTGCGGAGACACATCATTCTTGGCGTCAATATATTGATGCAGGACCTCAATCTGTAAACGCTTCATTCGATCCCTTACTGTAATTACGGGATCTCTGCGTATATTGAGCATAAAGAACACAAAAAGAAATAAAGTCACAGATAAGGAAGAAGCCAACAGAAGCCTCATGGCATCATTAAGGAACAAGGAATCCCAGTCACGAAGAAGCAAAAACCTTGAACCGCCCACTTCATAGCTAATCACGGCAAGTATATTACCTGTTGCTTCATTCTTTATCTGGTCTATTTCAGATCCAGAGTAATCACGTAATGCTGCAACAAGGGACGCTCTCTCATTCGAAGAATTTAATAAAATGGTTTCTGAATCGATATACTCAGGGAACTCACGTAATTGCAATAAACCAAAATCACGAAGATATCGTTGAAAAAGCTCGGGACTGAAAGTCCAGACAGCATTTCCACGAAGCAAACCAAGATTATCATACTGAGGTATAACAAAAACTATTCTGTTACTTTGATTGTCTATATAGGAAAAAGTACTGCGATTCTGCTCTACCCTTCTATACTGCTGCAGTAAATCATCTCTTTGAAAAAGCTCATCATAGGTTATCCTGGTCGAATCACGTTGGATTATGTCATCATCTCTGCTGCTGAAATGCAACCTTTCATCTGACAAACCATAAACGCGAACGTAATCCAGCCCATTAAATTTTTCGTTTATACCTGCAATAGCAGAAAGCCTTCCCTGAACAGCAGCGGTAGACTGATTTACCTGAAAGATATTCCGAAATGATTCCAGTTCCTGAATACCTGATAATTCTTCATCGATCTGATCCCTGACCTGAAGATAAATTCTGGATGCATCCTGAAGTTCCCGTTCGAATGACTGGATAACGGTGTCCTGATAAAACCTCGCTTCAAACCAATCAAATCCCCCGCTATATGCTATAAAAATAAAAGCAGTGATGATGAGAAAAGTTAATGATATGCTTACAACACCTTTTTTACCAATCACGAAATGAGTAGACCTCTATATTACCTATCGACCAATTCAATTACAAATGTAATAAAAAAAAGCGCCCGGATGGGCGCTTTTCAAACAGAAAAAATAAAATCAGACTTCTGTGTCTTCAGTATTTTCGATATCTGTTGACTTATCTTCAGATGATTCCGCAACTACTGCTTCTTCACTTGCTGCTTCAACTTCTACTGCTGCTACTTTTGCAGCAGCAGGTTTTTTAGCCTTTGCTTTTTTTGAAGGCTTAGCAGGAAGTTCCTCACTTACAAGTTCCAGGATCACCATTTCAGCGGCATCACCAAACCTTGGGCCAAGTTTAAGCATTCTTGTGTATCCACCGGGGCGCTCAACAAAACGCGGGCCGATTTCAACAAAGAGCTTGTTCAGTACTTCTTTGTCCTTGATATCCCGGTTAATCATTCTCCGGTTATGAACACTATCAACTTTTGCCCTTGTGATCATCTTTTCAGCGGTTCTACGGATAGCACGCGCTTTCGCTTTGGTTGTTTTTATTTTCTCGTGTCGAAACAGGCTCGTAACCATGTTTCTATGCAAAGCCTTTCTGTGACTCGATGTTCGGCTAAGCGGGTTATAGTTTACTCTATGCCTCATCTTGTGTTTCCTTTCCTGCCTTCTGGTGGTATTTCAAGTTACCTTTAATAGTACTGTAATCGGTCATGCCTAAAGTCAGGTTCCACTCAGACAGTTTTTCCTTGATTTCCTGAAGGGATTTCTTACCGAAGTTCCTTGTTTTTGCAATGTCATCTTCTGATTTAGCAGTCAGATCACCGATTGTACGGATATCTGCATTTTTCAGACAATTTCCTGAGCGTACAGACAATTCCAGTTCTTCAACAGGAGTATTCAGAAAGTTCTCTAGCAAGCGGCTTTCTTCATCATCCTGTTCATCTGAAACAATCTGATCCTCATCAAAATTGATAAAAATACTCAAATGATCCTTGGCAATTTTAGCTGCTTCAGCAACTGCATTGTCAGGACGTATTGAACCATCGGTCCAAACCTCCAGAATCAGTCTATCATAATCAGTACGTTGACCAATTCTCATCTGCTCAACAGAATGCTTGACTCTTTTAATAGGTGTGAAAACCGTATCAAGTGGAATTGTTCCAACGACATCAATGAATTCTTCATGACTCTCTGAGGGTACAAAACCTCGTCCCATATCAATCTGAAGCTCAATATCGACCTGCCCCTCGGGCATCATGGTCATAATGTACAGATCAGGATTAGCCACAGAAACGTCAGTATCAACTTCAAGTGCCGCTGCTGTGTATTGTCCTTCACCCTTCAGGCTAACAAGGATTGTTTTAGAATCCATATCTTCGGGAAGCTGAAATCTTACCTGACGGAGATTATAAATGAAATCAGCTGTATCTTCCTTGACAGCAGGAATCGCCTCAAATTCATTAGACAGCACCTTGGCTGTTCCATCGACTCCATAAGAAGTAACCCGGATTGCCGAAATAGCGTATCCCTGAATTGATGAGAGCAATACACGCCGAATTGTATTGCCGATAGTATGTCCATAGCCTCTTTCGAAAGGATATGCGATGAATTTTCCGTAGTCAGGATTTACTTCAGAATGTTCAAACGTGATCCCTTTAGGTCGCTTGAAACCCTGCAATAAGTTCTTTCGTGCCATGTATGCTCCTCGTGCCTATCTATTACAGTCGCAGCAATATTAGACGCGTCGACTCTTACGTGGTCTACAACCATTATGAGGAATGGGAGTGATGTCCTTAATTGACCGAACACGCAAACCCAGTGAACCAAGTGAACGGATCGCGCTTTCACGCCCTACACCTGGTCCTTTCACGTACACGTGTACTTCCTGCAGGCCATAATCCATTGCCTTCTGTGCAGCAGTCTCTGCAGTGGTCTGTGCAGCATAGGGAGTAGATTTTTTCGCTCCCTTGAAACCGAGTGAGCCTGCGCTCGCCCAGCTTAGTGCATTTCCCATAACGTCAGTTACTGTTACGATCGTATTATTGAAAGTTGCCTGAATAAAGACATTCCCTTCATATACTGATTTCTTTTCTTTTTTCTTCCGAGTTACTTTTGCCAAGGATTTAATCCTCCGATTATTAGTTTAGGCGAAATTATTTCTTCTTACCAGCAACAGTTTTACGCTTACCTTTACGGGTACGAGCATTGGTCTGTGTCTGCTGTCCACGTACCGGCAACCCACGTCTGTGACGTAGTCCCCGATAACAGCCAATATCCATCAATCTTTTGATATTGAGAGATATCTCTGTTCTCAAACGTCCCTCAACCTTGAAGTCGTTTTCGATCACACTACGCAATTTGTTCAGGTCATCGGCTGAAACATCGTTCATTCTCTGCTGACTGTCTACTCCAGTCTTTTCACAGATCTGTGCAGCTGATGTGTTCCCGATTCCATAAATATAAGTCAAAGCTATTCTAACCGGCTTATTCGGTAAATCAATTCCTGCTATACGAGCCATCTAAAATATTCCTCCTGCGCTACAGGTTGCGCGATCTAATTCGACCTTTTTTTGTTAAGCCTTCATGGTGATGCATGGTTAAATGCCCCTCGATTTGAGACATAAGATCAAGGTCAACACCAACTAAAATCAGCAATGATGTACCACCCATCAGATAAGCAACTTCCATCGGGAAATTAAACAATGCCTGAACTATGGTGGGTATAATTGCTATAAAAGCAAGAAACAAAGCTCCAGGGAGAATAATTCTATTCAGGATCTTTGTAAAGTACTCTTCCATCTTCTCGGATCTGATACCGGGGACGGAACCACCATTCTCACGAATATTTTTTGCAATCTCAATCGGATTCAGGGTTACCTGGGTATAGAAATATGCAAAGAAAATAATCAGTAAGGTATAAGTGATCATGTAGGGAAAACCACCAGGACTCAGCCAGTTTGCGAAGTTTCCCAGCCACCTTACATTTGGACCGAGACTCTGTGCAATCTGCAGAGGAAATGTCAGTAATGCACTGGCAAATATAACCGGTATAACCCCAGATGGATTGATCTTGAACGGTATATAAGTGTTCTGAGCACCATACATTTTACGTCCGACGACACGCTTGGCATAATGAACGGGAATCTTTCGCTGTCCTCTTTGCTCATATATAACAAGTGATATAACCACGACGAACATTCCAAATACAAGCAGAATGAAAACTGGATTCAGATTGTCCATGCGTACAGCCTGTACCAGTTGCCATACAGCAGCCGGCATACGTGCAACAATACCTGCAAAGATAATGAGTGAAATACCGTTTCCGATACCCCGCTGCGTTATCTGCTCACCGATCCACATAAGGAATAAAGTACCAACACTTACTGTCAGCATTGCTGTCAATGAGTAGAGAGTACGATTCATTGTAATAGCATTTGGAATGCTGTCGGCATATACCGTAACAACAAATGACTGGATGATACAAACTACCACGGTGCCGTACCTGGTGTATTTCTGGATCTTCTTGCGTCCGCCGTCTTCCTCAGAAATCTTTTTCAGACTGGGAAAAACAATTACCATCAGCTGCATTATAATCTGCATCGATATGTATGGCATTATTCCCAACATAAAAATCGAGAAATTCGAGAAAGCTCCACCAGAGAAGAAGTCGAGATATCCCTCTACAGACATACCGCCACCGGCACGCTGCGCCATGAAATACGAGCGGAGCGCACCAGCATCGATACCAGGAATCGGAATTGCGGTACCTAGACGGAAGACTGAAAGCATGCCGACGGTAAACAGCAGTCTGTCCCTCAGATCTTTAATACGAAAAATGTCAACTAATGGATTTCGCGCCATAATACTTACTCTGTCTCGCTTGCTGTTACAACACCGCCAGCAGCTTCGATGGCTGCCTTGGCGCTTCCGCTGGTTGCGATTTCTACTGTGAGTTTCTTCTTGAGCTCACCCTTAAGCAGAATCTTTACCAGTTTTGTGTTCCTGCTAACAAGTCTTTTTTCAACGAGCGTAGAAAGATTGACGGTTTCGCCATCTTCATACGCCTTCTCAAGCTGACCAGTGTGAATAGGAAGACTGTATTTCTTGAATGGATAATTAGAAAAACCCCGTCGCGCAATACGACGATACAAGGGCATCTGTCCACCTTCGAAACCAGGTCTTACACCACCACCAGATCGTGCATTCTGCCCTTTATGACCTTTACCGGATGTCTTGCCATTTCCGGAGGCAGGGCCTCGTCCTTTAATCCTGCGGCGCTTTGTAGCGCCTACAGGTGCATGCAATTCAGCCATTATGAAAGCTCCTCAACGTTTACCATGAACGAAATCGAATCAATCATCCCCTGGATAGCGGGATTCAATTCGTGCTCAACAGTACTTCCAATCTTCTTCAAACCCAGTGATCGAACAGTTTTTCGATGCTGGGGCTTACGGCCGATTGTACTTCGAACAAGGGTAACCTTTACTTTTTTTGCAGTTTTCTTAGCCACGTGCTACCCCCAAAGTTCATGAACTTTTTTGCCGCGATTCTCGGCTACGGTTTTTGCATCCATCATATTTTCAAGTCCGTTAAAGACTGCTCGAACGATGTTAACCGGATTCTGACTTCCAAGTGATTTTGACAGAACGTCATTTACGCCGCCTACTTCCATTACAGCACGAACCGGACCACCGGCAATAACACCGGTACCAGGAGCGGCAGGCTTAATGAGTACTTTGGCACTTTTATACTGACCTTCGATCCAATGAGGAACGGTACTGCCTCTTAAAGGAATGGTTACCAGACCTTTTTTAGCGCGTTCAACACCTTTACGGATAGCTTCAGCAACATCGTTAGCTTTTCCGTATCCAAAACCGACCCTGCCATTCTTGTCGCCTACAACAACCAGGGCAGAAAAGGAGAATCTTCTACCGCCCTTAACAACCTTAGCGACACGATTGAGCTTGATCAACTTTTCTGTAAATTCTCTATCTTGCTCCATTAGTTCCCCCTACATCCGGATTCCGGCTTTGCGAGTTCCCTCAGCAAAGGCCTTAATGACGCCATGATAGAGATTTCCGTTCCGATCGAATACAGCTTCGGAAATCTTCAACTCCTTGAGTTTTGCACCAAGCTGCTCACCGAGCTTTTCAGCATCAGCAGTACGAGCACCCATGGCTGCGTTGTCCTTACTCATAGTAGAAACACTCGCAAGAGTCTTACCGGCAGCATCATCTATAACCTGAACATAAATGTTTTTGTTACTCTTGAATATGCTGATTCTGGGACGTGTTACAGTACCAGAAATCTTGCCGCGTACCCGAACTTTCCGTCGAGCTTTTCTTCTTTGCTTATCTTCAATGCGTTTCATGGTTCCTTCCTATTACTTCACGCCGGACTTACCGACCTTGCGGCGGATTGTCTCGGTTTCATACTTAACGCCCTTGCCCTTGTAAGGTTCAGGCGGACGGATGGAACGAATTTCAGCAGCAACTTGTCCGACTTTGGCTTTATCAATCCCTTTAACGAGAAGTTTAGCAGGGCCTTCGGCTACTACCTCAACACCGTCGCGTACAACATATTCAATGTAGTTTGAGTATCCGAGGTTAAGAGTAATAATATTGCCCTTTACCTCAGCACGATAACCAACACCGTTTATCTGCAAGCCGATAGTGTACCCATTGGTGACACCGACGATCATATTCTCAATAAGTCGTCGATACAAACCATGGAATGATTTCGCAGCTTTCGTTTCATCCATTCTAGTGACTGTACCAACACCATCTTCGATACTGATGGAAACCAGAGGATTATAATCCTGAGTTAACTCACCTTTGGGACCTTTAACTACGATATTTTTATCATTTACCGTTACTGTTACACCTGATGGCACAGTAAACGGCAGTCTACCTATACGTGACATAACTAAACCCCTTGCCTACCAGATTGAACAGATTAATTCGCCACCAACCTTCTTGTCCAAGGCTTTCTTACCGGTAGTGACACCGGTACTGGTGGAGACAATCAACGTACCGAAACCGTTGTATATACGAGGCATTTTTCTATAGCCGGTATACACACGCCGTCCGGGTGTCGATATCCTGTGAAGATCGTGGATAACAGGCTTCTGCTTTTCATCATACTTGAGGAAAATGCGGATAACATTGTCGTCATCCTGTGCAATCTTCTTGAAGTTCTTGATGTACCCTTCGTTCTTCATGATTTTAATGATCTCCATCTTTAACTTAGATGGAGTAACGTCTACATATTCGAATCGTGCCATACTGGCATTTCGAATTTTTGTCAGCATATCAGCGACTGGATCTGAAACACTCATATTCGCTCCCTACCAGCTGGATTTGGTAACCCCGGGAATCAGGCCTTGACTGGCCAGATCCCGAAAACATATTCGGCACATCTGAAACTTTCTCATATATCCTCGCGGTCTTCCGCAAATACGACATCTGTTAACTTTCCGCGTGCTGAACTTTGGGGTTCGCTGGGATTTTACAATCATAGATTTTTTCGCCATGCGTTCCTCGCTTATTTCTTGAATGGCATGCCAAACTTACCAAGGAGGCTTTTGGCTTCCTGATCAGTATTGGCGGTTGTAATGATGGCAACATTCATGCCGGAAATAGTATCGATTTTATCGTAATCAATTTCCGGAAAAATGATCTGTTCGGTAATACCCAAAGAGTAGTTACCATGACCATCAAAGGCATTTGGATTAATACCACGAAAGTCTTTCACTCGTGGAAGCGCTACGTTTATCAGCCTATAGAGAAAATCATACATCTGATTCCCACGAAGGGTAACTTTAGCACCAATATCCATACCATCACGAATCTTGAAATTAGCAATTGATTTACGCGCTTTTGTCTTGACCGCCTTCTGGCCGGCTATAAGCGACATCTCCCGTACTGCTGAATCAAGAACTTTCTTGTTAGCAACAGCTGCACCCACTCCCATGCTTATAACAATCTTCTCCACACGTGGAATCTGCATTGGACTTTTGTAGGCAAACTCTTTTGCCATTGCGTCCTTGATTTCACTGTGGTACATGGTTCGCAGAGCAGGAACTTTAAGAACATCAGCCATTATAATTCCTCCCCTGTTTTCTTGGCGACCCGCTTCTTCTTCAATCCCTCACCGGAAATACTAAGCCTGGTAACCTTACCATTTTTGACTACTGCCATGACATTGGAAATGTTCAGCGGCGCCTCGATTTCGATAATACCACCCTGGTCCTGTTCGCTTCGTTTGCGCTTTGTCTTTTTGACAAGATTCGCACCCTCAACTACAACTCGACCATTGGTGTGATCAATGCTCAGGATTCTTCCTGTTTTGCCTCGATCTTTCCCTGAGATGATCTTCACAAGATCATTCTTCTTCAGTTTTGTCTTTACCACCATATTCTCACCTACAGTACTTCCGGAGCAAGTGAAACGATTTTCATATAGTCTTTCTCACGTAGTTCACGTGCGACTGGTCCAAAAATACGCTTACCCTTCGGGTTACTGGCTGCATCTATGATGACGCAAGCATTATCGTCAAAGCGGATGTAGGTTCCATCCACACGTCGTACCTCTTTTTTGGTACGGACGATAATAGCCTTTTCCACATTACCCTTTTTTACCGGGGCATTTGGAATTGCGTCCTTAACTGCAACGACGATGACATCGCCGATGCTGGCAGTTTTCCGTCCAGATCCACCAAGAACCTTGATACACTGGACTCTCTTACCACCACTATTGTCTGCTACATTCAAGTATGTATTCATTTGAATCATGATGAACTCCTTACTTGGCCCGCTCGACGATTTCAAGCAAACGCCAGGCCTTGTGCTTGCTGACCTTACGAGCCTCTACAACTCGCACTGTATCACCAAGAGACGCCTCGTTATTTTCATCATGAGCCTTTACTCTTTTAGAAGTACTTACGTACTTCTTATACAGAGGGTGCAGTGTCTTGGTTTCAACAAGAACGACGATGGTTTTTTCCATCTTGTCACTGACAACCTGACCTGTATATACCTTCTTACCAACGGTACTGATTTTGATTGCTTCGCTCACGGCTTATTCCTTGTTCCCCAAGTCATTGCCCGTCTGGACAACTTCTTCATGGTTATAAATCAGCGTGTTGAGACGTGCTATCTGCCTGCGCAGAATCCGCTTCTGAACGGGATTATCAACATGTCCCACCACCCGCTGAAAACGCAGATCCCGATATTTATTCTGAATCTCTTCACGTTTAGCCAACAGTTCTTCGAATGTTAATTCATTAAAGGAATTACGCATTTTTCATCTCCAGGTCTTTACGTATTGCAAACCGGGTCTTGATGGGAAGCTTCGCTCCAGCCAATTCAATAGCTCTTTCTGCCAATGCTGGATCAACACCGGCAATTTCGAACATTACCATGCCGGGTCTAACGCAGGCTACCCAAGCTTCCGGGTTACCCTTACCTTTACCCATTCGGGTTTCGGCAGGCTTCTTGGTATAAGGCATATCCGGGAAAATCCGGATCCATACCTTACCTCCACGCTTGATATGACGAGTCATAGCAATACGTGCAGCCTCGATCTGTCGTGCAGTAATCCATTTTGGCTCTAGAGCAACAAGTGCAAAATCACCGAAAGAAATTTTATTACCGCGTGACGCTTTTCTCAGCAACCGAGTGTTAACATTCCGATGCTGCTTTCTGTACTTGACTCTTTTCGGACTCAGCATTGTGTTTAGCTCCTTGCAGCAGCCGGTTCACGCTTCTTCTTGACAAGCGTACCAGCATCTTCCTTAGTATTGCGATTGTATACCTCGCCCTTGAATACCCATACTTTCACACCAATGGATCCCTGAGCACTATCAGCAACAGCTGTTCCATAATCAATATCAGCTCGCAGAGTATGAAGCGGAACACGACCAGCCTTATGACTCTCGGTTCTACTCATCTCAGCTCCGCCCAAACGACCGGAAAGGCGAATCTTGATACCCTGGACACCAGCTTTCTGAGCTGCAGAGACAGTCATCTTGAGAGTACGGCGGAATGCGCTTCTTCCCTTCAACTGCCTGGCAACATTAAGTGCAATAATCTGTGCATCGGTTTCAGGACGTTTGACTTCCTTTATCTTGATCTGGATTTTCTTTCCAGCTTCCTTCTGAAGGTATGATCCAATCTTTTCGATTGTTGAACCTTTAGCGCCGATTATAACACCTGGACGAGAGGAATGAATAACAAGAGTAATACGCTGTGGATGTCGGACGATTTCTACTTCAGAGATATCCGCATTTTTTGCTTCTGGCGTTGCAAGAAGAAGCTTTCGAAGCTTGAGATCTTCGTGCAATGTGTCAGCGTATTCTCTTGGATCAACATACCACTTAGAACTCCAGGTCTTATTTATACCCAGACGAAACCCAATCGGATTAACTTTCTGACCCATAACTATTCTCCCGCCTTTGCGATTTCGTCAACAACTACCGTGATATGACTCATTCTTTTCAGAAGCACATCAGCACGACCGCGTCCACGGCGCCAGATACGCTTCATTCTCGGCCCTTCATCAACTCTAAGCTCACTAACATACAACATGTCTTCCATCAGATTCTTATTGGCATACAATGCATTTGCAGCAGCACTTTTAAGAACTTTCTGAAGCAGCTTGGCGCCTTTGTGAGGCAGATTCTCAAGAATAGCCACTGCATCAGGATAAGGCTGTCTGCGGATTACATTAGCCACACGTCTAACCTTTGTAGGAGAAACCAGAATGTACTTGGCTGTGGCTTTATATCCGGATTTTTTTTCCATGATTAACCGTCCTACCTTTTTCCGGCTTTTTTATCGGAGCCAGCATGACCCCGGAAAAGCCGTGTAGGAGAAAATTCTCCCAACTTATGACCAACAAGGTTCTCGGTAATATATACCGGGACCCAAGTCTTTCCATTATAAACAGATATTGTCAATCCAACCATTTCAGGGATTATCGTGGAAGTCCTTGAAAAGGTTTTAATCATCCGGCGTTCACCAGACTTATTCTGTTCTACTACCTTTTTATACAGGCTCTTTGCAATAAAAGGCCCTTTTTTAATAGATCTAGACACGACCTTCTCCTACTTCCGCTTCTTAACGATAAAATTGCTGGAATTCTTGCGTTTCTTCCTGGTTTTGTATCCCTTGGTAGGAACACCCCACGGAGTCACCGGATGACGTCCGCCGGAAGTTTTACCCTCACCACCACCATGCGGATGGTCTACAGGATTCATAACTACACCACGAACCTTTGGCCTTCTTCCGAGCCATCGAGCTCTACCGGCCTTACCCAGTGTCACATTCATGTGATCTTCATTGCCTACAACACCCATAGTAGCAAAACAGCGCTTGAAGACCATTCTCATTTCACCCGAAGGTAATTTAAGGGTAACATAATCAGCCTCTTTTGCTACTACCGTAGCTGAAGTTCCAGCTGATCGGCACATCTGCCCACCACGCCCCTGCTGCAGCTCAACGTTGTGCACTACAGAACCAAGAGGAACACGCTCAAGAGGCAGACAATTACCAAGCTTTGGCTCGGCGTCATCACCGCTCATAATTACATCACCGATCTGCAGACCTTTTGGAGCGATAATATACCGCTTTTCGCCGTCTGCATAATTAACCAGTGAAATAAACGCACTTCTGTTGGGGTCATACTCAAGTGTTTTTACTGTACCAGGAATACCCTTGGTAAGCTTTGTATCAGGATCGATAACGAACTTGTTTCGTTTGAAATCAACAACCCTGTACTTCTGCTTGTGACCGCCACCTCTTCGTCGAACACTGATCCGCCCGTTATTCGAGCGCCCAGCCTTTGCATTCTTTCCCTTTGTGAGGCTTTTTTCAGCCTTATCCTTGGACAGTACGGAATAATCTATGGAAGTCTTAAACCGCTGTCCTGGAGTTTTCGGGTTATACTGCTTAACACCCATAATGCTCCCTTTCCTTAAACGCCGTCAAACAGCGGGATTGAATCTCCGCTCTTCAGTGTAATAATCGCCTTTTTCCAGGAAGAAGTTCTTCCCATCTGATGACGTACCCTGCGCGGCTTACCTTTAACATTAACGATATTACATGCTACCGGAGTAACATTGAACAGACTTTTAATAGCCTGCTCAATCTCAATCTTGTTTGCTCGTGGATCAACACGAAATACAAACTGATTCATTTCACGAAGCACGTTTGTCTTTTCTGTCAGTACCGGCTCAATTATTATATCTTTGGTTTTCACTATAATACCCTTTAAGCCTTCGCACCGTAAAAGTCATTCAGACCCAGTGCCGCTGATTCAGTTACAAGTACTTTTTTTCCGTAGAACAGATCATGAGCCCTAAGCCTCTGGTAGTTAAGACATGTGAGCCAGGGAATATTCTTACCAGCTCTTTTGATAATCTTATCATCACCAGAAACAACAAGCACTGCTCGCTCGGAAGGTATCAAATTAGCAAGAATAGCAGCCATTTCCTTGGTTTTACCGGACTCGATAGCGAAGTCCTCGACAACAAGCATGTTCTGATCCTGCACCTTCTGACTTAGAATTGACTTGAAAGCCAACCTCTTGATCTTTTTCGGGAGACTGTAACTATAATCTCTTGGCTGTGGACCAAAAACAGTACCACCGCCTACCCATACCGGAGATCTTCTACTCCCGGCACGTGCACGACCAGTACCTTTCTGTCTCCATGGCTTTCTACCGCTAAACTTAACCTTGCCGCGAGTCTTGGTACAAGCTGTTCCCTGTCTCAAGTTTGCCAGCTCATTACGAATAGCATGGTAAATCGCACCTTCACTAACTTCACGATTGAACACGTCATCGTTCAGCTGGATTGATTTCTTTTTCTTTCCATCAATTGAAAGAACCTGTATATCCATTGCTTTCCTACCTTAGTTCTTCTTTTTAGCGGCGGAAACAACGACAGTTGTATTTCGCGCACCGGGCACAGCCCCACGCACCAACATAACCTGATTGTCTACATCAATCTGAACAATACGAAGGTTCTGAACTGTAACAGTATCACCACCCATTCGACCGGCCATTTTAGTACCCTTGAAAACCTTCGAAGGATACGCAGCCATACCGGTAGAACCGTTTGCACGATGAAACTTGGAACCGTGGGTCTTGCGACCACCACCGAATCCATGCCGCTTCATTACACCCTGAAAACCTTTACCTTTGGATGTACCAATCACATCAACAAAAACTGTATTTTCAAAGAGATTCACGCCAAGCTCATCACCCACCGCTACTTCCTGTGAGAAATTCTTGAATTCCATCACATGGCGGAGTGGCCCGATCCCTTCCGGAAACTGACCCTTATAAGGCTTGGTCGCCCGCTGCTCTTTTACCGAGTCAGCACCTATTACTACTGCAGCGTATCCATTCTTTTCGGTAGTACGCTGCCCGACAACATAATTGGGATCGAACTTAATGACTGTAACCGGCACCAAAGTACCATTTTCAGTAAAAACCTGTGTCATCCCAACTTTTTTTCCGATCAAACTTACCATTGTTTTCCTCAGACTATTCGTTTCGACCTAAGCCGAAAACTACTGTTTGATCTCTACGTCCACGCCAGCGGGAAGCTCTAACTTCATAAGAGCGTCCATAACGGATGACGTAGGTTCCAAGATATCAATCAAGCGCTTATGTGTGCGCATTTCAAATTGTTCGCGAGCCTTTTTATTGACATGTGGCGAACGCAGAACCGTATACTTGTTTATCCGAGTGGGCAACGGTATAGGACCGGATACCTTAGCACCGGCTTTCTGAACCGTTTGCACAATCGAGCGAGCGCTTTGATCAATAAGCTCGATGTCGAAGCCCCGTAAACGTACTCGAATTTTATCCATCGAAGAAGACCTCCAAAAATTAGGCCTTGTTTATACAAGGCCCAAACACCAATCGGTTATTCAATAATTTCGGTCACCTGACCACTGGCTACAGTACGACCACCTTCGCGAATAGCGAATCGAAGCCCCTTATCCATAGCAATGGGGTGAATCAAAGTAACATTAATCTCTGTGTTGTCGCCAGGCATAACCATTTCCTTACCTTCTGGCAACTGTACATCACCAGTGATGTCAGTGGTCCGGAAGTAGAACTGAGGTCGGTAGCCTGAGAAGAAAGGTGAATGACGACCACCCTCTTCCTTACTGAGACAGTAGATTGCACCTACGAATTTGTGATGAGGAGTGATACTGCCCGGCTTGGCCAGAACCTGACCACGCTCAACTGCATTCTTGTCAACACCACGAAGAAGAGCACCAATATTGTCTCCTGCTTCACCAGTATCAAGCAGCTTGTTGAACATCTCGACACCTGTAACGACAGTTTTCTGTGTGTCACGGATACCGATAATCTCAACTTCTTCACCAACCTTAACAACACCGCTTTCAATACGACCGGTAACAACTGTACCACGACCCTGAATTGAGAAAATATCCTCAATAGGCATCAGGAAAGGCTTGTCAATTGCACGCTCGGGAAGCGGAAGATATGTATCCATTGCTTCAAGAAGATCAACCACACACTTGGTTTTTTCATCGTCTTCAATGTTTTCCATAGCTTCGAATGCACTGCCTTTGATAACAGGCACATCGTCACCAGGGAACTCGTATGCATTGAGAAGATCACGCATTTCTTCTTCTACAAGCTCGATGATATCGGGATCGTCTACCTGATCACACTTGTTGATAAATACAACCAGCGCAGGAACACCAACCTGACGAGCCAGCAGAACGTGCTCTTTGGTCTGAGCCATCGCACCATCTGTAGCAGACACTACGAGCACAGCACCGTCCATCTGAGCAGCACCGGTAATCATGTTTTTGATGTAGTCGGCGTGACCAGGACAGTCAACGTGTGCATAATGACGATTTACTGATTCATACTCGATATGACGACTGTTGATTGTGATACCACGCTCTTTTTCTTCGGGAGCGTTGTCAATCTCATCGTAGTTCATCACCTTACCTGAGCCGGTAATCTTGGCGCTAACCATAGAGATTGCAGCTGTCAACGTGGTCTTACCATGGTCAACGTGACCAATGGTACCAACGTTAATATGAGGTTTCGTTCTCTCAAATTTTTCCTTAGCCATTAAGCCCTCCTTGCGTACACCGACGCAAAATATTTCGTTTTCTTCCACGCACAAGCATTAGCCTATGACGCGCGAGTTTCCGATGATAGTGACTAGAGGGGGGTTTGTCAACCAAGCAGCTAAGAGAACAGGCAAAAACCCGCACCGCGGGCAAGACAAACCACCTAATCACCCCGGCCAGCATAATGCAGGCCGGACAATCGGTTTGGTTTACACACTACAGTATGTCAGCTTTGCCGACACTGCCAGTGCATACTCCTTTATTTTACCATCTATAATGAGCAAAAGCCTTGTTAGCTTCTGCCATACGATGGGTATCTTCTTTTTTCTTGAAAGCCGTACCAGTGCTGTTAAAAGCATCAAGAAGCTCTGCACTCAATTTCTGAGACATTGACTTTCCACTTCTTGATCGGGCAGCCTGAATGATCCAGCGCATAGCCAAAGCTTCACGCCGACTTTCCTTAACTTCGATCGGAACCTGGTATGTAGAACCACCAACTCTTCGGGATTTAACCTCAACAGTCGGCTTAACATTCTCGATGGCCTTCAGGAAAATATCCAGGACAGACTCTTCAGCCTTACCATCCATCTGCTCCATAGCTCCATACATAACCTTCATACTGGTTGATTTTTTACCATCAACCATCATTCGACAGATAAATCGCCCAACAGTCTGATTGTTGTAACGAGAATCGGGCAGAACAGGTTTTCTTGCAACAATTTTTCTTCTCGGCATTTTAAAATCCCCTTAAGCCTTCGGCTTCTTGGCGCCGTATTTAGAACGACCCTGTCGACGACCGTCAACACCAAGAGTATCCTTGGCTCCACGAACAATATGATAACGCACACCTGGAAGGTCCTTTACACGACCCCCTCTCAACAGCACAACTGAGTGCTCCTGAAGATTATGTCCGATACCCGGAATGTAAGCGGTAACCTCGATTCCGTTACTCAAACGAACACGAGCTACTTTACGAAGAGCCGAGTTAGGCTTTTTCGGTGTAACAGTCATAACACGGGTACAAACCCCCCGCTTCTGCGGGCAAGACTGTAAAGCCGGAGACTTAGTCTTCTTTACAAGGGTTTTTCGACCCTTACGGATTAATTGGTTAATAGTAGGCATTCAGTACTTATCTCCCATTGATTTTTAACACTGGTCTGCGAATTTACCGCAAGACCAAATCTTTGTCAAGCAAGCAGGGGTCGATACCTCAGGTATCGTCGCCTGCTTCAGCATAATTTTCGACTTCGGCACCATCGCCCTGCTCACGATCCTGCGCTTCAGCACGTTCCCGCTCACGGAGCTCAATAATCTGCTGCATATGAGCATCAAGATCTTCCTGATTCTCATCATACAACTTGATGTTTTTATACGACCTCATTCCAGTACCGGCCGGTATAAGGTGTCCGATAATAACATTTTCCTTGAGTCCACGAAGGTTATCATACTTACCAGCAATAGCGGCATTTGTAAGTACCCTTGTAGTCTCCTGGAAGGAAGCTGCAGATATAAAACTATCAATATTCAGTGACGCTCTTGTGATACCAAGTAGCAGAGGCCTTGCAACAGAAGGCTGCCCACCCTCACGCTGAACCTTGTTGTTTTCTTCATGAAATCTATACTTGTCTATCTGCTGTCCGTAGATAAAATGAGTATCACCCACATTGATTATTTCAACCTTCCGCATCATCTGACGAATAATAACACCTATGTGTTTATCATTAATCAAAACTCCCTGCAGCCGGTACACTTCCTGCACCTCATTCACAAGGAAGGCCTGAAGCGCATTCTCACCGAGTATCTGAAGAATATCATGAGGATCACTTGGTCCGTCACAGAGCGGCTCAGCAGCTTCAACGATATCATCCTCACGAACAAGCAGATGCTTACCCATAGGAACGAGATGCTTGAACTCTGTGCCATAATTATCCTCTACAACGATCACACGCTTACCCTTAAGGATACCTTTAAACTTGACCGTACCCCTGACCTGGGAAAGAACTGCAGGGCTCTTGGGCCTGCGCGCTTCGAAAAGCTCACCAACACGCGGCAAACCTCCGGTAATGTCTGCAGTCTTGGCACTTTCCTTGAGAATCTTGGCGAGGGTCCGCCCAGCAATCACCTTCTCACCATTATCGACCGACAGATAAGCTCCGCCCGGCAGATAGTATGAAGCGACTTCATTTTCCTCATCATCAACAATAACGATTCGCGGCTGAAGGCTCTCCAGAGAAAATTCGGTGATCTTTTTCTCGATATTCCCGGTATCTTCGTTAACTTCTTCTTTCAGAGTCGTTCCGAGATCAATATCCTTATATCTTACAGTACCCTTCCGCTCTGCAATAATTGGCTCGGTAAAGGGGTCGAAAGTTGCAATAGTCTCCTCAGCTTCAAGCTCCTGCCCTTCACGGACATACAGCTCGGCACCGTTCCTGACCTCAACTCTCTGATCCTGCCCAACAAGCAGCAGAACATTGCCTTTATTAACCACATACGCATTTTCTTCGGCGAGAAGGTCCTCACCGTTCCTTTTCAGAACAGCATGACCCTTAACAGCCTTATCACCCTCTGGAATACTTAGAACATCGCCTGACTCAAGCGGTATCCTCTGAAGGATTCTGCTCACGGTAATAAACCCCTTACGGGTAAACAGCTGCTCATTTTCAGAGGGGCTTACGATATTACCAGTAATCTCTCGAACTATTACCGGATACCGCAGATAGACTCTACTCTCCTCACTCGTCCTGGTAGCCGCACCCCCGATATGGAAGGTACGCATGGTTAACTGCGTACCAGGCTGACCGATGGACTGTGCGGCAATAATTCCGACAGCCTCACCAACTTCAACCGTACGGTTATTGGCAAGATTTCGCCCATAACATTTTATACATACGCCATGCTTTGATTCACATGTCAGAACGGTACGTATACGGACAGATTCGATACCAGCCTCTTCAATCTGCTCAGCGATCGTTTCGGTTATTTCCTGGTTTACATCGATTATTATTTCACTGGTAATAGGATGCCTTACACGCTCCAGGGTGAAACGACCTTCGATTCTATCGGTCAGGCTTTCAACAACCTCTTCACCATCTTTAAGCGCACGCATTTCTATACCATTGATGGTACCACAGTCCTCTTCACTGATCACAACGTCCTGGGAAATATCCACAAGCCGTCTGGTCAGGTAACCTGCATCTGCAGTCTTAAGCGCGGTATCCGCCAAACCTTTACGAGCACCGTTGGTAGAAATGAAGAACTCAATAACCGACAGGCCTTCCTTAAAGTTTGACCTGATGGGCAGCTCAATAATGTCACCCGATGGCTTTGCCATCAGACCACGCATACCGGCAAGCTGACGAATCTGACTTCTACTACCACGAGCACCGGAATGAGCCATCATATACACAGGGTTAAAACCATCGAGATCATTCTCGAGGTTAGTCATCATCACGCCGGTAAGATCTTCGTTTGTCTTACTCCAGACCTCAACGACCCGGTTATAACGCTCATCATTAGTAATATGCCCCTGCTGATACTGGTTCAGGATATTCTGGACTTCATTATTTGCAGACTGGATCATTTCGGCTTTGACTTCAGGGATCTTGATATCATCAACACCTATGGTAGCACCAAAGAGCGTCGCATATTTAAAACCCATATTTTTAATAGCATCCAGCAGCTCAACCGTTATATGACTACCATGATCCCTGTGAACACCTGCAATAAGTTCCCGCAGCTGTGTATCACCCATAGTCAGGTTTGTGAACGGTACACATGCCGGGAACGCCTCGTTAAGCAGAATGCGCCCGACTGTCGTCTCGACCCACTCCCCTTCTATTTTGACCATGATCCTGGCCAGATACGAGATCATCCCTGACTCAAGAGCCATAATGGCTTCATTCATGTCACCAAAGCGCTTACCTTCACCAAGCTCACCAGAACGATCCTTGGTAAGATAATAAATACCAAGCACCATATCCTGACTCGGGAACACAATCGGTTTTCCGTTAGCAGGGTTAAGCAGATTTCGTGACGCAAGCATTAGTGTCCAACACTCGATCTGAGCAGCTTGTGTCAAAGGTACATGGACAGCCATCTGGTCACCATCAAAGTCAGCATTATAGGCATGACATACGAGAGGATGAAGACGTATCGCCTTTCCGCTGACAAGCACAGGTTCAAAAGCCTGTATACCAAGGCGGTGCAGAGTCGGCGCACGATTCAACAGCACAGGATGCTCCTGCACAACTTCATCAAGCACCGCAAAAACCTCGGGAGCTTCCTGCTCAACAAGAGATTTTGCCCGTTTTATATTATAAACCACATCCTTCTCTACCAGCTTCTTCATAATGAAGGGCTTAAACAGCTCCAGGGCCATTTTTACCGGGAGCCCACATTGATGAAGCTTCAACTCCGGACCGACTACAATAACAGAACGTCCTGAATAATCCACACGCTTTCCGAGCAGATTCTGACGAAATCGCCCCTGCTTACCCTTAAGCATGTCAGAAAGCGACTTCAGAGGTCTGTTACTGGCGCCTTTGACTACCCGCTTTTTCTTGGAATTGTCAAAAAGAGCATCTACAGCCTCCTGCAGCATCCTCTTTTCATTGCGGATAATTATATCCGGCGCACTGAGTGCCATAAGGCGCTTGAGTCGGTTGTTTCTGTTTATTACCCTTCGGTACAGGTCATTCAAATCAGATGTTGCAAAACGTCCACCATCGAGCTGAACCATAGGTCTAAGCTCCGGCGGAATAACCGGAATCACATCAATGATCATCCACTCAGGTCGATTTTCACTATCCCGAAAGTTTTCGACAATCTCGATACGCTTCAGAAGACGTTTGTCAGCCTTTGCACCTTTCTCGATCATCTTCGCGCGGAGCTCTACCGAAAGTCCATCAAGATCAAGACCCTCGAGCAGAGTACGAATTGCCTCTGCACCTATATTGGCGGAGAATGACATACCATAGCGCTCTTTGGCCTCCATGTATTCTTCTTCACTCAATAGATCCATTCGGTTCAGGTCAGTATCCCCGGCATCAATGACTATGTATTTTTCATAGTAGAGAATTGAACGCAGGGCCGCCATCGTAAGATCCAGCAGCAGCCCCATTCTTGAAGGCACTGACCGGTAATACCAGATATGAGAAACAGGAGCAGCAAGCTCTATATGACCCATTCTCTCACGACGAACGCGCGGATGAGTCACCTCTACACCACAACGGTCACAAATAACACCCTTATAGCGAATAGATTTAAATTTCCCACAAGAACATTCCCATTCTTTTGTGGTACCGAAAATGCGCTCACAGAACAAACCATCCTTTTCGGGACGAAGTGTACGGTAATTGATTGTCTCCGGCTTCTTGACCTCTCCATAGCTCCAGGCACGCACCTGATCTGGAGAAGCCAAGCTTATCATTATACTATCAAAATCCTGGATTTCGCGCATTATCCCTCCTAGAAATTACTGCCCTGACGATTAATAAGTTCTTCGTCTCGTTCGGTAAGCGGAATCTGCTTGCCTTTGGAATCGAAAATGGAGATATCCAGAGCAAGCCCTCGTAACTCCTGAACCAGTACATTAAATGATTCAGGAACCCCTGCATGCGTACTTGGCTCACCCTTAACTATACTTTCATATATACGAGCCCGCCCATTCATGTCATCCGACTTAATCGTCAGCAACTCCTGAAGTGTATTGGCAGCACCGTAGGCCTCAAGAGCCCAAACCTCCATCTCCCCAAGTCTCTGACCACCGAACTGTGCTTTACCACCAAGCGGCTGCTGAGTAACAAGAGAATAAGGTCCGGTTGACCGGGCATGCATCTTATCATCGATCAAGTGGTTCAACTTGATCACATACATATATCCGACCATTACGTCGTTGACAAATTTTTCACCGGTACGACCATCGTACAAAGGAGTCTTTGAGCTCGCCGGTAGACCTGCATCCTTGAGTTTTTCCGCCACCTGCTGTGCAGACGCAGATTCAAAGACATGCGTCGCAAACCATTTATTGGATGCAACAGCAGCCCACCCAAGCTGTGTTTCAAGAAGCTGACCGAGATTCATTCGCGAAGGAACCCCCAGGGGATTCAGACAAAGCTCAAGGGGGGTTCCGTCTGGCAGATAAGGCATATCCTCTTCAGGCAGTACCCTGGCTATAACACCTTTATTACCATGACGCCCGGCAATCTTGTCACCTTCCTTCAGCTTTCTTTTGGTTGCAACAAGAACCTTGACGATTTGCTCGACTCCCGGGGAAAGGTCATCACCTTCAGACCGGCGCAGCCGCTGAACGTCTATAACAGTTCCATCAAAACCATGCGGAATCTTCAGCGAACTGTCACGCACTTCCTTTGCCTTCTCGCCGAAAATAGAATTAAGAAGCTTGAATTCAGGCGTAGTTTCACTTTCAGACTTAGGAGTGACTTTTCCGACAAGAATCGATCCTGACTGAACCTTGGCCCCTACTCTGATAATACCTTCCTCATCAAGCTGCTCGAGTGATTTCTCGGAAGTATTCGGAATATCACGTGTGAGTTTTTCGATACCCAGCTTTGTCTCACGAACATCAATAGTGAATTCCTTGATGTGAATTGAGGTGAAGATATCTTCTTTGACAATTTTCTCGGAAATAAGAACAGCATCCTCATAGTTGTATCCGTTCCAGGGAACGAATCCTATAAGGATATTCTTTCCAAGCGCCAGTTCACCCTGATAGGTAGACGGCCCATCTGCGATCACCGCCCCTGAAGCAACTGCCTGACCAGCAGAGACGATACAACGCTGGTTATAACAGGTATCCTGGTTGGTCCTCTGATACTTCAGAAGCTGATACTCATCAACATCGGCATCGTTGGCAGGATTCTCGGGCCTGATCACTACTTTTTCAGCACCTGCGTACTCTACAACACCCCCGCGCTTTGCACGAACAACTACCCCGGAATCATAAGCTGTTTTAGCCTCCATTCCGGTACCAACCCTCGGCGGCTCCGGATACACAAGAGGAACAGCCTGACGCTGCATGTTCGATCCCATGAGTGCACGGTTAGCATCATCATGCTCAAGAAAGGGAATCAGCGATGTAGAAACTGATACAACCTGTTTCGGACTGACATCCATATACTGAATATCTGCCGGTGCCTTGGTAGTATAATCCCCATTCTTACGCACTGAGATCATATCAGAAACAAAGTGCCCCTTATCATCCAGCACAGCATTTGCCTGTGCGATAAAACACTTCTCTTCATCCATGGCCGAGAGGTACTCAACCTCATCTGTAGGTATACCATCCACTACCTTGCGGTACGGCGTCTCAAGAAAACCATAGGCATTAACCTGTGTGTAATTTGCAAGACTCATGATAAGACCAATATTTGGCCCTTCAGGAGTCTCAATCGGACACATCCGCCCATAGTGAGTATGATGAACATCGCGGACTTCAAAACCGGCACGATCTCTGGTAAGACCACCTGGCCCCAATGCATTCAGCCTCCGCTTGTGCGTAAGCTCAGACAGGGGATTAACCTGGTCCATGAACTGAGACAGCTGTGAGCTGCCGAAAAATTCCTTTATCGCAGCAACGATCGGCTTGATAGAAGCAAGGTCCTGAGGCTTGAGAGTATCTGTATCCTTGAGACTCATGCGCTCTTTGGCAATCCGCTCCATTCTTGAAAATGCAGTCTTGAGCTGATTGGCAAGCAGCTCTCCCACCGATCTTACGCGCCTGTTTCCAAGATGATCAATATCATCAACAGAAGATTCGCCGATGTAAACCTCAATAAGATAGCGCATTGTATTAACAATATCGTCCCTGGTCAGGACATGCTCTTCAGTAGGATTCTCATAATGAAATTTCTTGTTAAGCTTGTATCTACCAACGCGGCCAAGGTCATATCGCCTTGATGTAAAGAACATGGACTGAAAATCTTTCTCGGCATTCTCAAGAGTAATAGGCTCGCCCGGCATAAGTACGCTGTAAACAGCCGTAAGCGCCTCTTCGTGACTGGGTTCATCACCATCACTGTCTGAATGCGTGAACTTGGATTCCTCGCGATCAAAACAATTAAGAATAATATCAGAATGAAGCGAATCTTCATGGGATGAATCAATTATTTCAATCTCACGAATCTTGTTATGAAGAAGCTCATCGATTTCATGAGGATGCAGCTTGTCACCAGCCCGGTACAGTTTTTTCCTGTCGTCACCTTTGCCGAGATACACTGCCTTGGAAAGAACACTTCCCACATACATCTCTTTATCAGCACGAGCATCACTCAATTCTATGACTTTTGTCTTGTAGAAAATCTCAATGAGTTCTTCACGAGAGTCAAACCCGAGCGATCTGAGAAAAAGAGTTCCAAGAATACGCTTCTTGCGATCGATTTTGGCATAGATAAGCTCTTTCTTCTGATCAATTTCAAACTCAAGCCACGAACCACGATAAGGAATTATTCGTGAAGAATAAATGCCTTTCTCATGGGAAAAAATAACACCAGGAGAACGATGAATCTGGCTTACAACAACCCGCTCAGCGCCATTAATAATGAACGTACCCCTATCAGTCATCAAGGGAATATCGCCCATATATATGTCTTTCTGCCGAATTTCACCCGTTTCCAGAAACACAAGATTGATCCTGGCCTTCAGAGGAACCGCATAGGTATGCCCCTTAAGCTTACACTCGGTCTCGCTGAATTTAATCCCAGCTTCATCAAGAGTATAATGATCATATTCCAATCGCATATCCCCGGCGGGACTCTCAATCGGAAATATAGCCTGAAAAACTTCCTCTAAACCTTGTTTTTCAACCTTCTGTCCGGAGATCATCCTTTCACGCTGCAGAAATCTCTCGTATGATGACAGCTGCACACCAACAAGATCGGGCAACGGAATAACCGGCTCCCGACCATCACCGACAGTCTCTCTAGTAATGGTCTGCGTTCTATCGAACATTAATCACCCCCGTAGGATATTGGCCGTAGTCTAAAAAGGCGCTTATACCAGCGCCGGATATCCGGGACGCTGCACGACCGCACAGCCTCCCGAACACACAGAGACCACCGGAGCTATTCGCCCGGTGGCCCTGTGAGATACAAACAGAATATCTCGTATCGAATTACTTGACTTCAATTTGCGCGCCGGCAGCTTCCAGCTTTTCTTTAAGTTCATCAGCAGTCTTTTTATCAACGCCTTCCTTAACAGCTTTTCCACCAGCTTCAACAAGCTCCTTGGCTTCTTTAAGACCAAGACCGGTGATAGCACGAACTTCCTTAATAACAGGAATTTTCTTACCATCTGTAATACTCTTGAGTATAACATCAAATTCAGTCTGCTCTTCAACAGCCTCTGCAGCAGGACCTGCAGCAGCAGCCACAGCAACAGGAGCAGCAGCAGTTACACCGAACTTCTCCTCCATAGCCTTAACAAGCTCGGAAACCTCAAGCACGGTCATGCCTGCGATTGCATCTAAAATCTCATCTTTGGAAATTGCCATATTAACTTCTCCTTATAATTTTTCCGCGATAGCATGGCCTGATAACAGAAGACTAACGCGGTTTTTATACTATTTATTCAGCAGCCTTTTTATCAGCCACAGCCTGCAATGTACGAACCAGCTTTGTCGGAACTCCATTCAATGCATATACAAAGTTCTGCAGCGGCGCGTTCATGGTACCCATAAGAGAAGCAAGAAGCTCCATCCGCCCCGGCAGCTTGGAATAAGCCTCGGTCTGGGCTGCATTAAAGACATTAGAGTCAACAAGAGCACCCTTTATTGCTATCGGCCAGTCCTTGGTAAGCGCAAAGATATCTTTCGCTACAGCGCTTGAATCGCCCCTGGAGATTGCAACTGCAGTAGGACCGACGAAATACCCGGAGACATCCGGCATCTCAAGCTGCTGAAAAGCAATTTTAGCATATCTGTTCTTGACTACACGAAACTCAGCATCATTCTCCCGAAGCTTCCTTCGAAGCTGGGTCACCTGATCAACTGTCATCCCACGGTAGTCGGCAAAGAAGACATCACATTTCTTGGAAAACATTTCCTTCAGATATGCAACGGATTCTTTTTTCGCATCATTTACGCGGGTTACATAATCACTCATTTACACACCTCCCTATTGCGCCACACGGACGCCAGGGCCCATGGTTGATGACACAGCCACTGTTTTAACAAAATCACCTTTTGTATCTGCAGGACGCTTCTTCTCGACTTCGGACAGAACAAGATTGATATTTTCAACAATCTTATCTGTGTCCATAGAAACCTTGCCTACCGCAAGATGAACAACACCGGTTTTATCTGAACGAAACTCCACCCGCCCTTTACGCAGTTCAGCCAAAGCACCGGCGACATCCATAGTAACCGTCTGCGTTTTAGGGTTAGGCATAAGACCCCTACGACCAAGAATCGGACCAAGACGACCCACATCCTTCATCATATCAGGTGTAGCAACCGCCACATCAAACTCCATCCAGCCATCACGGATCTTCTGAATCAGATCATCATCACCTACAAAAGCCGCTCCAGCATCTATTGCTTCCTGGGCTTTTTCGCCCTTTGCAAAAACAAGCACCCGCTTGTCACCGGTGAACTGATGAGGAAGCACAACAGTATCACGAACTGTAGTACTCTTCTTTACATTAAGATTCATCGATACTTCAACTGTTTCATCAAACTTTGCAAACGCAACCTTTTTAACCAGCTCGAGAGCATCCTGAAGAGGATACAGTTTCCCGTGCTCAACCTGCTGCTGAGCAGCATTGTAATTCTTACCTCTCTTCATATTAAGCCTCCACCTGAACGCCCATACTCCGGGCAGTTCCTGCAACAATACGCTTGGCAGCCTCAACGTCATTAGCATTGAGATCCGGAAGCTTTGTTTCAGCAATCGAGGTCAACTGATCCTGGGTAAGAGTACCGACCTTAACCTTGTGAGGCTCAGCCGATGCAGTCGCGAGCCCAAGGGCCTTCTTGATAAGAACAGCCGCAGGGGGCGTCTTGGTTATGAATGTAAAACTGCGGTCAGCATAGACAGTAATTTCAACAGGAATAGTAAGTCCGGGTTCGAGCTTACTTGTCACTTCATTGAACTGCTGCACAAACTGAGGCGCACTTACGCCATGAGGCCCCAACGCAGGACCAACCGGAGGTGCTGGCGTCGCCTTACCTGCCGGAACCTGCAGCTTGATAACTGCGGTTATTTTTTTCTTAGCCATGTAAATACTCCATGTGTGGTGCTATCGCTGCGCGTAACACGCAGCTCCCATCCATCTCCCAACGGAAGACGCTTGATTCTATTCTAAACTTTCTCAACCTGAGTAAAATCAACCTCAACAGGTGTCGCTCGGCCAAAAATACCGACCATAACCCGAAGCTTACCTTTCTCCTGATTCACTTCATCAACAGTACCAGTAAAGGTATCAAAAGGACCATCAACAACACGAACAGCCTCTCCGACAACGAAGGTCTGCTTGGGCCTGAGAACCTTTTCACCCTTGAATTCGCCGGACTTCTGAAGAATCGCGCGAACCTCATCCCGCGAGATCGGCTGTGGTTTCATTGAAGCACCAGAGCCGACAAAACCTGTCACACCCTGTATTCTACGGATCTGCGAACAGACACCTTTCCAACCAAGATCAGGAAGATCCATCTCGAGCAATATGTAGCCCGGAAGAAACTTCCTGTTGGTCACGCGCTTCTTTCCCTCTTTAATATCAACGACCTGCTCTGAGGGCACTTTTACATCTGAAACATACTCTCCGAAATCACCGTTATCGATAGCGAGATGTATAAGTTTTTCAATCTTGTTCTCATGCCCGGAGAAGACGTGAAGGACATACCAGTTTTTTGCCATTCTTACTACCTTAAAAAATCAGTTCAATGGCTGACACAAAGAGAAAATCTACCAAGCCAAGAACAGCTGCGAATATTACCACCGACACGAGAACAACCTTGGTATTTGAAACCACTTCATCCCTGGTCGGCCACACAACCTTCTTAAGCTCGGCGGCGCTATCTTTGAAGAACTGTACCATTTTTTTCATGCACCACCTCTTTTCCAGGCCAGGCAGGATTCGAACCTACAACATGCGGTTTTGGAGACCGCCGCTCTACCAATTGGAGCTACTGGCCTAAATTTTCCCTTTTCAGGGCAGAGCCCCCGATCGGACTTGAACCGATGACCCCCACCTTACCATGGTGGTGCTCTACCGCTGAGCTACAGGGGCTTACGACGTTCGCGAAATATAGCAAACATATAAAAAGCTGTCAACAACATAAAAGAAAAACCTCTGGCAAACGCCAGAGGTTTTATCAGCATAAAACCTAGATAGCAGGCCGGGCGACGTGCTTGTCCGACTGCAGGAGAGTCCGTACATACTGAGCACGACGGTAATCCCATCGATCATTAGTATTCCGGGCACTGAGCTTCCCGCGAAAAGCAGAAAGATCCCCGTAAGACTTTGCGTCCATCCATTCGGAAATACCGGACACAATATCCTGTATAACACCGAGCTTGTTTTTATACAGGGTACTCACCACCTGGAACACCTGAGCCCCGGCAAGCAGAACCTCTATCGCATCTTCCGAAGAATGTATTCCGTTAGAAGCACACACATCCAGATCAACAGCTCCATGCAGCAGACCTGCATATCGCAAAGGCAGACGGTGATCACTGGACTGCGAAAGATTAAACGGAAAGCGACTTGTCTCTTTATCGATGTCAAAACTAGGATGAAACAATCGATTAAATAAAACCGATCCCTTGACACCGGCATCCTTCATGCGATTAACCACATTCAAAGGATTGGTATAAAAAGGACTCAGCTTGACAGACACAGGTATATTAACTGCCTTGATAACCTTCTCAAGAACCGCCACCTGGGCATCCTCAACAGCGACTGCTGTCTGATCGGCATCCAGAGGAAGTGCAAAGAAGTTCAACTCAAGCCCGTCAACTCCGGTATCCTGCAGTTTTTTTGCCCATTCAACCCAGGTATTCTCACTGGTACAGTTAAGGCTTGCGATAACCGGTATTCCGACTGTGTCCTTTGCCTTCTTGACCCAATAAAGATGCTCCTCAGGCCCGCCATGATCCACATCCGGAAAAAGATCTCCCATCTCAGCATCAAAATTATCGTGCATGGTTAATTCTTCATCCATGCGAGCTTTCTGGAGATTAATCTGTTCTTCGAAAAGCGAACTGATAACCAGGGCACCTGCCCCGGCTTCTTCAATTTTCTTGATCGAATCCATGTGTGACGTCAGGCTGCAAGCTCCAACGACCAGGGGATTCCTGACCGGAATTCCCATATAAGTTGTTTCCAAATTAGCCATACAACGCTCCTTTATTCTTCATCCCTGAGTTTCTTGAGATCCGAAAAGCGACGTTCATTGTCCTTCTCTGCCAACACATGCAATCGGTCCGCCTCAGCCGGCTTGGCCAGCTCCAGAGCCCGGTACCTGATTTCCTGACTTGTAAACTCCTTGAAGTCTGCAGTCTTCTCAACAGATTCCCATGTAAATGGCTTCTCCTGAGCAGGGTTGAATCGGTACATTGGCCAATACCCGGTCTCACTTGCTTTTTTGGACTGCTTGGTAGTGAGCTTCATGTCGTAACCATGCGCAATACATGGGGAATAGGCTATTATGATTGAAGGCCCGTCAAATGCCTCCGCTTCCTGTATAGCCTTGAGTGTCTGCTCTCTGTCCATGCCGTAGTTTACCTGGGCAACATAACAGGAACCATAAGTTGTCATCATCAGGCCGAGATTTTTCTTTCCTGTCTGTTTACCGGATGCTGCAAATTTTGCGATAGCCCCACGCGGAGTTGCCTTGGATGCCTGACCGCCGGTATTGGAATAAACCTCAGTGTCCATAACCAGGACATTAATATTCCGGTTCGAGGCCATGATATGATCAAGACCACCATAACCGATATCGTATGCCCATCCGTCACCACCGAAACACCATACAGATTTATCGACGAAGTAATCACGGAGCTCATTGATTTTGGCCAGAACCTCTTTCAGCTCGCCTTTGGCAGCAGATACCGCAGCGGGAAGAAGCTCTACAGTCTTTTCATAGGCAGCCTTACCTTCAGCAGCAACATCTTTCCAGACCTTGAGGTTTTCCTTGAAAGAATCAGCTATTGCACCGCTGACACCAAGCTCAAGCGCTTTTTCAACATTGGCTTTGAGCTGAGCCCGGTTTGCATCAACCGCAAGCCGCATACCGAATCCATATTCAGCATTATCTTCAAAAAGGGAGTTTGCCCAGGTAGGTCCTCTTCCCTTGCTGTCGACAGCAAATGGAGTAGTCGGGAATGTTCCACCGTAAATTGAAGAACAACCGGTCGCATTCGCAATCATCATCCTGTCGCCATAAAGCTGTGTAATCATATGAATATAAATGACCTCTCCACAACCCTGACAGCAACCCGGGTACTCAAAGTATGAGGTATCAAACTGTGCATCACGGATTCCATCGTACTTAGCCATCCACTTGACAGGAACCTTTCCGGGCTCGCCATTTTTCTCAAGCCGCTTGGTATTCGTCGGCACAGCGCCATTGAGAGGCATAAGCGATACAGGAATATCATCACCCTTAAGACGGAGGACCGGCTCAACAATGTTCCGTGCAAAATCATCCGAACCTTCCGGAATGACATTGGACATTTCTGCATATGTATCACATGAGTCCGGAATCTGAATCTCTACAAGAGCATCGACCGCAGCATCAATCGCATCCCAGTTCATCTGGACAACTTCCTGCCCCTTGGATGCGAACTGTTTTTCGACATGATTCTTGATAAGTTTGATAGCCTCATCGGCAGGAACCATATTCGCCAGCTTGAAGAAAGCAGTCTGCATTACTGTATTGATCCGGTTTCCAAGACCCACTTTTTTTGCAATCTTGGAAGCATCAATAGCAAAAACCTTCACCTTCTTTTTAACGATGGTTTCCTGCATATCCTTGGTGAATTTAGCAAACAACTTATCTGAATCCAGACCGCTGTTTATCAGGAAGGTTCCACCTTCAACTATCCCTTCAAGGATATCATATCGCCCGATATATTGCTGGCGATGAAGAGCAATAAAATCACAGGCTGTAAGCTTGTACTGTGACTTTATAGGCTTCTTGCCAAAACGCAAATGACTTACGGTGTAACCACCGGACTTATTGGAGTCATAATCAAAATATGCCTGCACATACAGATCCGTATCACTTCCGATGATTTTCACTGAGTTCTTGTTGGCGCTGACAGTACCATCAGATCCATATCCCCAGAACTTACAACGAACCACACCTTCCTGTTCCGTATCGAGGTTCTCACCTACAGGAATCGAAAGATTGGTAACGTCATCGTTAATACCAACGGTAAAACCATGATGACCATCGCTTGCAAGATGATCATAGACAGCCTTAACCATTGCCGGGGTAAATTCCTTGCTGGAAAGTCCGAAGCGGCCGCCGATAATGCGGATGTTCCGATCTTTGAGAGCATCTATAGTATCAAGATAGAGCGGTTCGCCGCTGGCACCTGGTTCTTTGGTTCTATCGAGAACAGCAATCCGCTTTACTGAAGCCGGAACAGCATCTGCGAAATCCTTGACAGAGAAAGGCCGGTACAAGCGAACTTTCAGGGCACCAAGCTTGGCTCCCCTGGAATTCAGATAATCAAGGGTTTCCTCGATTGTCTCAACTCCGGAGCCCATAGCTATGACGATGTTTTCAGCATTCGGGTCACCGATATACTCATATATATCGTATTTTCTGCCGGTTTTTTCACCCAACAGCTTCATGTATTTGCGAACAACACCAGGAGCAGCATCATAATACTGGTTAACTGTTTCCCGGCCCTGGAAATACACATCCGGGTTCTGCGCACCAACCTTACAGATCGGTTTTTCAGGCCGCATTGCCTCATCACGGAAACGCTCGACAAATTCCATGTTCAGCATGGTTCGCAGGGTATCATAATCAAGAGCTTCGATCTTCTGCATTTCATGTGAGGTTCGGAAACCATCAAAAAAATGCACGAATGGAATACGTGTTTCAAGACTCGCAAGATGAGCGACTGCAGCCATATCCTGCGCTTCCTGCACACTATTTGAGGCCAGAAGTCCAAATCCGGTCATTCGAACACTCATAACATCGGAGTGATCGCCGAAAATAGACAGGGCCTGCGCTGCAAGAGACCGTGCGGAAACATGAAAAACTGTCGGCATCATTTCACCGGCAATTTTATACATATTCGGGATCATCAGGAGAAGTCCCTGCGATGCTGTGTAGGTTGTGGTAAGAGCACCGGCACTTAACGCGCCATGGGCTGCTCCAGCTGCACCTGCTTCAGACTGCATTTCAATTATATCCAGGGGCTGGCCGAAGAGATTCTTCTTGCCTTTTGCTGACCAGGAATCAGCCAATTCTCCCATAGGGGAGGATGGTGTAATTGGGTAAATTGCAGCGACTTCACTAAAAGCGTACGCCATGTTAGAGGCGGCTTCGTTACCATCTATGGTAATCATTCGCTTACTCATGTGAAAACCTTCCTTTCTTAGAAATATCTATGCATATTCAGGCCCTGAGACGGACGCTCGAGGCCGGACGTATTGCGCACCGTAATGCCAACATTGTAGCGCTCCTACAATAAATTAGCAAGCTTGGTAAAAGAAAAGGCTGTACAGAACATAGTTCTGTACAGCCTTTTTATTGCAGAATTCAGTACTTCAGGAAATCAGGAGAAAGCTTTCTTGAGCTCTTCTGTCCATGAAGCAATCCTGTCATCACTCATGTCTTCCTGGTTCTCTTCATCGAGAACAAGACCGAGGAACTTACCACCAACTACTGCGGTAGATGAGTCGAAGGTATAGCCATCTGTGGAGGTATGACCAACAATTTCAGCCCCGCCAGCTTTCAGCTTTTCTGCAACGGTTCCCATTCCATCAACGAAGGTGTCAGGATATCCTTCCTGATCTCCAAGACCGAAGATAGCAACTTTCTTACCACTGAAATCAGCATCGGTAAGCACATCGATATTGTCTTCCCAATCGTCCTGCAGCTCACCTGCACCCCATGTAGATACACCGAATACAAGGTTATCATATTCATTAAGATCATCACCACTTACTTCAGTGATATTCTTCACATCTGCACCCAGAGCTTCAGCAATTTTTTCCGCAGCATTCTCGGTATTTCCAGTTGAAGAACCAAATACAACTCCAATTTTAGCCATGAAAAACTCCTTGATATAAATTATGTTCACAGTATACCCTCTACATGATCTACTCATCAAGCAGGTAGCCTGCCTCATTCTATTTGACAGTGCAGCGAGTCCGGAGTAACATTTCAGCATGAATAAACTGAAAACAAGTTATATGGGCATTGAACTGAAAAACCCGCTCATAGCCGCGAGCTCAGGACTGACATCCAGTCCTGAGAAAATGCTGCAATGTGAAAAAGCCGGCCTGGCTGCAGTGGTTGTCAAATCGCTGTTCCAGGAGGATATCGACAACACCATCGACTCAATGGATGAGACCGGACACCCGGAAGAATATGATTATCTGAAATCAATGCAGACAGGCTTCGATCTGGAGAAATACTGCAGCACTATTAAAACCGCCAGGAAGGAATTATCCATTCCGATATTCGCCAGCATGAATGCGTCAGGACAGGAATGGTGGGTTGAATACCTACCGCAAATCGAGAAAGCAGGAGCTGACGGAATCGAGCTGAACCTTTCACTTCTGCCGCAGGACAAAAAAATGTCAGAATCCGCAATTAGTGACTGGTTTTCCGGGGCAGTAAGAGCCGCAGCAAGCGCAGTTTCTATTCCGATTGCAGTTAAGATTGGCCCATATTTCTCTTCAATTCCAAGGCTTGCGGATGAGCTGCACAAATCAGAAGCAAAGGCACTGGTATTGTTCAACAGATTTTTCCAGTTTGACATTAATATTGATGACTTCACGCTGAAAAGTGGCTCCCCATTCAGCACCAGCAACGATCTAAGCACACCTCTGCGCTGGATCAGCCTGCTGTACGGCAACACGAAGCTTGAACTTTCTGCATCTTCAGGTGTACATAACGGCAAGGATGCAGTAAAAGCCCTGCTGGCTGGAGCCCAGACTATTCAGCTCTGCAGCACACTTTACCAGAACGGAGTTGACTACAGCAGAGAAGTCCTTGATTCGATTGAAAAGTACATGGAGAAACACCATTTTCAGGAGCTGTCACAGCTGCGCGGAAAGATGAGTAGAAAGCACCATGACACGCCCAGGGAATTTGAACGGCTTCAGTATATAAAAAGCATAACCGGAAATCAGTCCTGAGAATTTAACGGAACCTGCCCTTATCTCCGGCATAATTTTGCCGTATACTGAAAGTATGAACAAATTAACTATTTTCGCAGCAGGAACCATTCTGCTGCTTTTCACGATATCAGCCGCAGGCGCCAATCCTTTCGCGGGAGGAGACAGCAGCAATGGCAGCAGACCCGGCATAGCATCTGACAGAGATGCCAGCAGCAGCACCAGCAACACAGCAGTTTCTGGATTGCGTCGCCTGGTCACTTTCTTCCCGGCCCGTATCCAGCGGAATTTCAACAACCAGCTCGCGGATCTGCTGGACGCTGAGGATGGAGGAAGGAGCGGCACCCTGCTGCTTACTGCTGTTATCGCCTTTCTCTATGGACTGGTACACGCAGCCCTGCCAGGTCATAGAAAGACCCTGCTGGTCTCCTACTTTCTGGCCTCAAAATCCAAACCCCGACACGCGGTCATGGCAGGAATTGCAACTGCCGTGCTGCACGCAGGTGCCGGCGGAGCTCTGGTACTTGGAGCATGGTTTGTCCTGCAGGTCTCAGTCAGCTCTGCGGTAGAAAACGCCAGTCTGATTATACAGCGAATTACGGCTGGAGCTGCAATTGCCATCGGCATGATCCTGCTTGGCAGCAAACTGCTGGAAACTTTCAGAAACCGTTCTGCACATGATCACTCAGAAGATGATGCAAACTGCAGCTGCGGGGGAGACAAACCACCAGGAAAACTGGCCAACTGGCTCAGCAGAGGTAAAATGCTTCCAGCGATAGTACTGTCGGCAACAGTACCCTGTCCTGGATCTTCAATGATCCTGCTTTTTGCTCTGGCAGTCGGAAACCTGGCAATTGGGCTGCTGGCAGTAGGCATGTTTGCAACCGGGATGGGGCTGACCCTTGTAAGTATTTGTCTTATTGCTGTTCTCGGTAAAAACAGCCTTGCTAAAAAGCTCAACAGTCCAGTGGGGCATTTTCTGCATGAGGGACTTGAGATTGTTGCTGCTGCTGCAATCATTTTTTTCGGTATTATCTGGCTGACAGGAGGTCCGGCGGTCTACTAGAAACCGCCGGAACCCAGGGGACGCGATGTGCATCCCGCTAATTATGATAATCAGAATAGTCCTGCAAACCCCATGAAGGCCATAGCAAGCAGACCGGCTGTGATCAGACTGATTGGTGCTCCTTTCAGTCTCTCAGGGATATCAGCGAGCGCCAGCCGCTCTCTGATACCCGCAAAGATAACGAGAGCCAGACCAAAGCCTATAGCGCTGGATATTGCAAAAACCAGGCCCTCCATGAGCGAGAATTCTCTCTGAATTACCAGCAACGCAACCCCGAGAATAGCACAGTTAGTAGTAATCAGTGGAAGGAATACTCCAAGAGCCTGATGAAGACCAGGACTCACTTTTTTAAGCACAATTTCTACCAGCTGCACCAGTGATGCAATTACCAGAATAAAAAGAACAGTCTGAAGATATAAAAGACCAGCAGGCAGGAGAACACTGTAGTACAGCACATGTGTGGCAAGAGTCGCCAGGGTCATTACAAAAAGCACAGCAGAACTCATACCCACAGCCGTTGACAGCTTATTACTGACACCCAGAAACGGACATATACCAAGAAACTGAACAAGTACGATATTGTTGATCAGTATTGCTCCGATCATTATTGAAACATAATTCATTCGTCTCCTCCGCTCGATGCAGTATGAATAGTCGGTACAGTAAATACTGCGGTCTCCTCAACTGCAAATCGTTCATACAGGGCGTTCACCCCGGCGATCAGAAAGCCCAGCGCCATAAATGCCCCTGGAGGCATAAGAAAGAGCAGCATGGAGACTTCACTCAGACCGGGCAGCGCGAATCCGAACAGGCTACCGTTTCCGAGTATCTCTCTGACACTGCCCAGCATCGTCAAGGCAATAGTGAACCCAAGCCCCATACCTATTGCATCAACTACAGAAATGCCAGCCGCATGCTTGGAAGCGAATGCTTCAGCCCGGCCCAGAATAATACAATTCACGACAATAAGAGGAATAAAGATTCCCAATGCAAGATGAAGCCCGGGCAGAAAGGCTTCCATCAGGAGGTCTATCATGGTTACGAAACTGGCAATAATCACAATATATGAAGGAATTCTGACTGAATCCGGAATCAGATTTTTGACGAGCGCAATCACCAGGTTGCTGGCAATTAAAACCGCTGTCGTAGCAAGTCCCATTCCAGCACCATTTATGGCACTCGTGGTTACCCCCAGCGCGGGACACATACCCAACAGCAAAGCCAGAACGGGATTCTCGCGCAGCAGACCTCTGGTAAAGACACTACGCGCAGTCAACTTATCACTCATGCTCTGCCTCCTGATATTCCTTGAATATGGCAGCAGCCGTATTTACAATTTCAGCAACTGCACGTGAACTGACGGTAGCTGCGGTTATCGCATCGATTTCACCACCATCCTGCCTGACCTCTACAGTCTGCTGCAGGGGTTGTACTCCGGTAAATTGATCACGAAAATCAGTCTCTATAATCCTGGCACCAAGACCTGGAGTTTCCGAATGCTGCAGAACGACCAAGCCGATAACCCTGGACTGAATGTCAAATCCAACAATACCCGTTATTTCTCCGGCATAGCCGGAACGAACTCCTGCCTGTACGGCAGCGCCAAATAGCTCTCCGGATTCATCAAGTCCTGGAAATACTGTCCCGGAATTCCCCGGATTGACCCAGCGTTCTTCATAGGGATCGTTAGCAAAATCCGGCAATACCTGCCTTATTGCTGACAACTGCCGCTCCAGACGATTAGCAGCAATCCTTTCACTCGTTGCATAGTCAGTCAGACCCAGAGCCCCACCTGACAGAATCGCGATTATACTAAGCACCCCTACCATAGCAAGTGCTGTATTCGGCATCTTTTCTGCTGTCTTTTCTTCCATTTCCTTACTCATTCCCAGCCCCCTTCTCAGGAGTCCAGTCTTTTCCAAAACGCTTGGGTGGAAAGGCCTTGTCAATCAGCGGCACAAAAGCATTCATGACAAGAATTGCATATGCAACGCCCTCGGGAAGTGCGGCAAACAAACGGATTACCGCAGAAAGCACACCTGCGCCACCAGCAAAGAGTATCCTTCCCGGCATTGTCATTGGACTGGTTGTATAGTCCGTGACCATGAATACAGCTCCCAGCATGGCCCCTCCAGCAAGAATATGATAAACGGGACTGATAAATTCGTAGGGATTTATAAGCCACGCAGCTCCGGTAACCAGCGCAAGTCCGCCAATAAAGGCTGCCGGTGTCTGCCAGTCAATAATTCGCTTTGCAATCATAATTACTGCACCGATTAGAACAGCGAAAGCTCCAACACCGCCCAGCGTACCGCCGACATTACCCCAGAACAACTCCCAGTAACCTGGAAGGTTGGAGAAGACCTCAGTAGCTGATCCTTCTGCCACAATGCCCAGGGGCGTGGCCGTACTTATTACATCCCCTGCCCGTGTCCACAACCTGAATCCCGGAGCTACCCAGGTCGTCATTTCGACTGGGTAACTCACGAGCAGAAAGGTGCGTCCGACGAGGGCCGGATTAAAGGGATTATGACCGATTCCGCCAAAGGCCATCTTGCCGATTCCAATAGCGACAACGCTACCGATAATCACCTGATAAAAAGGCAGAGTCACCGGAAGATTAGCCGCCAGCAGAATGCCGGTTACTATAGCGGAACCATCCTCAACCAGCACCTGCTTCTTCAGGATAAATCTGGCAACAATATATTCGGTAAGCATGCAGGATACTACAGCCAGCAGAATAACCGCCAGAGACCGCAGACCGAATACAGAAACCGAGGTTATAACCAGCGGAAGCAGTGCAAGATTGACCCACCACATAAGAGTACGGGTTGATGTTCCAGCATGCACATGCGGTGACGGTGCAATAATTCGTTGTGTACTCATGACTTTCTCCTCCGCTTCATGACCTGTTGTTTTCCGACGCGTATGTGATCAAGCAAAGGTCTGCCCGCTGGACAGGTAAATGCGCAGGATCCGCACTCCATGCAATCGAGGATGCAACGTTTATCCATTTCTGCCGCTTCTTCAAGCCTGGACAGGGTTTCGAGGAGATAGGGCTCCAGCCCCATAGGGCAGACAGCTACACATCGTGAACAGCGGATACAAGGTCGAACGGGGGGTCTTCTTGATTCTTTCTGTGACAGAATCAGCACACCTGAAGTTCCCTTGACTACCGGAGCATCCAGGTTATCAACTGCCTTACCCATCATCGGACCACCGGCTATGACCTTCCCGGCATTCTTCGGTAAACCACCAGCAAAACTGATTAATCCTGATATCGGTGTTCCTATACGAGTCAGATAATTTCCCGGACGGGTTACCCCGCTGCCGGTAACGGTTACCACCCTCTGAAGCAGAGGCATCCTCTTCTGTACTGCCTGATATACAGCAAATGCGGTTCCGACGTTGTTCACAACGGCGCCTACATCCAGAGGCAGTTTCCCGCTTGGAACCTCACGCTTCAATATGGCATTGATCAGCTGTTTCTCGGCTCCTTGAGGGTACTTGGTCTGGAGTTCAAAAAACTCGATACTACCCTCAGGTATCTCACCACAATCTGCAACAACCTCTCTCAGCACCCTGCTTGCATCCGGAGTATTCTTTTCGATGCCAACACAGGCACGCCTGACTCCAAGCGCCCTCATCAGGATCCTGATTCCGACGACAATTTCACGCGGATGTTCCAGCATTAAACGGTAGTCTGCGGTCAGATAAGGCTCACACTCGACACCATTTATAATGAGAGTATCCACGACCTTTCCAGGCGGCAGGCTGTACTTTACACTTGTAGGGAATGCCGCTCCACCAAGACCCACAATTCCGTTCTCGGCAATTTTCTTTACAATCTCGTCTTTTGTTAGCTCTATTTTACTGATGAGAAGATCCGTTCGATCGATTGATTCCTGCCAGACATCACCATCAGTCTTGATCTGGATTACGGTCTGAGGGTAGCCGCTGAGCGTCACAATTTCATCAATCTTGACGATCTTGCCACTAACGGGAGAATGAACAGGGGCAGATACAAAGCCCTTAGGACTTGCCAGCAGCTGCCCGACGAGCACAGATTCGCCTTTTTCGACCACGAGCTCGGCCGGCGCACCAATGTGCTGGGATATCGGAACATAGACAAGCTCCGGAATCGGAGCTGCAACTATCGACTCATTTTCACTGAATTTATTCTCACGGGGATGGATTCCACCCCGTCGAAATGTATGGCCGAAAGGGAACAAGGATTTACTCACTATCAGCCTCCTTCACTTTTTTCTTTGGTCTGGCTACCGGAAAAGTCGCTGCAATTGCCCCGGTTGGACAGACGGGGACACATTTCCCGCAGGAAATACAGATATCGGGATCGATATATGCCAGATTATTCTCCATCGTGATCGCCTTCACAACGTCATCACAAACCTTGACACATTTTCCGCATGCAATACATGAAACAGAACAGTTCTTCCGGGAGACAGCACCCTTCTGGGTATTCCGGCAGTTGATCCAGACACGCTTGTTGCGCTTTGTCTTGCCGAGCGGCCGTATCTGAATAAGATTCCTTGGACAGGCGATGACACATTTTCCGCAGCTGGTACAGCGCTGTTCATCGACCTCCGGCAAACCAGTTTCGGAATTTATTTTTATTGCATCAAACGGACAGACAGCTTCACAGTCTCCGCATCCCAAACAGCCGAACGGACAGCCTGACCGACCGGCATGAACGGCATGTTGCAATGCGCAGCTTTGAGAAGCATCAAATTCACTTTTTGAAGGTGCTGTCTGAAAGCTCCCACCGCAGCGAACAACAGCTGTGGTTGCCTTTTCGCTTCCAACATCAAGCCCGAAATACTGCCCGATGGACCGCATAGTATCACTGCCTCCGGGAGGACAGAAAAGGTGAGTAATATCACCATTCTCCGCCCCTTCTACCAGAGCTTCACCCAACTGCCGACAACCAGGATACCCGCAGGCCCCGCAGTTTATTCCGGGCAGCATTCCGCTGACAGTTTCAATACGAGGGTCTTCATAGACCGCAAAACGACGAGCCGCCCAGAACAGCACTGCAGCAAAAATTACTGCAACACCTGCCATAGCAGCCACACCAATGAGGATAGAAATCATAGCGCCGCACCTTCCTTATATCCCGGACTCTTCTGAAAAAACGGAATCAGTTTCCTTAGAGTGGCCGGGCAATAATGGTATATGATTGTGCAGCAGAGTTACGGAAGAGATAAAAAACGGCGTAATAGAGAGCCGCTGAAGCAAGCCCCATGAGCGCAGACAAGGTCTCGGTCTGCCCTGCATACAGGCTGATAGCCACAGCTGAGATGGTACACAGAAATGGCAGGAGAATACCCCAAAATAGAGCACGCCACCCCTGTTGATTACTTATTTCCACAGTGACTCGGTCACCTGGTTTACAGGGAAGCTCACATACAGCATTAAGTACCTTCCGTTTACCCTGGCCACAGGTCCCGTTCAGAGAACAGTTCCCACAACCTTCCGGCCGGTGGATCTCCACTTCCACCTGTCTGCCGGCAACTGAAGTAACTATACCGATATGAGAAAACATCGCTGCTTTCCCGCTTCCCTCATCTTGATACATCATTGCGTCGTAATTATCCTTCGCATATGGATTTCCCATGCGCCCTAAGCACGGAAATTTCCGCTGCTGCCCGAATAAGCCTAACCGCAATGTTTCCGGCTGTCAATAATATTAAGGCGTTTGATTTTTGGACAATTACAGTACACAATCAATAAAACAGGCAATGAATCGAGGGGATTATGCGAAAACAAACTGCATCCGAGTCAAAGCGCTTTTCGGTTTATTATCGTAAGGGCTGGATATACCTGGAAATTACTGATTCCACCGATAAAAGCAGTGAAATCTACCCTGATGAAATCCAGAACAGAATGCGTCTGCTTGGCATGCCAAGAATCGATACACAAAAACTTGGCACGCTGATATCCGAGGCCAAATCACAGGCTGTAAGGATAATAGAATGGCCGGAGGGAGAAGCACTTTGTTCTGAAATCGAAGTAATAATAGATAAAAACGAGATGCAGGCAGACCTGATTATCCACCCTCCACAGAAAGGAGCTGCAGATCCTTCGTTTGAAGATATTGAGGCGGCACTTATGAACTCCGGGGTGTCGCATGGTCTGGAAATCGACAGTATCCGAAGGGCATGCCTGGACAGATTTTATAACCAGAAATTCACTGCAGCCAGAGGCACACAAGCGATATTTGGCTCCGGCCACCGAATTATCTACCACTTTAGTACAGACAGGGGAAAGCCATATAAAAAAATGGACTTCGGACGTATTGACCTGAAGGAACTGAATTTCATTGAGATGGTCCATGCTGGAGACATACTGGCAGAACTCAGCCCGCCTGTTCAGGCCGTTGACGGCAGCACCGTTACCGGCAAGCGAATCCCAGCCGAAACAGATGACGAGATAGTCATGCTTAGAGCGGGTGATTTCTGTTCAGTCAACGATGAAAAAACACACATAATTGCCGAAAACGACGGCAACGTACTCTTACGAGACGGAGCAGTCTGTGTTGAACCGGTAATCACCGTTAAAAACGTCGACTATTCAACCGGAAACATTCATTTTGAAGGCAGCATCCTAATAGAAGGATATGTCGCAGATGGATTTGAGGTAAACGCGGATGGAGATATTCAGATCAGCAAGGGAGTAGGAAGAGCAAGCCTGAGGGCCGGCAGGAATGTGGTACTGCAGAGCGGGATGAACGGCAATGGTAACGGGAGTATAGATTGCGGCGGCGATTTATATGCCAAGTATCTTGAAAGCTGTGAAATCCGTGCAAATGGCAACCTGTTCCTCGAGGAAGCAATCCTCCATTCAAATATAATCGTTCGCGGACATTGCCTTCTGAATGGTCGAAGAGCAGAGATTATCGGAGGTGAGCTGATAGTCGGCGGCAGTTGCTGGTGCAGGAAACTTGGAAATATAAATGAGCAAGCCAGCAATGTTAGTATTGGCACCTCCCCTGATGTAGTGCATGAGTACCGACTTCTCAGAACCCGTTTCGAGCTGCAGTCAGCCCTGCTGGATCAGCAACAGGTCAAGCTTTCGCAGGTCGAGAAGGCGCTTGCCGAAGGTATCAGCAATGAAAAACTACTGATTGCTCAAACACAGCTGACAGAGCACACTTCAGAACTCCAGCAGGAAATCCAGCAACTTCATATCCGTTTGCCTGAATTAAAGGAAAAACTTGAAGCCCAGAAAAACTGCATGCTTGTTGTTGAAGACAACATCTTTCCGGGAGTTACCGTATGCTTCGGTCGACATGAATACCGGACACCGGATACAGGCGCTCGCAAAACGATCCTGGAGTTCAAAGGTGACAGAATTATTGAGTCTGGTTTTGATGCCCGAAACAAACCTCGATTATTTCCAGGATAGGTAAGTAGATATCAAACAGACAGTCACACATTGTTATTACCGCTGATTTATGGTATTAAATCGATATATATTGTTCTAATCAAATCTAAAGAAGGAGCACACTATGGCAGCAAAACCGCTGGTACTGATTGTACGAGACGGATGGGGCAGAAACCCTAACCCCGAGCAGAAGGAATATAATGCCGTTGAACTGGCAACTACACCTTGCAGTGATGCACTGCTGAAAAAATATCCCTGGGTACAGATAGCAACCTCTGGTGAAGACGTTGGCTTACCTGACGGCACAATGGGAAATTCCGAAGTAGGTCATCAGAATCTTGGTGCCGGACGAATCGTGTACCAGGATTCTGTCCGTATAACCAAGGCAATCCGGGAAGGTGATTTTTTCGAAAACGAAGCACTTAAGAATGGAATTGAACGTGCCAAAACCAACAATGGCTGGGTTCACATTATGGGCCTGGCATCTGATGCCGGCGTTCATGCCCTGCTGAAGCATCTGTATGCATCAGTAGAGATGTGCAAGAAGCACGGCCAGGATAAGGTGGCCGTTCACCTGTTCACCGATGGTCGCGACACCGGACCTTTTACCGGCATCGATTTTGTCCGCCAGATCGAGGAGAACTTTGCACGGATAGGCGCAGGTAAGATTGTGTCGATTACCGGACGATACTGGGCCATGGACCGCGACAACCGTTGGGAGCGTGTGAAACGTGCCTATGATATGCTGACGGGCCGTAATGCGGATCTGCCGGTATTTGATTCTGCGATTGAGGCTATGCAGCATTACTACGACAACCCGGACAACGACAGCCAGAATGGTGATGAGTTTGTCACTCCACGCTATGTCGGCAGCGACTGGCAGGACAGCAGAATGAAAGACGGCGATACTGCAATATTCTACAACTTCCGCGGAGACCGGCCACGCGAAATAATTCGATCATTTGTTATGGATGATTTTTACGGTCACGTTGGAGCTTCCCCGGATTCAGGCGAGAAAGGATTCGACCGAGGTCCAAAGCTGGATATTTTCTGGGTAACCATGACCGCGTATGAATCTGATCTTTCCAGAATGGTGAATGTAGCCTACCCGAAACCAGGAAAAATGGTAAATATCGGAGGCGAATACCTCAGTAAAAAAGGACTGACCCAGTTCCGCTGTGCTGAAACCGAAAAATTTCCGCATGTTACATTCTTTTTTAACGACTACCGGGATGAGCCTTTTGAGGGGGAGAGCCGGCAGATGGCTCAGTCACCTCAGGTAGCGACCTACGATCTCAAACCCGAGATGAGCGCAGGAGAGGTTCGCGATCTGGTTCTCGGCAGAATTCACGCTGATGACTGTGAGGACTTCATTCTGGTAAACTTCGCCAACGGCGACATGGTCGGCCACACCGGGAAACTGGATGCAGCAATTGCAGCCTGTGAGACTGTAGATGCCTGCGTACAGCAGATTGTGGATGCAACCCTGGCTAAGGGCGGAAAACTGATTGTCACTGCCGATCACGGAAATGCCGAGCAGATGTATGCCCCTGACATCAAGAGTGCACATACTTCGCATACTACCTATGAGGTTGATTGTATAATCGTTGACCCGGAACTTGAAAGCAAAGCCAGTGGATCCATGTCCGAACCATCTCCTGCCCTGCGCAGCGGTGGACGACTGGCTGATGTAATGCCGACAGCTTTGAGTCTGATGGGACTTGAGATCCCCGGAGAAATGACGGGGACGTCCTTGATTAAATAATTATCTTCCCACACTGATAGCGGAGTCCCGGGTGCTGAGTCATGAACTCCGGGACCTCGCGACAGTTCCAGTGCGCAGATACAATATGCGCTTTAATTAAGTTGAATACTGCCTGAAACACTTGTGACTTCAAGCTTTTGCCATCCGCTTCCGGAACTACCGCTCCGATCGGAACGAGACTCTCCCCAGAGACTGATCCTGCCGGATACGGTCTTGTAATCAACTGTGTAATTGTTCCTGGACTCATTCAAACCGAGATCAATACGACCTGAGACTGTATTTGCAGTTGTCCCATGATGAAGATTATTGTCATTCCCCCGTATCGAACCGGATACAGTTGATGCATTGAGCCTTCCTTTATACTTGTCGACCTGTAGACGACCGCTGGTGGAGCGCAATTCCGCATCAGCACTTATTCCACTGATTTCAATCCGCCCGCTGACGGTGGACAGCTTCAGACTGGACACTGGTATTGAATGCAGCTCTATTCTGCCACTGATACTTGAAACATTGACAAAAACATGTGCCGGCAGATAGACCACCATGGAAGAATCACGGATGTCAAAATCAAAAAGACTTCTCTCAAGCTTGATTTCAATATCAAGAACGCCATTTCGAAATGATTTCTGCATTGTATAACGCTCTGGTCGGTTGCTGGAAAAATCAATTGTAAGACGGTCAGAACGTGAAGGTTCGAAAAAAACATCGAAATCTGCTGCCTTCAGAATGAGGGTATCTACATTGTTTTCGCTTATAGAAGGCAACAATTCACTGGATCCGGAGGCAAACAGAGGCGCAATTCCTCCGCAGAAGGCCAGTATACAGGCCAGCGCCAGCATAAGTATTTTACGTTTCATATAATCTCCTGCCCACTTCAACACCAGAATGTGATCTCAATGTCCCTTTCGGCATGGAGCTTATATGCGTCAGGAAATTCGCAGAGGCGGTGTCGCATGGACACCGCCTCCATGATTAATTATTCGGCTCCGAGTACGATTTCCTTCATAGCTGTCATATATGCGCGTAGCTTTTTACCTACGATTTCAACTGGATGATTACGGATCTGATCGTTGACCTGCACGAGCTTCTTGTTCGGCACCCCTGCATCGACGAAATCCAGACCTTTACCAAGTACATCAGTATCGATCTTTTTCATGAAATCCGAAAGCAGAGGACGACATGCATTATCAAAAAGGTAGCAGCCATACTCAGCGGTGTCGCTGATTACCTTGTTCATTTCGTAGAGCTTTTTCCTGGCAATCAGGTTTGCAATCAAGGGAGTCTCATGCAGACTTTCGTAGTAGGCACTCTCTTCCTTGATACCGGCATCGGTCATGGTCTCAAATGCAAGCTCGACACCAGCTTTTACCATGGCAACCATCAGGATTCCCTTATCGAAGTATTCCTGTTCACGGATGTCTGCTGAAGCAGGATCGGTCTTTTCAAAAGCAGTCTGCCCGGTGGCTTCACGCCAGGCGAGAAGATCAGCATCGTCATTCGCCCAGTCGGCCATCATGCCGCTGCTGAAGGCTCCGCTGATAATATCATCCTGATGCTTCTGATACAGGGGCGCCATAATTGCCTTGAGCTCTTCAGCAAGTTCAGTTGCCTTGATTTTGGCAGGATTTGACAAGCGATCCATCATACCGGTAATGCCACCGAATTTCAGGGCTTCGGTAACGGTTTCCCAGCCATACTGTATAAACTTCGCAGCCCAGGCAGGATCCAGGCCCTTCTCTACCATCTTATTAAAACAGAGTAGGCTGCCGGTCTGCAACATACCGCAGAGTATGGTCTGCTCACCCATAAGGTCACTCTTGACTTCAGCGACAAAACTGGAGGCCAGAACACCGGCACGGCTGCCGCCGGTACCTACTGACAGGGCTTTTGCCAGTTCGAAACCATTCCCCGAGGGATCATTTTCCGGATGTACAGCGATCAGGGTTGGAATTCCAAAGCCGCGCACATATTCTTCGCGAACCTCGCTTCCCGGTCCTTTCGGCGCCATCATTACTACCGTAATATCAGGTCTGATCTGCATGCCTTCTTCGACAATATTAAATCCGTGACTGTACCACAGGGCTGCTCCCTGCTTCATGAGTGGCATTACCGATTCAATTACGTTACTGTGCTGCTTGTCCGGGGTGAGGTTACCAACAACATCAGCTCCGGGAATCAGTTCATCGTAGGTTCCTACCTTGAAACCGTTATCGTTTGCGCCTTTCCAGCTGGCACGCTTCTGTTCGATAGCCTCCTTGCGAAGGGCGAAGCTTACATCCAGTCCACTATCACGAAGATTAAGTCCCTGGTTCAGACCTTGGGCACCAGCGCCGACGATTACTATCTTTTTTCCTTTGAGTGCATCGGTTCCTGCAGAAAATTCCGAGCTGTCCATAAAACGGCAGGTGCCGAGCTGTACGAGCGCTTCCCGCCAGGGAATACTATTAAAATAATTCTGAGCCATGTTTCTCTCCTATCTGTGTACTGCTATATATAACAGTTGTGGCATCATGCGTAAAGTGAAATATAATCACCGTCACATTGCATATTGGACAACGCGCTATAAAGCACACAGAATACGATAAGTCAAACCACTGTTGTAATCAACCTCAACTTTAGCTCCCAACTGTCCTTCAGCTACCGCAAATACAGTTGCAACCCCAATCCCATCGTTATCATGAAGGGATTCCACATTTGGGACCCCGACACCATTGTCACTGTATGTAATGCAGACATCATGATGATCCTGTTTCTCGATACTGACAGAAATCACGCCGGTTTCCATATCTGAAAATGCATACTTGAAGGAGTTCATAAGTAATTCGGTTATAATGATACCTAGAGGAATCGCCTTCTGCAGGGGTAAAATCAGATCATAGCCTTCGGCTGTGAAAGACACACAGGCCGACTTATTGAAGCTGACCGATACAAGATCATACATCTCTTCCATGAAAGAAAGAATGTGCATGTGACTCAGATTGCCTGACTGGTAGAGTTTGGTATGAATAAGTGACATTGTAGCTATCTGATTTTCAATCTCGAAATACAGATCTCTGACCTCCGTATTCTCACTTTCCCCGACTCTCAGGGAAATAAGAGAATTGATTGTCTGAAGGTTGTTTTTGGTTCTATGATACAGCTCCCTGATTAAAACCTCACGCTCCTGCAGTGATGCATGCAAGCGCTGCTGGCTTCCCTTCAGAACAGCATTTGTTATATGCATTTTTTCTGAAAATGAAATAAGCCCCCTGGCTGCGAAAGTGCTGAACCCCAGCATCAACATCAGGGCGATCGAAAGGTAGGGCCGGTTCAACAATGCAAGATCGGAAATAAACAGGACATCCAGCAGTAAAAAGGACAACCAGACAACAAGCGCTCCGGAAACAGACACCGTAAACAGGGTGTTATTTCTCTGCATTGCTTCAGGGGTACGTTTCCCAAGCAAAAGACGAACCAGTGGCAGCCTTAAAAGCGTCTCTGCAACAGCAGTAATGAATAAAAATATCAACGCATCCTTGATGACAAAATACAGCCTCACCTGCAATGGAATGCTTGTGACAGACTCCCTGGCCCAGAACACCGGATTCATTGAGAGCAGGAGTGGAAACACTACAAGGTAAGCTACAGCCATAAGGGGAAAAAACCAGGAAAACAGGACAAGCAGCCTGCGATACACTCTCCATCCATGAAGACTTGCATGCACAGGGGTGATTGATGCGACAGAGAAATAGAACAATGTGAGAAGGATAAAATTCAGAACATTTGCCCAGCCATTATTCTGCCAGATCAGGAAAGGAAACCAGCCACCTCCGGCAAGAGCGGATACGAGTGCATATGATTTGCCATAAGCAAGTGAAATAATTACCGGGAATATCATGACCCAGACTATGTCGACAGAGATCTCACCAAATATAAAAGTAATCGAATATCCGGAAAGGAGCAGCGACAGGAGTCCAAAAAGGATTGAGAGAACTAGCGGAAGAACTGCACGAGGTAGATGACCATCAGAACTGGAAAGGAGCTGCTTCACTTTATAACTATAGTACGGCTTTATCAGCTCTGCAACAAAAATAGTAAATAAATGCATTTAACATAAATCATTGATTATTCTCTTGTTCGGCCGTACATTATTAGTATGAAACGATTATTAGGTAGATCACAAATCGAAATCAGTGCCCTGGGTATGGGCTGCTGGGCCATTGGCGGTCCATTCTTCTCCGGTGATGAACCGCATGGCTGGGGAGAGGTTGATGATAAGGAATCTATACGAGCGATTCATGCTGCAGTGGATGCCGGTGTCAACTTCTTTGATACGGCCAACGTATATGGAGCTGGTCACAGCGAACGGGTTCTCGGCAAAGCCTTATCCGGCAAGCGCAATGACATAGTTATTGCAACCAAGTTCAATGCTGTATTCAATGAGAAGACCAGACAGGTCACCGGTTCAGACAGCAGTCCCGCTGGGATTCGTAAAGCCTGTGAGGATTCTTTACAGAGGTTAGGCACAGACTATATCGATCTGTATCAGTTCCATGACAATGGCTTTCCGGCTGAAAAAGCCGGGCCGGTACGTGACACCCTGGAAGAACTTGTAGCCGAAGGCAAAATACGAACATACGGATGGAGTACAGATTTCGCGGACAGAGCGGAATTTTTTGCCGGCGGGAAGAACTGCAGCGCAGTCCAGCTTCAGCTGAATGTCCTGTTCGATAACCCCGAGGTCATCTCGATAGCCGAAAAACACAATCTTGCAGCTATCAACAGGGGTCCACTGGCAATGGGCCTGCTCACTGCTCGATACACTGCCGATACAGAGGCGGCTGAAGATGATGTCCGCGGCAGGAAAAGCCCGGAATGGATGATGTTCTTCAAGAACGGCAAACCAAATCCCGAATTCCTTGAACGGCGCGAGGCTGTCAAGGAGATTCTATGCAGCAAGGGACGCAGCCTTGCTCAGGGATCTTTGGCATGGCTTTGGGGCCGCAGCGAAAGAACAATCCCGATCCCCGGATTCCGCACTGTTTCCCAGGTAGAGGAAAATGCAGCGGCAATGGCTTTCGGACCTCTAACGGCCCAACAGATGAGTGAGATCGACAGACTGTTGGGACGATAGTTTCAAAGATAGATATAGACCCGGCTCGGCGTATCACGCTGCGCCGGGTATTCAGGGATTTTCAGGAAATCCGTGTCCGCTGTTCAAACAAGACCCACAGTGCTGCGAAAATCACTAGATTCGGAGCGAGGTTTCCGAGCCACACAAGGATGTCAGGCTGCAGTAGATTTCCGTCCAGGACAAACCTCAATACCAGTTCCAGTGCCCAGAGTACCAGTATGATCAAGAGCAGAATCTGCATGATATTTTCTTTAATGAGACCAAAAAGACTCAGGAGCAGCAGTGAACCTGCCACAATCTGAATGACAGCGACAATAATTGTAACCGTACGCTGATTGCCGCCGAACAGTCGATTCATATCGCCCATAAAGCCACCGATTCCGCTGGTTGCCCCGGATATTGCGGCAACGCCTACCATAACAAACATAATCCCAAGGCTGAGCTGCAGCAGAAAAATACTGCTTCCATTTCTTCGCATAATAAAACTCCTCTGGTGATTCTCACAGCATTCCCGAATAAACTCATGAACTGCTGCAGGAGCTAATTATACACGATTCATGCATGATTTGCACGCCACAGCATGTGCTGACAGCAATTCAGATACCACTAAACAAATAAAAATCCTATTCCTTCTTGACCCTCCAGTCAGGGGAGACTGTAGCTTTGCATGCAAGGAGGTCTGTATGGACACAATTCTGGAGGTTCAGGGTCTGTCAAAAAGCTACGGGAGCACCCGTGCGCTTCATGATCTGAATCTTTCTATTCCCCGAGGGGAAATTTTTGGCTTGCTCGGACATAACGGAGCAGGTAAAACAACCAGCATTGAATGCATTCTGGGCACAAAAAAAGCGGATGCGGGCTCTGTAAAAATTCTCGGGATGGATCCGGCACCAAATCGAAGGGCTGTATTTGCCAGGACGGGAGTGCAGTTCCAGCAGAACGGCTTCCAGGACAAACTCAGGGTAGCAGAAGCCTGTAGAATGGCAGAGGTACTGTACCCGCAGACACAAAACTGGAAGGAACTCCTCGAACGCTTCCACCTTAATGGCAAGGAAAAATCCTGTGTAAACGATCTTTCCGGCGGGGAACGGCAGAAGCTCTGCATAGTCCTGGCCCTGATCGGAAAACCGGAACTGCTATTTCTGGATGAACTGACCAGCGGTCTGGATACGCAGGCACGGCGAGGGATCTGGCAGTATCTCAAGGAGCTACAGCAGGAAGGAGTCAGTATTGTTCTCAGTTCTCATTACATGGATGAAGTAGAGTACCTCTGTGACAGGATACTGATTCTGCAGAATGGGATCACAGCCGCTGCCGGAACCCCGGCCAGCCTGATTGCTGAACATAATACCAACCGGGAAATCAGAAACCTTGAGGACGTACTCATGTGCTATATGAATAATGACACGGAGAAAGAAAAATGAAAGCATTCGGAACTTTTTTTGCCGTTGAAGCACGCCTCGCCCTTCGTGGAGGAGACATGCTGATTTTCGGCATTATTATGCCGGTAGTAATAATGCTGCTGATGGGCAGCATTTCTGATGCGCAGGCAACTCAGACGGCCTTTGCAGGGATTGCAGGCATTGGAATTATTGCTGCTGGACTTATGGGATTACCATTGACCTTTGCAGGCTACAGACATGGAAAAATTCTCAAGCGCATGCAGGTTACTCCAGCAAGTCCCTTCCTGCTGTTTGCTGCTGCAAGTCTCGTGCAGACAATCTTCGCATGGATCAGCGGATTTCTGGTCCTTCTGATTGCAAGCCTGCTGTTTTCTGTTGAGATTCATGGAGGCATACTGCGCTACGTACTCAGCTTCCTGTTCCTGCAATGCAGTATATTCAGCATAGGATACATGGTAGCTGCACTTGTCCCTGACATTAAAACCGCCAACTGGGTCTGCACCCTGCTCTACTTTCCCATGCTGCTGTTTTCCGGGGCAACAATTCCCTATGCGATACTGCCCCGGGGGCTACAGCGTTTTGCGGAGTTCTTCCCGTTGACCCAGGGGATTCAACTGCTTCAAGGTGCCGTAGCAGGCACAGATATTACCGATGATTATTCACGGATTATTGCTCTGGCAATAATTACCGGTATATCATGTGTGCTGTCACTCATCTTTTTCCGCTGGGAATAAGCCCAAGGAGTTTGTGTATGTTCCGGATCGGACAGTTTTCCAGGTATGCCAAACTAAGCGTGAAAGCCCTCCGCTATTATGAAGCGGAGGGTCTGCTGAAACCTGCATGGATAGATCCAGCCAACAACTACCGCTATTACTCCAGTTCCCAACTCCCGGAGATGCACCGGATAAATTCACTGCGGCAGTGCGGGCTATCAATCAGTGAAATCCGGAGTATTCTGCAGAACCCCGATCAGGGGATTGAAGCGATCCTATTGAAGCGGAGGGCCGAACTCGAGCGCCAGCTACAGGAGCAGTCAGCTAAACTCAGCTCAATCCATCATTATCTGGAACTACTGGGAAAGGGAGATAATATGCAGCATCAGATTGTTGTAAAGGAACTGCCGGCAGTACTGGTCTACAGCAAGCGCATGAAGGTAGAGTCCTACAAGAGCTACTTCGAAGTTATACCCGAAATCGGAAGAAGCGTCAGTTCAGCCAATCCCGATCTCCGATGCAAGACCGATCCACCGTACTGCTTTATTATGTATCATGATGGTGCATACAGGGAACAGGATATCGATATTGAATTCTGCGAGGCAGTTGAACGCAGAGGAACAGAGACAGCGGGAATCGTGTTCAAGAATATTCCTGCCGTGAGACGGGCCGCCTGCGTACTGCATAAAGGCCCTTATGAGAGCCTGTCCGAAGCATACGCCGCTGTCTTCCAGTGGATTGAGGACAACAATCACACTGTAGCAGGACCACCCAGAGAATCGTATATTGATGGAATCTGGAATCAAGAGGACCCCCAGAACTGGCTGACAGAACTGCAGGTCCCGATTACATTATGATTCGAGCATTATCCGTTCCAGTTCGAGCGGCTCAATATACTCAGCCCCACGGTAAGCGCGCATGTTGCCGCCTGAAATCTCATCGATGAGCGCAACCTGCTTGCTGGAGCCGATACGGCCGAATTCGAACTTAATGTCATAGAGATCAAGACCTCGAGCAGCGAGTTCGTCACGCACAATTGCTCCTATTCTGCGCGTCATATCTGTCAACTCTGCATATTCACTGCGGTTCATTATTCCAAGAAGTTCAAGTGCTTCATCGGTAATCAGGGGATCATTTCTGTCATCATCCTTCAAGGTGACTTCGACATACGCATCCAGCGCCTGACCTTCGCTGCAGTATTTTCCGTACCGACGGAGAAAGCTTCCCACAGCCCGGTATCGGAGAATCACTTCTACTCCCTGGCCGAAGAGTTCAGCCGGATGTACTGTCATTTCCGAGCTGTCTATATCAGCCGAAATAAAATGCGTCGGAATACCTGCCTCGTTGATTTTTTCATAGAAAAACCGGGTAAGCCGAAGGCCGGCCCTGCCAGCCCCTTCTATACTGAGACCAACGGTATTCGCCCCCGGATCAAATACCCCGTCTGCGCCGGTTACGTCGTCCTTGAACCGCAATAAGTATGTACCATCGGCCTGATGGTACACATCCTTGGTTTTTCCTGTGTATAATAGTTTCATATCTCTCCCCTTTCGCCGGGAGTGTAGCACAGGTTTCATCCAGTTTTCTACGGAGCCAACTTTATCATCCAGAAGAAAAGCTCAACCCGGATTTACCGGGCTGAGGCCAGAATCAGGCGCCGGTATTCAGCACCCGTTCGGAATTATACAAGCGTGAGGTAGCGTAAACCAGTACAGCCAGGGCGGCCGTATTTGCTCCGACCGTAACCAGAAGCTGCAGCAGGGTGTACTGACTGGTGATAATACCCTTGAGCATAAAGATAAGGTTAATAAGGGGAATACCAAACAGAGCGAGATTACTGGTAGCGTCCAGGTTCATGGTTACTACACCGGCCAGGATCACCACGATATACATTGGTGAAATGTATCCTGAAGCCTCTTTCATGTTCCGACTGAGACTTCCAAGCAGAACTATCAGTGCAGCCGAAACGCCGCCAGCAGTCAGAACGGTCAGAAGCAGGCTTATCACACCACCGAGGTTGAACATTGCCATTCCAGCACCCATCTCGGGTGCACCGAACATGGCAGGATTAAACCTGACAGCCAGAATAATCCCCACAGCAGAACTGATAGAACTGATCATGGCTGAAGCTACCAGGAAAAATATCTTTCCAAGAGCGATCGATGATCGACTGACCTGGTTAACCAGCAGTATGGCAAAGCCCCCGCGTTCTTTCTCGCCGGCGGTAATATTCATACCCATTGCCATGGATCCAGCGAAAATATAGATAAGCAGGAGGTACGGCAGCATCATTGCCAGGAAGCTCGATCCCTGGGCTTCCGGGGGTGCCACATCTATGCGCTGAAGACTGATGCTCTCAAGTTCACCTGGCTGTACACCTGCCTGAGTCAAACGCTCTGAAGCTATCTGCTGATTGTATTCCCGAACTGCAGCCTCTACCCGCTGGGCAGCCATGCTGAACGGAGTGCTGGTTGAATCAGCATAAACCTCAACTATGGCCTGATCCCCGGGACTGTAGCCGCGGGGGAATGCAACCGTAAGCGTTTCCCGGTTATAGCCCTCATCTACCAGATCAAACAACAGATACTGGTCCATGATCTGTTCGAAATCTGTGCCTGGACTGTTCACCAGGTGAATTGGATATACCCGTTCCTGGGCTTCTGTAATCTGACGGCTGGTGAAGAATTCAATCCCTATGAACAAAACCGGCATGAGCAGCAATGGAAGAACATAGTTTGAAAAAATTGCCCGCTTGTCCTTGAAGACATTCCTGAATTCCTTTGAAAAGATTATATATGCGTCCCTAAGCATCTTGTAGTACCCCTTTCTCCTGTGCGATATAGAAGAACACATCTTCAAGCGATGCTTGATTATAGCGTTCCTTGAGCTCCTGCTGGGTTCCCTCGGCAGCAAGCTCCCCATCAAGAATAATCCCTACCTGATCACAGAGTTTTTCAGCTTCTGACATTATGTGCGTCGAGACAATAACTGTCTTTCCTTGATCACGATAATCCCTGAGAAAATCAACAACAGTCTTGGCTGCCAGAATATCAAGCCCGTTGGTTGGCTCATCGAAAATTATTACCTGGGGATCATGAATCAGACTGACTGCAATAGATGCTTTCTGGCACATTCCTGTGGAGAGTTTTTCAACCGGCTTGTCCAGAAAATCATTCATATCCAGATATCCTGATATTTTCTCGAGGCGCTCCCGGATGACCGCATCCTCGAGATGATTCAGATGCCCGAAAAAGGTAACGATTTCACGGGGACTGAGATTTCCGGTCAGTTTCATATCGCTTGTCAGAAACCCGATTCGGTCTCTGACCTTTCTGGGATCCTGGCGGACATCAATGCCGTCGACCGTCACTGTACCCTGATCAGCCTTGAGCAGGGTTGCGATTATTCTCAGGCAGGTCGTCTTGCCTGCCCCGTTGGGACCGAGCAGACCGAATATCTTCCCGGATTCAGCGGTAAAGCTGACATTTTTAACTGCTTCCTTGCGTGTTTTTTTGACTTTAAAAGCTTTATGTAGATTTTCTACTTGTATCATTACAGCTCCTTTCATAGTTCTGTACATAGTACCGCAGAGAGGAGGAATTATTCATGGCAGGTGAGAAATTTTCAGTTATTTGACCGCTTCATGCCCCGGCGGCAAGCAACCCCAGAGCAAAGGCGCCCATTACCCCGGATTTATCTCCAAGGCCTGTGGGGATTATGTAGCGGTCAATGTTCACCGTCACTGCCGGGTGCGGAACATAGCCGTTGAGCAGCTCGGGCACACGGCTACGCACCCGGTCAAGAAGATGCTGCTGGGCCATTACCCCTCCCCCGAGGATTATTTTCTGCGGCGAGAGAATACAGATATAGCTGCTGAGTGCTGTTGCGATATAGTCGGCAACAATATCCCAGCTTTCATGATCCTCGGGAATATCCTTGCCGGGCAGTCCGGTTCGGGCTTCCAGGGCAGGACCGCTGACCAGCCCCTCAAGACAGTCTCCATGATAGGGGCAGACCCCGGAAAATCCTTTGTCAGCCGCCGGTCGGGGCAGGAAAATATGACCAACTTCAGGGTGTGTCAAACCGTGAAGAGGTTTACCATGTATAAGCACCCCTCCTCCGACACCGGTTCCTATTGTTATATATAGCAGAACATCGCAGTCCTTTCCTGCACCCCAGAGATATTCCCCGAGGGCTGCTCCGTTTACATCGGTATCAAAGCCAATCGGACAGGAGAAATGCTGCTTCAGCATGCCGAGGACATCGACATCACGCCAGCCGGGTTTGGGAGTTGCTGTTATGTAGCCGTAGCGGCTTGAATCAGGGTCCGGATCGAGGGGGCCGAAGCAGCCGACTCCGAGCGAGCTGATGCGGCCATGCTTCTCTTCCATCTTCCGGAAAAAATCCACGGCTTTCGCTATTGTTTCTTCGGGCCTGCCGGTTGGAAAACGAATTTCATCTATAATTGTCTGCGGTTCATGAGCAACCGCACAGACAAACTTGGTTCCACCCGCCTCGATTCCTGCCAGCATGCTGCCCTCCTTCTGAAACCGGCACCTGCAGTCGGCAGGTACCGTGAAGGTTTATCTTAGCGTGCCAGTCTATAGATCTGCAAGACATCTTCCTGTGAAAGTTTGACAAAGTTTCCGAGTGTACGGCTGTTCCCGGCAGTTGCCTTGGAGGCCATTTCTTCGAGCCTGTCATCACCGACTTCCAGATCCGATAAGCGTAACGGCATGCCTATTGATTCAGAAAAGCGGCGCAAGGCAGCTATCCCGGCACGAACAGTCCGTTCAGGATTGAAGTAATCCTGTTCTACTCCCCAGACCTCAACCGACCAGCGGACAAAACGCTGTATGTCATGCTTGAATACATACTCCATCCATGCCGGAAATATAACAGCCAGACCAGCCCCATGTATAACATCATAGATCCCCGAGACCTCGTGCTCGATTTGATGGGATGCCCAGTCACCGGTACGACCGACATCCAGAGAATTATTGTGGGCAATCTGGCCGGTCAGCATAAGCTCGGACCACAGATCATAGTCTTCCGGATTTTGTAGAACCCTGGGTGTTACAGAAACAAGGGTTCTCATAGCAGCTTCAAGCAGCTGATCAGTAAGTTCAACCGGATGGACATTAGTGAAGTAGCGCTCCATGAGATGCGCCAGGATGTCCGAGGCCCCGGCCGCGATATGATACGAGGGTATGGTGTAACAGAACTCAGGATTCAGGATCGAAAAAACGGGGTAGATCAGGTCTGAACCAAGGCCACGCTTCAGATCGCCATCATCATTACTGATCACACTGGCATTGCTCGACTCGCTGCCTGCGGCAGGAATGGTGAGGATAGTCGCTACAGGGAGCGCCGCCTCTGGACTTGCGGCACCGGTGTAGAAATCCCAGACCGGTCTGTCCGCCGGAACACCGACTGCTATTGCCTTCGCAGAATCGATAACACTGCCACCGCCCAGCGCAAGAATCATGTCCAGCTTGTTCTCCCGGCACAAGCCGATTCCTTCCTCCACCAGTGACAGCCGCGGATTAGGCTGAACACCGCCAAGCAGTTCGACGTGCAGACCCGCAGCTTCAAGATGACGAACAGTCTGTTCAAGCAATCCTGATTTTTTCACCCTGTCACTTCCATAATGCAGCAGTACGCGACTGCCGTGTCTGGCAGATTCTACTCCAACCTGATCTTCCATTCCTTTGCCGAAGAGTATCTTCGTTGGGTTTCTGAACACAAAATTATTCATTAATATCTCCTTTCGCATCACGCACTTTTTGCACAGCTGATTCAAGATCCATGTCACTGAAATTCTGGGCGGGCAATAATCTGCCGCTTATTCCGTCTTCCAGAAAGGCTCCGAGGACAACACCGGGTAAGGCTGATTCTACGGAATTCGGTGCAAGCTCCCCACCAAGATCAGTCCTGCACCAACCAGGATCTGTCAGATTGATCATTACATCGCTTCCCTGCACCATACTCGCCAGATCGGTAGTTAACTTATCCAATGCCGCCTTGCTGGCTGAATATCCTGCCTGCTGTGGTTGATTCTGTATTCCACTGGTAGTGTTCACTATTCGCCCGAAGCCGCGCTTCATCATTTCCGGAAGAAAGGAATAGCAGATCATTGCTGGCGCAATGGTATTGATCATGAAACTGTCGGTAAAATCTGTAACCGGTGTGGAGGCCCAGTCTGTCCGGTATGCGATCTGTACTGCAGCGTTATTGAAAATAATGTCTACATGTCCAATCTCTGTCTTGATCTTCTCGAGCATCTGCTGAACTGATGCCGGATCAGACAATTCTGCTGATACGGAAAAAGCCTCTACACCGAGATCACGAACTTCCCGGAGCACCGCCTCTGTATGCAATGCATCACGGCTATGAAGAACCAGTTTACATCCCTTTGCGGCCATAAAAAGGGCTGTCAGATATCCGACACCTCTGCTTGCTCCTGTGACAAGAGCCCATCTGTCTTTTACGTTTGTCATAGCCTATATCATAAGACCTCGAGTTAACTCTAAGTCAAGCAGTACTTTTTACAGTGTACAAATGCATGAGAGTCCGATAGGCTGTAAGGAGGAATCAACACAGATGTATAAGATATTAATAGTCGACGACGAGGACGCGGTTCGGGATTCTATTCAGGAGACCCTTAAAAGTGAAGGTTATCTCTGTTATGAAGCAAACAACGGATACCAGGCCCTGAAGATATGCGCTGATGAGCAATTCAATCTGATCCTGAGCGATGTCGTCATGCCGGACATGGAAGGAATTGAATTCCTGCGCATACTGCGTGACAAGCAGATTAAAACACCGGTGATTCTTATGTCTGGCCACTCAGTAGGTGTACAGTTCCTGAAAAGCGCCAGACTGCTGGGAGCCTCAGGGGAACTATCGAAACCATTTTCAAAATCTGAATTACTGATGGAAATCGAAAAATACCTCCCTGAAAAAGCCACAAAAGGAGAAGGGCAATGAATACTAACAAGGACAAGGCAGAAACTATTCTGGAATCAATCCGTACCCGCCGGAGTATCCGGAAATACACCGCAGAAAAGGTGAGCAAGGAACACCTGCGATGCATTCTCGAATCAGCAATGTTCGCTCCCTCTGCTGTCAACAAACAGCCCTGGAATTTCATTGTAATTGATGAGCGAAAGACCCTCGATGCGATTCCGGCTATTCACAGCGCAGCGGCCATGGCAGCGGAAGCACCGCTGGCGATACTGGTTTGTGGCAACAGAGACCAGGCCTACAAGCCGGAGTTCATGGACCAGGATTGCTCGGCGGCAATCATGAATATTCTGCATGCTGCTCACGGGCTCGGACTCGGGGCTGTATGGTGCGGAGTTTACCCCAGCCGGGAACGCTCGGAAGGATTGTCTGAATTACTGCATATACCGAACCATATAAGCCCATTCGGCCTGGTTGTAATCGGACATCCTGCAAGCAGTCCGAAGCAGCCGGAACGCTGGAATCCTGCCATGGTACACCACAATCGCTGGGATGAGCAGTTCAGCGATTAAGATAACGGTCAGTCAGCCACGGTCTGACTATTTCAAGAAACCCCTCAGGGTCTTCCTGAAAGGCGATATGACCTATCTTTTCCATGAGATACAACTCCGAGTCCGACAGTTTTCCGTGCAGCAGGATGCTTTGCTCAGGATCGACAATTTCATCTTCCGCGCCACTAATAATAAGTACCGGCACGGATATTTTTGTATAATCCAGGCTGTCCCCACTGCTTTCTGCTTCAATACTGAACTGCCACAAAGCCTTGTCCCAATCCTTGATTTCTGACCCTCTCCGATACTGCTGGCGGATATCCTCTGTAATTACTGCTGAGTCATAAAAACTTCGTGCAAGAATGCGCTCTGACCCGGCAAGAGTCCTTCTTACTATGAACGGCCCCAACCATCGAAAAGGAGGAATAGAAAATAGCCTCCGGACGAAGGCAGGAGATCCGCCTCCCTGTACAGCTGGTGAAACAAGCAGCAGCCCTTCGATTCTGTCCGGATGACGAATGGCTGTTTGCAGGGCAACCGCGCCTCCTGCTGAATGCCCTACAAGTACTGCAGAAGAAATGCCCAGGGCATCCATTAGCTGTACTGCATATTCTGCCTGCTGAGTCCTTGAATACGGACTATGTTCTCCATAGTCCGCAGGTAAGGCTTTCTGGGAATATCCAAAAGGAGGCCGATCAAAAGCAATCACCCGAAAAAGTCCCGAAAGCTCCCCGATTACTGCATCAAAGTTGGAAGTATTGCCTCCGAAACCATGCAACAGCATCAGAACCGGATAATCAGCAGTAGTCAGTCCATGAGCCGAATCCGTATAGTGCACAAGAATTGAATCCAGTTCGAGGAAACGCGACGATGAGTCTGCCAACAGCCGGGGATTATTCAAGCTTCCCCTCAGCGAGCTGGCACACGCCGTGATCAGTGAAATTATAATAATCAGACAAAATATTCCTGAAACCTTTGCTGCTCTCATTTGGTCTCCCCATATTCCCGGATATGGCATTGCGCACATGTGATTCCTGACTTAGACTATAATAATAAAATGATTCACATATTGATACTGAATCACAAGTATGGAAAAACTCAGAATATACAGGAAGCACTCAGGAGAGTTGCTATCTCGGCTGAATTTCTGTTGGCTGATACCCTGGAAGACTTTCAATCAATAATCACAAACACTCCCGTTCAACTCACAGTTATTGCAAGCAACTCCGTAGAGGCACATGGAATTCCGATGCAGGCTCTTATTATCGCGCGGGAGCTCAACCCTGGCATTCCGCTCCTTATTTTTACCGGGGAAAGCGATTGCCGGAATGCAATGCAGTATATTCGAGCCGGAGCCTCTGACTATATTCATGCGGCAGATCTGAATCAGCTTTTTATGTCCAGTCTTCACATCATCGGGGAAAACGAATCGGTACGGAAACACTCATCGGTAACTGAAGTGCTGGTTCGAGCCGGCAGGCAATGGCGAGCAACCTTCGATGCCATGCAGGACAGCGTCTGCGTAACCGATGACCGGGGACTCATTATCCGGGCAAATCATGCATTCCGGGATTTTCTCGGCTTATCGTGGCAGGAAATAATCAACAGAAATTTTCATGACCTATCCGGAATAGAATCCGGTCCTGAGGCAACGGGCAATCAAGCCCAGGAAATGTACTTCACCCGCAATGAACACTGGTACAGACTATCAACGGTACGCAGCCTTCAGGAAGATGGACAGGGCGCTGAAACTATACGAATAATTTCAGACATAAGCTACTCCAGACAGCTGGAGAAAAGCCTGCTCGAGTCGGAAAGCAGGCATCTGAAATTCTTCAACAAGCTTCCACTCGGAGTTCTCTATCAGGATCTGTCCGGTAAAATAATAACTGCCAACGCTTCAGCCGAAGACATACTCGGAATACCTGCCAGAGAACTAGTAGGAAAGGACCTCCCGGACCTTGGTTACAGTAAAGAAGATGGAACCAGAAGTTTATTCCTCCTGCAGGGAGATGAGTTCTTCCAGCTTCTGAACGAAGGAAAAGCTGTCAAGGACAAGATACTCGGTTTTACGCACCGAATCTCAGGTAAGCATAGGTGGATCAAGATCAATGCGATACCATTCAAATCAGAGGACAGTCCGTCAGCAGACCTTGCCGCGTACATAATCGAGGATATAACCGAGGAAAAGAATGCGGTTGAAAAGGTACGCAGCACAGCCGCTCAGCTCAACACTATCTTCCGCAGTGTCCCCATAACCATGATAATTCTTGATGCCAGGCATATAATTCGCGAAATCAATCTACCTCTCAATGCTTCAGAACCCACAGCAACCGAGCATTTGATAGGTACCGGTAAGAGCAGCCTTATTAAATGCATTAATTCAGCAGGTGAAGATCTTTCCTGTGGCGATCATCCCGAGTGTAGTGCCTGCCAACTCAGGGAAACGGTTTCAAGAACAATCGAGGAACAACAGGAATTTAATAATATCGAAGTGGAAATCAAATCCAGAAAAGGAAACACAGAAACCCGGGAGAACTACCTCATACACACTTCACCAATCATCTATGAGGATGAACCCATGTGTCTGCTGGTACTCAATGATATTTCAGAAATCAAACAGAGTCAGAGGGCACTCGAAAAAAGTGTTATCGAGCTGAAGTCAGCCCAAAAAAAACTCAAAAGGCATGCAAAATGGGTTCGCACCCTGAATGATTTTTCCAGGTCTGCTGCCGAAGAGCAGAATTTCCAGGCCCTGATAGATCTATTCTTTCACTATCTGGACAAAAGCCTGGAGCATAGCTTCGGACTGCTTACATTTCAGAAGGAGACGCCTGAAGAGCTGGAAGTAGAAGCACTAAGCCGCCATGATGACGCCCTCAGGCAGTTTTTTACTCCTGGCATGCTGATTAATGCCGCAGATTTCCCGAAAGTACTGACAGAGAGCGGAAGCAGCAAGATAATCGAAATCACGGATATTTCGGACGGGAAGAAGAGTGAAATATGGCAGGGTGTCCTCGAAGTCCTGCAGAGTAAAAAAATTCAGGCCATACTCAAGATCCCCTTCGCCTTGTCAGAAATGAAAACGGCCTTTCTGTACCTGGCATTTACCAACAGAAAAAGACTTAAATCAGATGAGTGGAGATTTCTCAACAACCTCATAGAATTCCTTTCTCTCTCGATCAATAACTGGAGACTGTATTCCGAACTCGATCAATCCTATGAACAATTATCCCAGGTCATGGAAAACATGTCACAACAGCGCCGTATGGAAGCCATGGGCCAGCTTGCCAGCGGCATTACTCACGATATAAACAATGCCCTCGTGCCCATTCTGCTCTATACTGAATCCCTGCTTGCACTCCCCGACGGAAATATGGACACCAGAATCCGCTACTTGAAGTCTATTCAGAACGCGGCACAGGACATTGAACATGTTGCCAAAAGAATGCGGGCCTTCTACCAGAAAAACGACAGTGGTGAAACGCAGGAGGTGTCGGTAGATACCCTGTTCGATGAGGTAATAGACCTGACAAGGCCTTTGTGGCAGAGCTCAGCTGACAAAAAGGGAAAGCATATAGATGTAGTCAAAAAGATCAGCGGAAATCCGGTACTGATGGTGAACCAGAGCGATCTGCGCGAATCATTAACCAATATGCTGATTAATTCCTGTGATTCAATCGAAACAAACGGCAGTATCTGTTTGAATGCCGAACAGAAGGATGGCTATACAGTCCTGACTGTTGAAGATAGCGGCAAGGGCATGGATGCAGAAACCGTGCAGCGCTGCATGGAGCCTTTCTTTTCCACCAAGGGAGTCGATGGTACCGGGCTTGGCCTCCCAGCTGTTTTCGGCATGATCCAGCGTTATAATGGCAGTATGGAGATTGACAGTAAACCAGGAGAAGGCACACGGATTCAATTGAGGTTTCCGATCACCGCTCCAGAGGCCTCTGCGGAACTGCCTTCGACCAGCGAAGCGTACCCTGAAGGACTCAAGATCCTTTTGACAGAGGATGATGAGCGCGTTCTGCCTGTATTGAAAGAAATGCTGCAGATTGACCGACATAAAGTCTTTTCCGCAAGCTCAGGCGGAGAAGCACTAGAAATCCTGAAAAGCGAGCTAGAAAAGGGAGTACCTTTTCAGGTCCTTGTTACAGATTACGGTATGGCAAATATAAACGGGCTTCAATTAGCCGCCATGGTAAAGAAGACCCAGCCGGACATACCGATTATACTGCTTACCGGTTGGGGGGTTCTTATGCAGGACGATGAGACACCTGAAAATATCGATGTCGTTCTGAGTAAACCTCCAAAGCTTGACTTGTTCAGAAAATCGATTGGAGCCTTGATTCTGAACAGAAATATACATAACAAAGGGGAAAGCGGGAAATGACAAAGCGAATACTGATCATTGATGATGAGGTTGCAATTCTGGAGGCTGTCAGCTCGATTCTGACAGATATGGGTTTTGAGGTTGCATCACACTCCGATGCCGGCGAAGGAGTGCAAGCTGCCAGGGAGAGTGATTTCGATCTGATTCTGGTCGATGTCCTGATGCCGGAAAAAAATGGAGCTGAGGTTACCCAAGCGATCATGGCAGCAAAAGCAGAAAGCAAAATCCTGATTATTACCGGTCATCCGGGAGATCCGATCGCGGCTGAAGCCATGAACTCGGGTGCGAAAGGCATAATCAAGAAACCTTTTGAGATAGCCAAAATTCTGGATGCGCTGAAGGTCTGAAGGATTCACTATGAACAAACGGAAGGCAGATAGAATCGACAATATCTCTGATTTGTCGGATAAGCTCCTGGCCGATATTGACGAAATCAAGATTGATTTCGCATCATCCCGGGATCCTCTGGAACAAGCCAGCGCAGATGCGTTCACACGCTTTCAGCGCCTTGAAGAGATGGGCATCGCATTCCCCAGTCATGGATACGTAACAATCCAGACTGATGATGATAATCTACGGGCTTATGCTGATTTCTATCCAGCCAGTGAGGGAATGAAGCACATAACGATGGATCACCTGCTGGTACAGCTTGAGATTGAAGGAGTCAACTACGGTATTCACTGGGCAGAAATCAAGGAAGCCATGACCGAGTGCAATCTTTCAGGAAAACCAGTCAAACACATTCTTGCTGCAGAAGGTGAAGGTCCCGTTGAGATGATTCCCTCACATATAGTAATTGAACCGGACCTGAAAAGCCCGCCCAAAAAGGAACCGGATTCCAGGGGACCGGTTGATTACCGGGAAATGAGCCCTTTTATATTTGTAAAAAAGGGACAGGTATTGGGGAGACGCAGAGAAGAAAGGCCAGGCAGCGAAGGCATGGATATTAGCAGCCAGAACCTGCCATTCAAGGTCAGAAAAGTGAGGCAGCTCAACCCCCTGAAGAACATCGTTGAAGAGGATGGCCTGCTGCGTGCCGCCTGTGACGGACGCTTCGAACTCACTGAAGACGAATTTCTGGTAAGTGAGACCCTGGTATTAGCTGGCGGGGTCGATTATCAAACCGGAAACATAAATTTTGCAGGCGATGTAATAATCAAGGGAGATGTCAAGGATAACTTTGTCATTAAAGCCGGTGGTTCTGTACTTTCCGAAAGTACTCTGGACGCCTCTCTTGTATCCTGTAAAGGCGATGTTCTGGTTCAGCAGGGAATAATCGGAAGAAGAAAAGGAAAGGTCATAGCGGAAGGCGAGATCCGGTCGAAGTTTATCGAGAATTGTTACGTGGAAGCAGGAAAAGCAATAACTGTCTCGACTGGAATTCTTCATTCTGCTGTACACAGCAGCGACATTGTGGACTGTAGCGGGAAGGGTATTATTGTAGGGGGCTGTGTATATGCACAGAACGGGGTCAAGGCATATCAGATCGGCTCACAGATGGGCCCTAAAACAGAGATATACTGTGGACTGAATTTCTCTGCAGTTCATCAGCTGGAACTTATACAGGATAAATCCATGAAACTCGCGCTCATGCTTCAGAAAATCAACAGCCAGATTGCACGAAGCAGTGGAGAACAGCTTGAGAAGCTGGCCGAGATCAAGGTCAAGGTTCAGAATGCAATGAGTAGTCTGAATAACAAGGCCGCAGATCTGGTGGTTAATCTCGACAAGAATGACCAGGCCTCCGTTGAAGTCAGCGGGCAGATCTACCCTGGCTCCTATATTGAAATCGGCCATGTTTCCTATATAGTTCAAAGGGTATTCAACCGGGTCCGCTTTGTACTGAATAAAGAGCAGGGCATTATTGAGGTTGAGAAACTCGTCCGCAAGAGATAATACCCCATCATTTTTCTCGATTTGCCAGGGTACGTTTACCCGGGGTATACTTCAAATATGAAGATTGTCCAGAAACATTTCGCCTTACCACAGCAGCGCAGGGGATTTCACCTCATAACCAGGATTGTGGAACAGGAAATTCCGGAAATTCGCAGGTTCTCGGCCGGACTTCTGCACCTCCACATACTGCACACCTCGGCAGGTCTGACTCTGAATGAGAACGCTGACCCGGATGTCCGCCGGGATATGGAGCAGATTTTCAATCACCTGGTTCCAGAGAATCAGTCATACTATGTACATACCATGGAAGGATCCGACGATATGCCGGCTCACGCCAAGAGTTCTCTTCTGGGACATTCAGTTACCATACCGATAAGCGATGGACGCCTGTGCCTGGGAACCTGGCAGGGAATTTACCTCTGCGAACACAGAAACCATGGCGGTTCCCGCCGTTTTACGGCTACAATTATTGGGGAGGAAATAGAATGAAACTCTTTGTCATTACCGGTGGATCAAAGGGTCTCGGAAAAGAGCTCTGCAATCTGTACCGCAGCGCTGGCTGGGGCATAATCGAATTCTCCAGAACGGCAGCCGCACCATGGTCTGTAGAAATCGACCTGTCCGATCCTGAAGCAGCAGAACGGGCTTTTTCCCATAGCTTTGAACGCTTTTCCAGTCAACACTTCGACGAGGTACTGGCAATCAGCAATGCCGCAAGTCTGCAGCCGATTCGTGGTCTCAGGAATATTTCGGCTGGTGATATCAGAAAGTCAGCAGATCTGAATATCAGCACGGCTCTGGTCTTTTTCTCGCAGGTTATGAAGCATTTTCAGGGACCGAAGCTGCGACTGGCGAGTATTTCGTCCGGGGCATCGCGACACGGCTATGCAGGGTGGAGTCTCTACTGTGCAGCAAAAGCAGCGATGGACAATGCGGTCAGAGCCCTCGCCCTCGAGGAACCTGCCTGCGAAATAATCAGTATTGATCCGGGAATTATGGATACAGATATGCAGGCCGAAATTAGAGCCAGCCGCGAAGAGGATTTCCCGGCCGTCGGTAAATTTATCCAGCGGAAAGAAAGAGGACAGCTGCAGCCAGCCGAAAAAATTGCTGCAGCTGTTCAGACAATATGCAGCCTGCCCCGGCTTGAAACCGGGGAGATATATAATTGCAGTGATTATCTGGAGGGGTAAATGCCGGTAACAATAGTACATATAAGGGTCAAGAATGAATATCTACAGGATTTCATTACAGCAAGCAGAGAAAACCAGAAGTATTCAGTACAGGAAAACGGGAATCTCAGGTTTGACTTTCTGCAGAGCAGCGATGACAACTGCAGCTTTGTTCTGTATGAGGCCTATGAATCCCCGGAGGCTGCCGCCGCTCATAAACAGACTGATCATTACCTGAAGTGGCGAGAGACCGTCGCTCCCATGATGACCGAAGCCCGGAAAGGGCTTCCCTACGACATTCTTGCAATCTGATTTTCCGATAGACGAGGTCGCACCTCGAGGTGACGGAATCAGGCCAAAAGCGAGGCAGGTCAGAAAAGCCCTCAAGTCTTCACCTCTGCCCGGACTGTTCACCATGACGCGCTATGCCTGCTCACCTTATATGGGCTGCGCTCACGGCTGCCTGTATTGCGACGGGAGAGCAGAGAAATATTTCGTTGAGGGTGATTTTTCCAGGGACATCGTTTTCCGGGAGAATCTTCCACAGCTTCTACAGAAGGAACTGCCGAGATTAAGGGAACCCGGACCGATTTCGATCAGCAGCGGGATTACTGATGCGTACCAGCCGATTGAGGCGGAGCTGGGAATTACCCGGGCCTGCGCCGAAATTCTGCAGTACTTCAGGTTTCCGGTCACAGTGCTTACCAAGTCATGCCTGGTCGAGCGGGATATCGACCTGTGGAAGCGAGTACATGAACAGGCAGGCTTTCTACTCTTGATGACCATTACGACTCTGGACGCTGAGTTATCCTCACTGATTGAGCCCGGGGCACCCTCCCCTGAGCAACGCATCGCCTGTCTGCAGAAATTTTCTGAAGCCGGCTGCCATACAGGAGTTCTGATGATGCCGCTCATTCCGCATCTCAGTGATTCTTTTGAAAAGATTGATGAGATGTATCGGCGACTCAAGGCTGCGGGGGTTTCCTGTATTATACCGGGAGGATTAACCCTACGCCCCGGCCGGCAGAAGAATCTCTTCATGCGCACGCTGATGCATCCCCTGCTGGCAGGCAGGAATGCTGATCTCCCCGGGCTCTATGCAGAACTCTACAGTAAGGAACTGACGAGCGGAAATCCGGACAGGAAATACAGGAAGAAACTGGGTGGTATCTTCAGCGAAATGACCAACAGGCACCAGATAGCGCCCTTCATACCGCATTCTGTATACCGCCAAACTCTCAACAAAGCCGATGAGCTGTTTGCATTGCTCAGCCAGATGGATGAATGGTACCAGAATGAGGGCAAAGACACGTCACGCCTGCAGAAAAGCGCGGAATCCTACCGAAACTGGCTGCTTGATTCAAAGAAAGCCATGGGAAGCACCCGCGGAGCCGGCGCATCCCATGATATGGACGGGCTGATCCGGGAGGCTGAGCAGAACGGCTCCCTGAAATCAGTTATCCGCAACGACAAGCTCTATGCATATCTGCAGAAAGTTCTGCACCACAACGAAATTTTTGCACCCTGGCTCGCAACTGCTCAGTAGCCGAGCATTTCCTTGCGCCGCTCCCGCCACTGAAGCTCTTTTTGAATTGCATCCGCGGTGGAGAGCTCGGCTGTCCAGCCCAGTATCTCCCGGGCACGGCTGGTATCTGCAAAAGCACCGGCGACGTCACCGGGACGTGCAGGGCCTTCAACAATCGGCACATCTCCTGTCCAGACTTCCCGGAATGCGTCACAGAGTTCGCGTACTGTCACACCATTCCCGGTACCAAGATTGATTACCTGATAAGCTTTTTCTGCATCGCGACCGCTTTCGAGATATTCAGCTGCCAGAACATGTGCCCGGGCAAGATCCCAGATATGTATATAATCCCGAATGCCTGACCCATCCCGGGTTGGCCAGTTTGTTCCGGTAATGCAGAACTCTGGTTCTATTCCAAGCGCGGCATTGGTCAGTTTAGCGAGTACATGGCTTGGATTTGCAAGATGCATGCCGCTTCTCAGCATTGGATCAGATCCTATGGGGTTAAAATATCTGAGTGAAAGCCCGCGCATATTGTAGGCAGCACAGAAATCCGCAAGCACCATTTCCATCATATACTTGGTTCGCGCATAGGGACTTGAAGGAGCCAGCGGTGACTCCTCGGTAACCCGGAAGCCTTCTACCGTAGCGTATATCGAAGCCGATGAGCTGAATACTACGGACAAACCGCCGCGTTCGCGGATAAAATCAAAGAGATCCAGAGATTTTGCCACATTTTCATGGTAGTAGCGGCTGGGATGCTCCGTCGATTCGGGGACAATTATCAAGGCTGCACAGTGAATAATGACCTTTATTTCAGGGTGATCGCTGAAGATCCGACCGAGCACAGCATGATCAGAGCTGTCTCCTTCATAGAATACATGCTGTTCGGCAAATTCACGTTTCCCGATAGACAGATTGTCGAGGATGACAGCTGTATGACCGGCATCCTTCAATGCATTACAGATTGTGCTTCCAATATATCCGGCACCGCCGGTTACCAGTACTTTCATATTCTCACTACTCCTTCAGAGCGGATCTCGAGCGCCACCACACAGCCATCACCCAAAGCCCGTTCCATTTGATCAATAAATATCTGCATATGCTCATGGGGGACATATGCCTGCACCGTTCCCCCAAATCCACCACCATGCACCCGCCCGACCACACCATATTCACCAAAGCGGGCTTCTATAAGCAGAAGTGCAAGTCCATAATCCTGATTATCGATTTCATCGATTACATTCTGCAGATACTGAAATGAACTGTGCCCCGATTCCGCTACCAGTTTCAAGTATTGCATGAAATCATCGGCCTTCAATGCTGTCAGCATTCCCTGTACCCGTCTGTTTTCAGCAAAATAATGACCGGCCCTGGCGATGGCTCTGCCACTGAACTCACTTCTGAGTCTGGCGAATCCCTTCCAGAAATCATCTTCGGAAACCTCACGGAGTGTGTTGGCCCCGAACCATGAAGCTATCTGCCGCATTTCTGCCGGAATTGATGCGTAGGAATCCACATCCGCTGAGTGATCGGATGGTGTATGCACTATGCACAGCTGGAATCCATGCGCACTGAAATCAAAATCCAGAGGTGTTAGGGCAACATTATCCGGATCTGCAAAGTCTATGCCGACAACCCCGCCGCAGGCCGTGCCAATCTGGTCCAGCAGTCCCGAAGGTTTGCCGAAATATTTATTCTCAGCAAACTGGCCGCACAATGCGATTTGAATCGGATCGATGACCTGAATACGTCCTTCAGCATGGTCTGCGGCCCGTGAACCCGCCATGGCTGATTCACGGCCAAGATCAGTAATTACTGTGGCAAACAATGACTCAACACAGGCAGAAGAACTGAGTCCGGAACCTGGACTGACATTGCTCTGCAGGGTCGCCCTGAATGCCTTCAATGCTATATCTTTTTCCGCACACCATGCCAGCAGGCCGCGCAGGATGCCGGTCAGGCTGCCCTTATCGGAATCCCGTACTTGCAGAGAGGAGCATGAAACCAGATATTCCTGATCAAAATCGATTGAAAAGACTGACAGTTGGTCATCACCTGGAAGCGGCTCGATTACGGCAATACTGTCCAGAGTGACTGCCGCCGCAAGAGCGATACCATTATTATGATCGGTATGATTGCCACCAAGTTCGGTTCGGCCTGGTGCACTGTACATGTACACAGGTCCCTTGCAACCCCTCGCTTCATGAATATCGAGAACACTGAGCCAGCGGCTGCGCTGTTTTTCCAGTTGATCGCTTCCATACAGGCTCTGCAGCCTGGAATCGAGTGTACCGCTGTGAATATCTTTTTTCCAGTCAGTAATTGTTCTGGCTGATCCAGGAATCATTTCCACCTCCACCTTGAAATGTACGCGCGTACATTGTATCATATTAAAAGAATGAGTCAACAGGAAAAATCCGGAAAAGCAGATCGTGACAGCGTCGCACGCCTGGCCGGAGTATCTACCGCTACCGTCTCCCGGGTTTTCAACAGTCCCGAAACCGTATCCGACGGGAAGCGGGAACAAGTTCTCAAGGCTGCTTCCGAGCTGGGATATGCGCCGAACAAGTTTGCATCGGCCCTGGCAAGAAAAAGCACGGGAAGGATTCTCTGGATCGACGGACGGAAACTCTCCAGTCACGATCCTTCGCATGCTGTATTCTACGCTGGCCTTTATACAGAAAGTCTGGAAGCGGTGCTGAATACGATCGAACGGAGCCCGTATCACCTGACCATTGGAACCGAGCACGGACACAGTCTTCAAAACGGTGATTTTGACGGAATTATCGTCTACGATATAGACAGCCAGGAACAGCTGCAGCGACTTCAGGCAAGCGGTATTCCGATGGTATTCGGGCACCATGTCCACCATTTCACAAGCGGGATGCGTTTTGCTGTTGACAACCAGGCAGCCGGCAGCTTGATTGCCGAGCTCTTTCAAAAAGCCGGGCATAGCAAAACAGCTTTTGTCTCCGGACAGACGCGCGAAATAAGCAGTCACATGGACAGGAAAAACGGCTTCTGCAGTGCTTTTAATGACCTCGAAGTTCTCGAAATAGAAGTAGCCATAGGACCTGCAGGCGGCAGAGCTGCAGCCGAACAACTTATTCCGGAAATCAGAAAAGGCGCTGTCACCGCTATCGCAGCAGTGAACGACCTAACTGCCTTTGGACTGGTTCAGAAACTGATGGATGCCGGTATTTCGATCCCGGGTGATGTTTCAATAGCTGCCTGCGATAATCTTCCGATACTGGATCTACTGCCGCTGCGAATTACCAGCCTGGACCTCTGTCTGGCAGATATATACAGGCTGGCAGCAGAACAGCTCATGCTTGGTCTGTCACAACGGAACCCTCCAGCTGAAAAATTGCGCATCTTCCCTCCGAAGCTTGTTCCAGGTGACTCAGTGTCGGAGCCTCGGTAGAAAGCTGACTCCGACACTTCTGATTCCTGGATTATTCTGTGATCATTATCTGAGCTGTGAGCGGTTGAAGGCGCTCACAACTGCCTTCAGTCCAGCAATAGAGATGTCTGTGTCCACACCGACACCCCAGAATCTGGCAGCATCCTTTGTCTGTATCTGTACGTAAGCTGCAGCCTCGGTTCCTGCTCCACTACCGACTGCCTGCTCCTTGAAATCGATTATGGAAAATCCATTCCAGCCGCGTTCGCTCATTGCCTGAACGAAAGAGTCGATAGGGCCATTGCCCCTGCCGGTAATCTCCTGAATCTGCCCCTTGTAGGCTATTTTTACTGTCAGAGTAAGCTTATGGTCACCCATCTCATCCGTCAGCGAACGCAGCCGGATAAGCTCGAGAGGATCTGTGTTATCCAGATATTCCTGACGGAAAATGCCGAATACTTCCTGCTTGTCAGCTTCCCGGCCAAGTCTGTCTGCCGCTTGATTCATGATTCTACCGAACTCGGGGTGCATTGATTTAGGTAAATCGAAACCGAACTCACGGGAGAGCACATATGCCACCCCGCCTTTGCCGCTCTGGCTGTTAATTCGGATTATAGCCTCATATGTCCGCCCGATGTCCTTGGGATCGATAAGCAGATACGGCACCTCCCAGGGAGTATCCGGGCCGCTCAGACCGTCACGGCGATCCATTCCCTTCTTGATAGCATCCTGATGTGAGCCGGAAAAAGCGGTAAAAACAAGGTCCCCCGCGTAGGGATGTCTGGCATGTACATCCATGCCGGTCAGATCCTCATATGCCGAACGGATGGACGGGACATCACTGAAGTCGAGTTCCGGATCAATCCCCTGGCACAGCATATTCAGGGCAACAGTTACTATATCCAGATTTCCTGTTCGCTCTCCGTTCCCGAACAGGGTTCCTTCAACCCGCTGGGCACCTGCCATAAGCCCCAGTTCGGTCGCGGCAACTCCGGTTCCCCGGTCATTATGGGTGTGCAGACTCAGAATAACCGAATCACGGTGCTCGAGATTTCTTGACATCCATTCGATCTGATCTGCATGTACATTGGGAGTTGTCCACTCCACCGTAGCTGGAAGATTAATTATAACGGGTTTGTCCAGAGTCGGCTGCCAGACAGCAGTCACTGCATTGCAGACTTCGCTGGCATAATCAAGCTCGGTATCTGAAAAGCTTTCCGGGCTGTACTCCAGACGAAAATTCGTCTCGGGCTGCTTTTTCACCTGCTCAAGCACCATTTCAGCTCCGCGAACCGCAATATTCTTTATTTCATCCTTGGTCATACCGAAGGTTATCTTCCTCTGCATGCTGCTGGTTGAATTATATACATGCAGAATGACATTCCGGGCACCCCTGACACTCTCGAATGTCCGCTCGATGAGATGTTCACGAGCCTGTGTAAGAACCTGAATAGACACATCATCCGGAATCATTTCGCGGTCAATCAGAGTCCGGACGAAATCAAACTCGATCTGACTGGCCGCAGGGAAACCAACCTCAATTTCCTTGAAACCGATATCCACGAGCAAACTGAACATTCTCAGTTTCTGAGCGACCCCCATTGGATTAGCCAGCGCCTGATTACCATCACGTAGATCCACACTGCACCATATCGGCGCTGATATGATTTCTTTGTCCGGCCAGGTACGATCGGACAAATCAACTTTCGGAAACCGTGTATATTTTGCCATACTGTTCCTCCTCATGCAGGCTGCATATAAAAAAAGCCCGTTACCGATTGCTCGATAACGGGCTGCTGGTTTCAAAATATTCTAACAGAAACCTTGCGATCCGCGCACAGAACAATCAGCACTAACAGCTCTTGTTAGTCCCGATAGAGACAGCAGGTATAGACCCAGGCTCGGCGCAGAAAAGATTTCCATATAAAAAAGTTATAGTAATTGAACCGGACTTGTCAAGCACATGAACCAGACATCAGAAATGCTTATGAGTAGTAGCAAGATGGCACCATGATTTCCTCTCTCACCACGCTGTAAGCAAAGATATATGAACATTGCTGTTGTAATAGAGGGTATGTACAAAACGAAAAAAGGAGTTTCGTATGCATACCCCTCCCTTCTGTCCCAACAAGGACTGCCAGCATCACCATCATCATGAGCGCAGCAGATCCGAGAAAGAACGAGTTGGCAAATGGTTCTATCGGAAAGGGCGCCGCAGTTCAGCCTGTGCTGGTGAATTCCAGCGCTTTCAGTGT